>NZ_QORY01000001.1:0-555370 GCF_008368755.1 Bacillus sp. AR2-1
TGTAGGGCCTGTAGGGCCTGTCCCTCCCGTTGGGCCTGTTGGTAGAGTAAATGGTGGAATTGGTGGAAGTGTAGGACCAATTAAATTTGAATTAAATGCATTAGCTTGAAGTATTTTGTTTTTATCAAACATGTAACTACCTCCTACAGATATACTTTATTATAGGAATATATACAATTAGCCTTCATAAAATTTATTTATCACCATATAATATGCTACATCTTTACTATTGTGTGTTTTGTGATGATCCAATGATAGTATTTGTGTATTAATAGTAAATTTGGTTCTGGCGCAAAGAGTGCACCCATTCGAAAGAGGTATATAGAATTTTAATGAAGCCTGTTCTTGTGGGTATTTCACAACATGCCTATCAAATTAAGCGATTTTAATAACCCTAAGTAGAAAAAATACGCTATTCTTTCTGTAGAATCATAGGAAAGGATGGCGTTTTTTATGTCTGTTTCTGTGTATGACAAATTACAACTATTTGCTCAAGAGATTCAAAGTTTTTTATCTCCAAATACCTTACGGGATCTTGCAAAAGATGCTGGCTTTGTACAACGAACCAGTAAGTACCAAGCAAAAGATTTAGTAGCTTTATGTGTATGGTTGAGCCAAAATATAGCTATGACTTCTTTAACTCAGTTATCTAGCTGTTTAGAAGCATCAACAGAAGTACTCATCAGTCCTGAGGGACTGAATCAACGGTTTAATAAGGCGGCCGTCCAACTTTTACAACACCTACTAGCCGAACTACTAAGCAAAAAATTGGCCGCATCTATGCAGATTTCTTCTCCATACACTTCTGTTTTCAAGCGTATTCGTATTTTAGATTCAACTGCATTTCAACTCCCGGATATATTTTCATCGGTTTATCCAGGTGCAGGAGGATGCAGCCATACAGCTGGGATAAAAATTCAACTTGAGTATGATTTGTTAAGTGGACAGTTTCTACATATTCATACAGGTCCAGGTAAACATCATGATTGCACTTACGGCTCTCTGTGTGCCCCAACTGTGACAGCGAATGATTTATGTATCCGAAATTTAGGTTATTTTCATTTAAAAGACCTTCAATATATACCAGATAAAGAGGCCTACTATATCTCTCGTATCAAGTCGAATACACGTATTTATCAAAAAAATCCTAATCCTGATTATTTTCAAGACGGAAGAATTAAGAAAGGTACAGAGTATATACAGATAGATATGGAGACGTTAATGAGCTCCCTTCAACCAGGACAAACATGTGAAATAGCTGATGCTTATGTAGGAATGACTGATAAAGTCCCAACTCGTGTGATTGTTCATCGACTAACAAAAGAACAACAACAAAAACGATTACAAGATCAAGTTGTAAGAGAAAAAAGAAATAATCTTGCTTATCATTGACGTAACACGGGCTTAGCTTGATAGCGATGGGGTACCGCCACATACCCATCAAGCTAAAGATGTATATTCCATGCACTTCTTTTCTTGATGCTCACATGCTTGATATTTTTATTTGTTTTTAAAGTTTGCTTTTGATTAAAAGGGAAAATACACGCTATAAAAATAAAACCCCAATTTCTCTATATTAAAATTGAGAAATTGGGGTTTAGTCACGTAATAATATTTTTTATTTAAAACAAGTAACTGATTAATAATCCTGCCGATAATAAAAAGCCAAAAATCGTATTTGTCATCGCTGTTGATTTCATTGCGATGCGCATATACCCGGGATCCTTTGCACCTTTTTGGAAACTTTGAATGGCAGAGATTGGCTTTCTCAAACCTAGGAACATAACTAATGCCCAAGGGCTTATATAACCCATCAATACAATCACAGCGATCCATAAATAAGCAATGAAAAAGGCTACAGCTAATGTTACTATTGCTTTTTCTCTCCCAAGGAGGATTACTAATGTCTTTCTTCCACCTTTAATATCTTCTTCGATATCTCGGATGTTATTCGACATGTTGATTGCACCGACTAAAATTCCAATTGGAATGGAAATTAATACACTTTCAATCGTTATCGTATTCGTTTGAATAAAGAAAGCAATGAGTACAAAACATGTCCCCATTAACAATCCAGAAACTAATTCTCCAAATGGAGTGTACGCAATTGGTAATGGACCACCTGTATATAAATAGCCAACCGCCATTCCAATTAAACCAATAACGACTAACCACCAGCTGCTATTCATACAAATATAAATGCCAATAAATGCTGCTACTACATACAATAAAAGCGCAACTGTTAACACATTTTTTGGTTTCAATCCATGACGGACAATTCCACCACCGATGCCAACAGAATCAGCGGTATCTAATCCACGTTTGAAATCATAGTACTCATTAAATAAGTTCGTTGCTATTTGCAATGCTAAACATGCAACCATCATCGCAATAAATAAAAGCCAATGAATTTCGGCAACATAAAGTGATGCCACTGTCCCTAAAATTACAGGAGAAAACGTCGCCGTTAACGTATGCGGGCGCGTCATCTTCCATATTAATTTAGCGGAACTAATTTCTTTTTCTGTCCCCATAAATCTGTTCAATCTCCCTACATTTTAAGTATAAATTACTAGCAGTATCTTTCTATCTGTTTTCTGCTTCGCATCTATTATATCAAAAAAAGAATTGGCGATAGAACTTTAATGCTCTTGTTTGCACGATAACTTTGCATCAAAATATCGTTTTTTCTAATATGGGGTACAGTTGCATGCCCATCAACTTAAGAATTTCATAATACCCCCAAAACAAAAAAATTGTACATTTTCACCTGGATATGCTAATTTTCTCGTTTTGGGGTATTTTCTTTTCTTAGGTTGCTCGACTTGGACTAGCAATTGTACCTGCCGAACCGCCAAAAACTGCTAATAATTAAAAAAACTTTTTACATAACAATTTAACTCCTCGTAGTTTTCTACTAAGAGTTAAATTGTTCAAAGGGTATTCCATTTGAGGTTTAATCAAATTATGTTCTCAAATGAAATTTTGAGGTACACATTCACGAACACCGGAATTTTTCAATGAGTTAAATAAAGCTGCACTGATTCTTAATAGGACGTTGTTATCAGTTCCATCTTCTAAATCATAGATTACAAAGTATGCATTATCGACTGTAAAAATACATTTTCGTTCTAATTTAAATCCAGGTGGTACAGTTGGAAATTCATCACTTGGTACAATTACAGGTGTATCACCTTCATCTCTGATAAGATTGAAAGTTTGCTCGTCAATTTCGTAGATATTAACTGGATCAATTTCTACACCTTTATCTGGAATTGTAATTTCATCTTCAACTAATAAGAAAAAACGTTGGTTTCGAAAATTGAAAAGAGATCTTGCTCCAATTTCAAATGATGCCACTTTATATTCACCTCCTTTGCAACTTTTTTATCGATTTAAAGTTACCTTCATATGGTATGTCAGATTAATAGATTTGGTTACGGCTTGTACTACGCAAACTACTAAATTAAGAGTTTTATCATATATGAATTATTGATAACTCCCGCTAACGAGAATTATGTAAATGAGCTGTCCAAACGGATGGCTTATTTTATTTTTGCTTAGCTTGATTTTTTCCCAAATGCTGGCGATACCCCATGCCCAACTTAAGAAATTGGTAGTTCCCCAAAACGAAGAGAATTTTCGTTTTGAGGACACTTCAAAATATTAGCTTGAGGGCATGGGACTGAACCCCTAATGCTTTATTTTAATAATAATTCTTTTCATACAATAAAACCCAGTTATCAGTCTAAACCATTTTTTAGATCTAACAATAACAAGTGTACATTTTTACCTATCAGATAGTCTCTTTTATTCTAATTTCTTCATTTCTTTCAGCCGTTCTATATCCTTTTCTGAAGCCTTTTCTATTTTATACAATTCATAGCTACCCTTTGTCTCATTTATCACTACAAATTCAATTTCATTCCGAATATAGCTTTTAGTTTTCCCTTTTTATAACCAATAACATTATCTAATATAGTTTTTCCACTATCTTTTTTATATAAATTATAGCTAACAGGTGGACGTCCAATTACATACTTATTATCAGAAAATCCGACTATATCATCCCTTCCTAATCCTGTCGAAACACTCCAGACAAAAATAATCTGAAATATAGAAAAAACAACAATAGCACATATGAAAAAAAATAGGATTGATTTAAAAAATAACTTTAAAGATATCCTGTCCAAAAATATTCCCTCCCATTTCACCTCGGGATAGCAAGAACAAAACGTGAATTTCGTACGCTAAGAAACCGAATTTTTTATATTTTTGAAATCAGTCCCCCGTCAGTGCCATAAGAAAAGAGTTACCGCAGTAACCCTATTGCTTATAATATACGTCACTAGGAAAAGCTATGGATGAATAAAGTCAATCTATGAAATTTCCCACAATCTTTTAACCTCCACCAATTCCTGTCCATTGAATTCCATTCTATATATATCTGGCTTTGATGTCTGTAGTAAAAAATTCAAATCATACTTACTGTCATAATACCCCATCATCAACGTCATAATAGCTCCATGAGTGCCTACTACTACTTTCTGTCCTCGATAGGTGTTTAATAATTCTTTTAAGACTTTTATAGCACGTTTCTGACAGTCGACATTAGACTCTCCTCCCGTTAAAGCAAAGTCGGGGTCTAAAAATGACTTTTCTATCAAAGGAAATAATTCTTTATCCGACATTCGTTCCTCTTCAGCAATAAAAATTCTCTCTTTTAATTCTTCAAATACTAAAACTTCTTGTCCTATTTGCTTCGCTAACTGCTGAACAGTTAGAATTGAACGATTGTATGGACTCGAGATAACAACGTCGATTCCCTCACCTTGTAATATATCTGTTATTCGTTGAACATCTAATTTCCCTTTTTCGGTTAATCCTCTTGATGCTTCTTTTCCAAACTTTGGTGAATCTCCGTGTCTAACCATATATATGAAAGTTTTCATAATTACCTCCAGTTTTTTTAGGTTTCTTTATTCTGTATATAGCTTATATTAATTAAAAAGAACTTTCCCAATGAGCATAACTAATAATTACTATAAATCCTTCTGCATGCGATATCTTAAATACCTTCCTTTACAATTCCGTGAATGTAAATGTATGAAAACAAAAGAACACGTAAAATGGAGAGCTAAAAAATACGAGTTCTGTTCTAGCTCGTATTTCATTTTCTAATTAATAATTCGTTTGCATATTCACGAGCCCAATGATCGGCGTCTAATACTGTTTCCAAATCTGGATTTGCAATGCTATGATGAGCTTCAAGAGTAGAATAAATTGTTTTTTCAATATCAAAAAATGAAATTTTATTTTGTAAATATAGCGCATTTGCAATTTCATTTGCTGCATTTAAGACAGCTGGTGTTGTACCACCAATTTTTCCTGATTCATACGCATAATGTAAGCAAGGGAATTTTTTGAAATTTGGTTTTTCAAAGTGTAGGCTAGCTATCTCTAGTAGATTTAATTTTTTATAATTTGATTGTAATCTAGTTGGATAATGAAATGCATACTGAATCGGCATTCTCATGTCAGGGGCACCGAGCTGTGCCATGATGGATCCGTCTATAAATTCAACTAAGGAATGAATAACACTTTCTTTATGAATTAAAACATCAATTTTCTCATACCGGATATCAAATAACCAACGTGCTTCCATGACTTCAAAGCCTTTGTTCATTAATGTAGCTGAATCAATGGTTAGTTTTGCTCCCATTAACCAGTTGGGATGCTTTAAGGCATCTTTAGCTTGTAAGATTTCCATTTCCTCACGCGTTTTATCTCGAAATGCACCGCCTGAAGCAGTAACAATAAGCCTCTCAATTTCTTGAGTATTTTCCCCATTTAAACATTGAAAAATGGCAGAGTGCTCACTATCTACTGGAATTAAGCGGCAGCCGTTTCGTTTCGCTAAATCTGTCACAATATGCCCTGCTGCAACTAATGTTTCTTTGTTCGCAATTGCTATATCTTTTTTCGCTTTTAATGCTTCAATTGTTGGAAGGAGACCAGAGACACCGACAACTGCAGATAATACAAGATTAGAATCAGGGTAAGTTGCAACTTCAATTAATCCATCTGTTCCATATGTGACTTTTGTGTCCGTAGAAATTCGCTTCCGAAGTGCATCTGCTAAATCTTTTGTGCTTACGCTTACAATCTGAGGGTGAAATGTATGTATTTGTTGTTCGAGAAGGTCAATATTGTGATTTGCTGTTAAACCAATAATTTTAAAATGTTCTGGATGAGAAGTGACTACATCTAATGCAGACGTACCAATTGAGCCAGTTGAACCAAGAATTGAAATATATTTTACCATGATAATTCCTCCAAAGTTGTATAATCCCTCTTTACACACTTATTCTACGATTCTATAGAAAGAATAGTGTATATTTCATTTTAGGTATTATATTATATTGAAATTTTATTCAATCTTTCCTGTGATTGACTACTAGTTCTAACAAACAGACCGTTATATAGGAAAAATGCCCCTATTATTACAATCATACCAATATAAACAGACATCATCGTAGGAATTAAGAATGCACCGACGATAATAGTCATTCTTGCAATTAGGTCCGCCCCAATATCTGATAGGCCCGCAAAGGCTGAATATGATCCTCTCTTGTCAGCCGGAATCATATTAGCTTGTTCTGCATTTCTGATTGGTGAGTAGACAAGTTCACCAACAGTAGCAATAAAGTTAAAAATAATTAGTACGTACCAAGTGTTTGAAGATGTTACTGCCACATAGCCTATCCCATAGAGCACAAGACCTAAAAGTAACGCTTTTTTCCCACTTATATGATCTGTAAATCTATTTATAATAAATGTTAAACATACTACTAAGAGCATATTTTGTATGTTAAGAATACTTAGCATCCTCACTCCTACTATTTCAAAGTTCCCAATGCTTATTGGATTGAATGTTTCTGAAAGTCGTACACCAATATAACTGTTTAAAGAAAACTCTGCTGCAAATATGCAGGTAGACCCTATTACAACTCTTAAAAATGCTCTATCTTGAATAGCAATCTTATAATGTTGAATTAGATCAAGTACTATATTTTCCTGCCTTTTTTCTAAGCATTCTTTAACTTCTGTAACTAGCCAAATTTTATAAGCGATCGGTACTGTAGCAGAAACACAAGTCAGTAGTATAAACAACTCTTGTTGATGATTAATGTACAAAAAACCTCCTAATGCTGCACCAATTGCCATAGAAAGATTCATAAGCCAATAGTCAATTGTATAGACAGCCTTTCGATTTTCCGGTGTAGTTGAGTCTATGATGATAGCCTGCATGGATGGACGCCCAAGACTGCTAGTTATTATAAAACCTACATAAGCGATTGCAAATAACCAAATCATCTTATCTGTCGGATATAAGCTTAAAGTCATGAATAAAAACATCAAAGTACTAGAAAAAGAAGTTAACAATAAGATTTTCTTTCTTTGAAATCGATCTGAAATGTAACCTCCAATTAAATTTGAAAAAAAACTTAACATAACCGTTAAGATTAAAAATAAACCAGCCCATACTTTATTTATTTCTTGAGCAAAAAACAATGCCATAAAGGGCATTACTGCTGATGTAACAGCACGATTAAAAAATGATGTAATTAAGCGTACTTTTATATTTTGTTCAAATTCTTTCCAATTCATCGTATCTCCTCCCCTTGTCTAATGTTATATTAAACTAGACTTATCAAATTAAAAATGGACACCTTCAGAAAAACATGTCCACTTATAAAAGGAGATAGGAAAATGGATAAAACTTTACTAAACCTATGGCAATCATTTTCTTCTGGAAATATAAAAATACAAGACCTAGCAGATTTTTTAAATTTAAGTACAAAGCAAACAGTACGTTACTTACATAAATGGATGGATGAAGGTTGGCTAACGTTCATTTCTGGAAAGGGTAGAGGAAACCCCTCCTCTCTCCAATGGTTGAAAAATATAGAACAAATCTATGAGTCACAAGTAATGGAAATTATGGACCAACAGCCTGTTGAAAAAAGTAGTAAATATTTACTATATAATTGGTCTCCAAACAGTAAACTACGCTTAATGACTAAGTTTCATTCAAAATTTGGCTATATACATAATTCAGATGACAAATTAATTATTCCTAGAAGGAAGCCCTTTTTAACAACACATCCGCTCGAAGCTGCCGATGTACATAGTGCACGTATTGTTGCGAATGTTTTTAATCGACTTGTTTATATGGATGAAAAGGGGAACATATTCCCTGAAATAGCTCACAGTTGGGATTTAACTCAATCTACGCTTAGACTATATTTAAAAAAGTCTATAAAATTTCATGATGGATCCATTTTAACAGCGTCTGATGTGAAATTATGTCTCTCAAAATTACGCAGTCATACATACTATAAAGACTTATGGGCACCCATAGAAAAAATAAAAGTTGTATCACCATTAATTATTGATATACATTACCCAAAGGGGTGTAGTTATTGTTTACAAATGTTATGTATGATAAATACAAGTATTTATAAAGAAAATAACGGTCAAATCATAGGAAGCGGTGGTTTTTATATAGGAGAGAATAGCCTGGAGAAAACATCATTGATAGCATTTCATGATTATTTTCAAGAAAGACCTTTGCTAGATACAGTAGAATTCATTCAGGTCCCTCTGGAATTTGATACTATTTATCAATCTTCCAAACACCATAAATGTAATTCTACTTTTCAAGTAGAAAGGAATTCCGGTTTTGGCGTTATAATTATGAATGCTTGGCGCGATTCTTCCATTCAGCACATAGATGTTCGTAATTACTTACATTCTATTATCGCTAACAATATAAATCATATTCATGAATATGATTCTCAAAAAATCCCAAATATTAAAAGCTGTTTAAAAGACATAGATCATCAAATCAATATCCCAAAAAGAAAACGTCCTGAATTTAAAGAACCACTTATTATAAAAGCTACTCAGTATACAGAAGCAACCACAAAATGGTTAATGAATATCTTAGAAAAAGAAAATATACCTTTTCAAGTTAAATGGGTTCCATTTGAAAACTATCTTAGGGATGAAAAACTTAATGAACAAGTCGACCTTTTTATTCATGGTGAAGTATTCGAGATGAATCAAGAGATATCATTTTATTATTTTTTAACAGCTAGATATTCACCATTGGCTAAAGTTTTAAAAACAAATAAATCACTAAGAAACCAACTATCTAAATACAAACATACACATTTTAAAGAGTGGTCTTTACTAAATAAGAATCTTGAAAAAGAACTGATAGAATCCTCTATTATGATTCCCTTATACTATGATACACGTCAAATTCCTTTTTCATCAGATTTAACGAATATTAAGATGAAATATTTTGGGTATGTGGATTTTTCTCAACTTTGGATAAGACCTTTAATTTAAAAATCGCAAGAAACCTAATCCAGTAGAAGCAGGCGATTTGTGTTTATGTAATCTTGGTTACTTCAATTTAGGAGACTTACAAACTATTCATGATAACAGGTCTACTACATCTCGCGGTTGAAGCTACATACACAGATTTATATCAAGAACCCTGAGCCAGTTTTGAGCATTAGGCTTACTTTTCTCCAAAAACTTTTCTGGACTTATAGCTAGCTTTATTATCTTTATTTACAAGGAACTGGTTATGACAACTACATTCAATTTTTCAAAAGAAAATCCGTTGCTCAAATGCGAACAACGGACCTTCTTTATATGAACCAATGTAAAACATCCTCAGCAATCTCTTCCGGTCTATCCCAATGCATTAAGTGCCCTGTATCTCTATAGAGCTTAGTCGTAATATCAATATGCTTCCTAAATTCTGCAATTTGCAATTCCCTTATTTCTAAATAATTATGTGGGAGATCACAATACAATAATAAAATATCATTTTTAATTTCATGCGATTTCAACGTTTTATACACCGTATATTGAAACTTAATTACACTTCTAGCGGTATCGCCAGTAGCATGCCATTTCACTTTATTATCTTCTTCTCGCATTAAGTCATAAACCGCACGTTCTATTAATGGTGACCACCTGCTGTAAACCATTTTTTCTGATTGGATGAATGCTTCTTTACTGTCAAAAATGTATTCATCAAAATCTTTTTCGTAATGGGTGATTTCTTCTTCTAATGATCGCGGTGGACACTCTCCTTCTTTCGCACCTTTATATAGCTTCGCAAAATAATCTGCATTCATTTTGCCATGATGATAACCACCATCTAACAATACCATTTTATTCACTTTTTCTGGACATTCTGCTGCATAGTGAAGCGCAACGCTTGCTCCCCATGAATGTGCTACTATATGAAATGTTTCTTTTCCTAGCTGCTCAAGTAATGCTACTACCCATTTTGTTAAATGAGATGCACCGTAATCTTCATCCTTCCCGAAACTTGGTGTTTTCCCATGTCCAGGTAGATCAAACGATACAATATGAAATTTATCTTTTAAAAGTTCCGCTATTTCTATAAAACTTAATTTTGTACTTCCTAGACCATGAAAACAAATGATTTGAGGATTACTTTTATCTCCCCATTCACAAACACTTGCTTCATATTCACCAAATTCTACAAAAAAGTGATTCATTTTTAATCTCCTCTAATTGTTAGATATAAATTAGTTTGAATGTAAAATTGTTTTTTCATAATAAATAAATTCAACAAAATTATCCAAATCCATTTTTCGTAAATAATTTTTATAGAATACGAGAGTTAGAAAGCACCAAATGCTTATCATTTCAGTTAATGGTTAGACTACATCTTCACGCCTATGAAATTAATATAGTTTAATAATTGTACTATACGTCTATCGTAAGTGTGATTTTTCAAAGTTTTATCCAGTCCATTTTTTGCTATTTGTTTTCTTTCTTGTACATGTTCCAAATAATACTCCGCTTTTTGTATAAACTCCCGTGCACTATTAAAAGTTTCTATTTCAACACCTGGTATGTAATGCTTTGCTACATCTGGTCGTATATCAGTTAATTGAAAAGAACCTACAGCATTGATTTCAAAAGTCCTATTATTTACTGAATATGCTTGGATGTTTGCGGCATTACAATTCAATTCTTTATCATTTGGTGAACGGTGTAAATTTATATTGATTTTAGTCGATACGTAAAATTGCAATGCATCCTCATACTTCGCAAGTGGCAATAGTTGTATTTTATCCTTTAATCTTTCATAATTCTTTAACTTCTCCCAACCGAACCCCACAATTTTTATATTTTTTTCTGCTAAATACTCTGAAATAGAATCAACAAAGGTAAGTCTATTTTCAAATGCTGTGCCTATAAAACTAAGATCATACTTATATGTATCTTCTTTCTGAGAAGGTTTAAACACATCTTGATTTGCTGCTAACGGAAGATGAAACACATTCTTACATCCTAACCCTCTATAAAACTTGATACAATTTAAATCTTGCGTAAATATGTAAACATAATACGGCACAAGATGTTGTGTTACATCCGTATAATACGGATCATCTGTCAGCCAAAGTCCAGTAGTAAAACCCGCACTCTTTAGTACTGGCATGACACTAATAATTCCCTCGTTTAAACCACCGAGTACCAAAATAAAATCCGGTTTCATTTTTAATGCGGTTTCTATCGCTCTTTCTGGGTTCACCATAATTGTATTACTGTTTACCTTTTGTAAACTATTCAAAATTGCTGCTTCGATCATTGGGTAATAAAAAGGAATTCCTGATTGAATAAATAAAATTTTCTTAGGCGTATTGTCTTTCATGTCATCCCCCCTATTTCTACATAATCAAAGTGCACGAAAATTAGCAGTCTTTATTCATTTTATGACATCTTACTTTACATGTATAAGCAACGTTTATGTCCATTATGTTGCACTTCCCTCATTTTAGAAGCTGTCACGAAAGGAATAAAATTAGGTTATATTCAGCCCAATTATTAAACATAGAGAATGAATACATAAAAAAAAAGAGCCTGCTCGTATAAGTTGGCTCTTTCTCTTTTACAATATCTAATACGCTATACAGCAAAAAAACTATGATTACGGTCAAATTACTTCCAAACAACACCTCGCCGCTCATATTCCATTCTATATTCAACAGCAGCTGCAATTTTAGAACTTGCGAATCTTTCCGTGATCCAAAGTCCTAAATCAACTCCTGAAGTAACTCCTCTTGCGTTAATAACATTCCCTTGATCCACAATTCTGTAAGGAAGCAGTTCTGCTCCATATTCACTCATTTCATTCTGCGCCAAATGATGCATTGTCGCCTTTTTATCATTCAATATACCGGATGCAGCTAGTAACATACCTCCAGTACAAACTCCAGCAACGATCGTTCCTTCATTGTGCATCTCTCTAATTATTTTAGTCAAAGTACCAAGCTCAGCTTCCTTTCGCGCCCCATGTTCAGCTTTATGATTCCAGCCACCACCAGGCACAATTAATAAATCTGGACGATTATCCATTCGTAAAAAATCATGTAGTTTGATCGTAACTCCGAACGAAGTAGTAACTTCTTGTTTTCGTTCACTTGATACGAGTTCAACCGTAAATGGAGCCCCTTCTTCTATCGCTCTTTTCA
Source organism: Bacillus sp. AR2-1 (assembly GCF_008368755.1). Lineage (NCBI taxonomy): Bacteria > Bacillati > Bacillota > Bacilli > Caryophanales > Bacillaceae > Bacillus > Bacillus sp. AR2-1. The sequence continues at coordinate 12,597 of NZ_QORY01000001.1, forward strand.
GTACTTCAAAAGGTGCAAAGGAGACAAGTTCTCCGAAACCGTCAAACAATACAATTTGTATTTTCATTTTTTGAACACCTCATATACTTTCTTTTTCGCATCCAAAATTAGAAGAATAAATGTTATCTACAAATTAACAATGATGATAGTCTTTCTCCTCTTCTTTTATAAACTCTCAAATGTTCTACTAATGCACTCTCGTCACCTAATAGACTCATCGTCTTTTTAACAAAGTTCCAATTTAGACTACCGGATAACCACAGCAACGAAGACAGTCTTTTATAATCCTTTAAAGTTAAAATGTTATTAGCTCCATACCCTTCTAAAAATGCTCTAGCAACTTTCGAACATACTTCATGCGACTCTATTCCTTCTGTCCGGGAATACCATTTTATTAAAAAGGCTAAACCTTCAATACGATCTACATATCCAATCGATTCAAAATCTACAATCCCTTTTACACATTGATTCGAATCCCATATGACATTTAAAGGATTTAAATCAGTTTGTACAATAAACTCCAAATCACTCGTATGTGCGCATTCTATATGATACTTAGCTAAATCCATATATCTCTGCAATTCCTTGCGTGTACCACCTTTATTTTCTAATAATCTTATAAACTCACCATATCCATCTAAATGAGATTTCTTTTGAAAAATCGGGCTTTGAAACGTACTAGAAATATCATGTATCTTTCTTGCTTCCTTTCCAAAGACTTCTGCCATCGTTTCTGTGAAATAAGTGACATGTTCCCCTTCCGTCCAAGTAGACAATACAAACCGGTACTGTTCCTCATTCCAAGTGAGTAATGTAAAGGACTCTCCCGCCCTATTCTCCTTAATCTGCATAAATGGAATTCCATGCTCTCGTAAATAATACGTAAACCGTACTTGCTCTTTCAATTGTTCATTTGATAACGTCCCAAAGGCCGGATTGATTGTTCGATCGCTATTTATAAACCGTGCTGAGTACCGATCTCCATTTACGATGATTTTATAGTGTAGATCGGTATGCCAACTGTTCGTATGTAGTTCTTCTTCAACTATTAATGTACGAATTTCTTTAAAATAGTTCATTAATACATCTTTAATTATATGTTTCATCCTTTTTTCCTTTCATGTGAAAATTTTTATTACAAACTACTTTTTATAACCACTATCTCGATTATTATAAAAACCAAATTTTATTCATTATTAACTATCAATAGTGTTTTATATGTATAAATTTAATAAAAGGGGATGACTATTCTAACTATATCATCCTTACATAATATTCTACATTTGTTGAGATAGTTGTTGTAAACCAATGTAGTGGTGACTATCTATAGAAAAAAGAGCCAATCCCCTATACAATAGAAGATTGGCTCTTTCCTTTATTTACTCCCCTGTTTCAGAAAACCGTTTTATACGTTCTCCAATTTCATCGCGAACACGTTGAAATTCAGACCACTCTTTTCCTGCTGGATCATCGAATCCCCAGTGTACACGATTAACGTGCGGAGGTGTGGAAGGACAAACAGAATCTGCATGACTACAAAGGGTAACAACTAAATCAGCGTTATTTAAAATATTTGAATCGATTATATCCGATGTTTGATTCGTTATATCAATATTTACTTCATTCATTGCTTTAATAGCATTTGGATTTACTCCGTGTGCTTCAATTCCTGCAGAATATACATTCCACTTATCACCTACATATTGTTTGCCCCATGCTTCTGCCATTTGGCTTCGGCATGAATTTCCTGTGCATAAGAAATAGACTGTCTTTTTGTTTTCCATGTTGTTTTCCGCCTTTGTTTTTAAATTATACTGGTTGATCATTAAAATATTTACGCTTAAACCAAAAAGCGACATTTACAAGTGCAATCATTACAGGTACTTCCACTAACGGACCAATAACAGCTGCAAATGCTGCGCCTGAATGAATACCAAACACACCAACTGCTACAGCAATTGCTAACTCAAAGTTATTACTACCTGCTGTAAATGCTAACGTTGTAGTCACCGGATAGTTTGCACCAATTTTTCTTCCCATAAAGAAAGAAACAAAAAACATGACAATAAAATAGATTAATAACGGAATTGCTATTCTTACTACATCTAATGGTACGCTAACAATCATTTCCCCTTTTAAAGAGAACATAATGATGATTGTAAATAGTAGTGCCAGCAATGTAAGTGGACTAATCTTCGGTATAAACACCTTTTCATACCACTGTCTTCCTTTTAACTTAACGAGTACAAAGCGTGTCAACATACCTGCTATAAAAGGAATTCCCAAATAGATAAATACGGATTTCGCTACTTCTATCATTGTAATATCAACAATAGCCCCTTCAATCCCTAACCATTCTGGAATGACTGTTACAAACACGTATGCATAAACGGAGAAGAATAACATTTGAAATACTGAGTTAAAAGCTACTAAACCTGCAGCATACTCTTTATCCCCATCTGCAAGGTCGTTCCAAACAATTACCATTGCAATACAGCGTGCTAAACCAATCATAATGAGCCCGACCATGTATTCTGGCTTATCAGGAAGAAAAATAATTGCTAAAACAAACATAAGTACAGGTCCGATAATCCAGTTTTGTACTAAAGATAAAACCAATACTTTTACATCTTTAAATACACGGCCCATTTCCTCGTAACGAACTTTCGCTAATGGTGGATACATCATGACAATTAAACCGACAGCGAGCGGAATAGACGTCGTTCCAACTTGTAATGTATTCAGTCCGTCTACTACACTAGGAAACACAAACCCTAAACCAATCCCAACAGCCATAGCTAGAAAAATCCATAGTGTTAAATATCGATCTAGAAAAGATAAACGTTTCATTTTATTTTCCATCTCCTATTAACAACAAGAATTTTTTTCTACTACGTTAGAAGTCGTGCAACAAGAAGGCTCTTCAATTTTATGAACATCACTATGTGCTTTCGTATAAAAGAATTCCCACTCGTTCCCATCAGGATCTGTTACCCAAAACTTATCTTGAACTGCATAGCAACAAGTCGTATCCATTTCATCACGCGCAAAGAAACCTTCTTTTTCTAACCTTTCTTTATGTAATGTAATTTCTTCAGCTGTATCCACTTGGAAACCGAAATGATTTACTTGATTTCCCTTCACTTCATCTCTTACGTTCAGTGTAAAATTAAGTCCTGGCGTCTCTAATAAAAATTTTGCATAATCCACTTTCACCTTAACTGGTGACACACCAAATACCTTTTCGTAAAATTCAATAGACTTCTCTAAATCCGTAACATTTATACCAACGTGAACATATCTCATAGCTAATTCCTCCTCTTTATATTTCATTAATCAATTTTTTTTGATTAATGGTGCAAAATTTTAACAGCAACTACCTTTGCCTGTTTTTCTAAAGATACAGCATAATTCTTCTGATAATAAATTATTTACTTCCGCATCATTTAAATCATAATAACTCCACGTACCTTTTGTTTCTTTTACAATTAAACCTGCATCTAATAAGATCTTTAAATGATATGACAACTTAGATTGCGTCATTTCAAAAATCTCTGTTAAATCACATACACAAGTCTGGCCTCGCTGGCAAAGTTCATACATGATTTCTAGACGCTTCTGATCCGCCAACGCTTTAAACTTTTTCTCATAGAGCTGAAAATCTTGTGCCACTGTAGTCACTCTCCCTTCATCAATTTTTTTTGATATTTATAGTATATACGCAGATGAGTTCTATATGCAACTAATTCATCAATTTTTTTTGATTTATCAAAAAAACTTCCTCTTCAAAATCTATACTTGAATACTTTTTCTTGCTCAATATAAAATAGCTTTCTTACAAATTAATACGATAATTTAATATTAACATGGTGCAGTTTCAGGGTAAGTTATCAGAAAACATATGAAGTAAGCACTCTACAAATGATAATATATTAAATCTCGTTAAAACAAAAAGATATGTCCTAGTAGTATACCTAGGACATCCCCTTCATTTTATAATTTCTAGATTCTATACATCAATAACAATTGAATATACCTTCTGTCTAAAACATAGTATTATCATTAGCTGCCTCATTTGGAATCTCTTGAATTTCATCCCAGTGTTCAACAATCTTACCATTCTTTATACGAAATATATCGACTATAGCAACTCCCTTATCTTGAGAATTAGTACGAGAATGTACATGAAGAGCAACTGTATCTCCTTCTACTACTACTCGTTTAATCTCTGCAGAAGAATTAGGATTTTTAACAAAGTCCTCCTTAAAGAAATCCATGAAGGCTTTTCGTCCGTCAGCAACAAAAGGATTATGTTGCTTATAATCTTCACTTACATATTTAGGGATAATATCGATATCATGTTTGTTAAAAACTTCATTATAGAAATCAACTACCATCTTTTTATTCTTTTCATTTTCTGTCGCTTCTTTCGATACCGATGCAACATTCTCACTCTTTATTGAGTGACCTTTGGTATTACCAGTTGAAGCTTGAAATATCAAAGTCGACACAATTCCTAAAATAAACACAGAAATAATTATTACTATTAAATTTTTCTCTAATTTCATTTATGCCTACCTCTTCTAATCGTATAAGTTATCTTCCATAACACGCTTGAGAAGTAGAAACCTTCCCAAAAATGTAATGTGAGGGGGAATGTTAGGAAATTACACTCCCCCTTATACAAGGCATGTTAGAAACTAATAACTCTAACTTAATACATCATTAACAGTTGCACTGTCCACAATTTGAATAAACTTCTTAACCTTATCGTTCTCATCAAACTCATAAAGATGACAGAAATCTGCTATGAATGATTTCCCTGTTACTTTATATGTTCCACTATATTTTCCATACACGATAACAGTATTGTTATTAAAAGCATAAATTTCATCTTTAGCGTTATAGTTATCCCATTCCGTGCCAAGACGTTCATGTACATTTTTCACTACTGCATCAGGACCTGTATAAGTGCCCGCATATGGAAACCCAGCAGCTTCTGTCCAAGATACATTTTCACTTAAATACGTTTTGAAAGCATCCATTTTCCCCTCGCCAGTTAACACATACGTTTCATGTAATAGTTTTTGATATTTATTCATAGCATTAACCCCAAGGCATTTCTTTTGTTACAACTTTTGCACTTAATTCTAATACACCTTTATTTGCATAGTCTGGATATGCTGCTTCAAGTTTCGCTACAAAATCTTTTGAAGTTTTACTTTCCTCAGAAGCTTGAACCGCAGTTCTTAGGTAATCCATAGTTGCAATAATCGCTTGATTATCTAAGGATTTTTCAATTGATCCATGGCTAGGTACAATTATGTCAGCATTTAATGCTTGTAATACTTTCAAGTTCTCAATCCATGCCTCCATAGCCGCTTTTGAGCTAGTATCCGCTAAGAATACATGTATTTCGTTAAATACATCAATACCACCAATTAATACTTTTAGCTCTTTATTAAATAAGCTAGTTCTGTAATGATCTAAGCCTACTAGTTCAAATGTTAACCCCTGAAAATCAATCGTTTTTTCTTTAAACACTTGAGGTAATACTACGTTGCTTGGTGCGTTTTCTCCTAGGGCACCTTTCCAAACTTTTAATTTACCTAAGACAGAATGAACAATATGTTCAACAGTAGACTCTGTAGCATACGCTATAGCTTCTGGGTAAGCAGCCTTAATAATTTCTAATCCAAAGTAGTAATCAGGATCCCCATGAATAATAAAGATTTCATCTAAAGATAAGTCGTTTTTTTTCAGATACTCAACAATTTCTTTCGAATCAGATTGAGTAAATTTTGAGTTTATTAAAAATGCATGTCCCGCTTTCTCAACTAAGGTTGCAGTGACCATAAAACTTTTTTCATCTGAACTAAACACCGTCAATTTCACATCTTTTTGATTTGTATCAATTGTTTTAAACATAGAATGTTATTCTCCTTTTGTTAAAGTGATTTACTAGTTAACATATTTTTATCTTGTTCCGACAGAAGCTCCCTCTTCAATTTACCTGAAAGTGTGATAGCACCAACAAATAGGCGAGAGATGAATGTCGGTTGGCGTAAGCTAACATGTTTGCTACTATAGTCAATAGAAACATTAAAATTGGACTCTTTTTAAAAATAAGTTGAAACTATGACTGTTATAAAAAGGTTTAAGTCCATCCACTTCTAGCCTTTTTTAAAACGTTAAATGTTATATACTGTAACTTAAAATTCATTAATATAAATTTTTAAAACGCGCTTCAATTTTATCCGGCGTCATTACCCCACCACCAATAGGGATAATTTGATTATCCTTTTGTAAAAGTAATGAAGGATAACTATTAACACCAAGCTGTCGCACTTTATTGAAATCGTTTTGGACATCTATTATTGTTTCTTGAGCGTTTAAACGTTCTAGTACTTGTTCAGGGTCCAAACCATGCTCGATTGCAATCTTACGATATGTTTCAGGATCACTCAGACTTTGGCCCTCATAATAAAACGCTTTTTGCATAGCCGCAGTGAATTCTAACAAACGGTCTGGTGCTAATGAGCGTAAAGCTGAAAAGCCAATTGCAGCATCTTTCGAATTCATTTTAAAAGTCCCTTCTTCCACCAATTTTTGATATGAAGGACCAAATTCTGCACCTGTAAGTTGATTAATTCTTTTATTCCCCTCTTCTATATATGAGAAATTTTTTATTGGTAAATCATCTAAAAATAATCCTCCACATAAAACCGTTAACGGCATTTCAGTGTGTTCTTTGTAAAATCCTTTAATACTTTCTGAAAATCCATAGCACCATCCACAATATGCGTCCCATACGTATATAAGATTATCTTGTTTCGTCTTCATTTAAATCCCCTACCTTTATTTTTATTAACCAGTCCAGCTATCACTTAAAACTCTCAGCTAACTTTTTGGTTTATATAAGTACATCTTTTTTATATCTTGTTCTTTTTTGAGTTACCTTACTATATTTTTCAAAACTAACCTTTCCCAAAAAGATTAGATAAGATTTCTAATGAAAGATAGCGCTGCACATCATTGCTCCAAAATAGAAGATACTAAAATTCGGAATATATCTTGATTTAAATATGTTAGTAACTTTCTACACCGGGCGATAACATGTGGGCTACCATCCTTAATTAAATATATAAACCTTATTTTCACTTTAAATATCCATAAGTTGTAACTAACTCAATTACAACCTTATGTAACCATATTAGTTACAACTATAGTAGAAGTCAATTCTTTTTTAACAAAAACAATAAATTTCTACCCTAACGCTTTTAGAATTCTATTATTAAAAACTGACTTCTTGTTCTTAAATTTGTTAAAAAGCTTAGTAATTCCCTAAAAACATCACTAGTAAATATGGAACAACAAATTCAAGATAATTTACAAAACAAATAATATAAGTACCTCTTTCATGGCTTACCGACAGAGTACCAGTTCTAGTACATGGTTTTTTTCAAAGCATTACATTTTGTTTTTACCTTTAATAGAAACTACCTGATTAACTAAAACAGGAACTGTCCCACCATGACTTATAATTTTTTATCCCTGTACATTGTGCGGGAATTTTTTTCATAAAGAAAAGACACCCTAAAGTGCCTTCTTTCAATGTGAACCATCACAATTTCAATAGTAAGTATTGGACTCTCATCCAAATATACTTTTACCATGTTAAATTGTTTGATCCATTGAGGAATAGGGTTCAAATTTGGGTTAGCATCACATCGCTAACATACTAAGGTTTTATGCTACCCAAAAACAATGATTTTTACTCTGGGGATCTCAATTTTATTATTTGGGGATTTATGCTTTTCTTAGCTTGATAGCGATGTGGTAGGGCCCTATATTTGACTCTTTTTCTACACCTAGATATTCTAGAGTTCGTTCTAACATAAGTGCTGCCTGTTGACGTGTGAGTGTGCCATATGGCGTAAACTTAGTAGCTGAAACACCTCGGATAATTCCTGTATCGTATAGGGCTTGTACATCATAATACCGGCTGCGAACGTATTTACATCAAGAAGATTAATGGAGCAAATGATGATTGCCCTAAATTGGTTTGATAGCTGTTTTTGCAGAGTTTGAGCGTGATATTATTCTTTGAAATTCTCTTCTTAAAGATAATACGTAAATACAAACAAAACCAGCAAAACAACGTTCCTATGTCGTACTGGTTTTGTTGAAGTCCATTTTGAATTGTAGCTAGTTCAACGTAATTGCAAATTCTGAGTTCGGTGCCCCAGCAATTACAACCGTTCCATTCTTCGGCAGTTTTACTTTGTTATTGCCGCTCACGATGGTAAAGTTGACACATACTCCATTCTCATCATACACCGCGAACGCACCCTTCGATGGCAATGTCACGGTCATCCTTTTTCCTGCTGCCGCTTGCGGGATCGTAAACCATTTAGCATGCCCATTTGCTTGCAGAGTAACTTTGGATGATTGGCCAGCATCAAGTGGTTTTACGTTGTTTCCACTTACGTATAACAACCCGGCCATTTCCATATATTCATTGCCGCCTTCTGTATAGAAATGCGTTTCCGTCGTATCACGGCCATTCATCACGGGGATCTGGAGCTGATGCGCCGCGGTGTTCGGACCTGTAATTTTTCTGCCCTCCCAATAGCCCGCCAGGCCTTCCTTACGAATAATTTGTGTGGTAATAAATTTCGGTTGTACGAGATATTCAATAGAACTAAATTTCTCATTCACGAGATAGAACTTGACACCTTCCCGCTTCGCCCATGCGGCAGCGGTTTTCTTCGATAGCACATTGTCTTCTAGTTTCTCGGCTAAATAGTGATTCATCGCACCTTGCCCTAAGTCTGGTGTCGATTTATATGTGCTCTCCCTCAAATAAGTTCTTCCATTCTTCTCGGTGACAAAGTTGAGCTTAGAAGTACCCTTCTCATTAATAAAGCTTCCATCCACAGTATATACATATTTTTCTTCTCGATTAGATGGTAAGAACAGTTCTCCATTCTTCGTAATTTCAATTTTGAAATGAGTTTCGCTATTGCCATAAAAGCCTGCTTTCTTTGCCACGTCTTGAGGCATCTTGACCTTGACCGGCTTGCCAAAAGATTTGTTCGGCTTGATGTTCTTAATTGTCCCCTTCTCTTTAAGCACGGCGAGCAGCAATTCAGTTGCCAGCAGTTGATTTGTAGAGCTTCGTCCACCGGATGACAACACAGCCGCTGCCATTTTCTGTTCCGGAAGCACGACCAGTATAGCATGTTGCAGTGCCGTGTCGCCGCCCTTAGCCAAGCCTTTTATCCCATATTCACTGAATGGGTATAGTTTCACACTATCCCAGCCAAGACCATAGTTAAAAATATTATCTCCATCCCCCGGCCACATTCCTTTTTTATATTCCTCTTGCTCCATCGCCTTAACTACCTTATCAGAGAGGATCCCTTTTCCCTGTCCCATAAATAATTGTGAGAATCGTACCATATCTTCTGCCGTGGAAGAGACCCCTCCCGTACCAATCACATTCACCGATTCAATTGGAAGCTGCCCTTGGTACGTCGGAAAATAAAGTCCAGCCCGCTTTTCGTCTCTCCATTTGTCCTGCGGCGTTTTTGTATGATTCATCTTTAAGGGTTCTGTAAACCGTTGATGTAGAAATTCGGTAAAGCTCATACCGCTGACTCTTTCCACCAAAATTTCGGCCAGCGTAAAACCATCGTTGCAGTATACCGAGAACGCGCCAGGGTCTGCTTTCAGGCTCTGGTTGGACAATTGCTGCAACAAGAAATCATGGGAATAGGTATCATTATCGTTAAATAAAAATGCATTACTTAACGTGGAACCTTGCAAGCCGGAGGAGTGATTCAACAACATACGCGGGGTAATGCGTTTGTACCGCCCATCTTTCATCTTAAAATCAGGAACATAGTTAACCACAGGAGCATCCAAATCGACTTTTCCTTCGTCGACCAATTTCATTACAGCCGCTGTTGCATACATTTTACTGACTGAACCAATCCCGTATAGAGTATCTTTGGTTAGTGGCTGTTCCCCTTCCATATCGTTCTTTCCAGCCTGCCCCGACAAAGTAAGCTTGCCATTATCAATTAGCGCATACTGCACGCTAGTCGTCCCATGGGACTTCGTGAGTAGCGCAGCCTTCTCTGCTGCAATCTTCTTCAGCTCTTGGCTAGCTACTTCTACGTTAGATACAACTGTAGTCTTACTATCAGAAAATGCTTTCGCCCCTGTTGGTAGAATCATAGTTAGCGCTAATGTAGCGGCTAATACACCAGTTAGTTTATTTTTCATGAGGGAATTGCCTCCTTAGATAAGTGATCAATTTCATCATTTGTTTGTTTAACTATGAAAATATGATAAAATTTATCCGTTCTTCCTTTTGGCCTACTTGCTAAATTCAGCAAGTAAAATATTTTTAAAAGGATCAGGACTATCAGCATTAAGGCTGTTCAAATTGACAGCTAATGTATGCTTGCCTCCAAGTGTACCTCCAGCAAAAGTAACAAACCCTGGAATGCTACCTCCGTGTCCCCATATTGAGACACCGTTTGGAAGCTTAGTTTCATAGATTCCAAGACCATATCTGCCAAGTGCAGCTTCTCCTGTTGGAACTGTAGTAAGCATTTGTTTTAGTTGCTGTTCTTTTATTAATTTACCTCCAAGTAAGTAAGAGAAGAATTTGTTTAAATCATCAGCAGTAGAAATCATATCTCCAGCCGAGCTCCCCATACTTGGATTATAATACGTAACATCTTTTGGCTCACTTGCTCCGTCTAGTTGGATATATCCACGGGCATGCTTGGTTCCTGGAATCACGCTTGAATTGCCAGGTAAAAATGTATTCGATAATTCAAGCGGTTCAATTATCCGATTTTCAATCTCTTCCGCATAGCTGTTCCCGGTTACTGTTTCAATAAGGATCCCTAGTAATACGTATCCTGTATTTGAATAAGACCAGCTCTTTCCTGAAGCAAAATCTGGGGGCATCGAAATCCCCATCTTTACTAATTCTTCAGCCCTATACGATTTTTTTGTATCCATAAGATTAAAACTTTTTGACCTTGTGTATTCAGCGATACCACTTGTGTGGTTCAATACTTGCCGGATAGTAATCTGTTTATCATCATATCCGTTTCCTTGAATGACACCAGGCAACCATTTTTCAATAGAGTCGTCTAGATTCAAGCGGTTCTCTTCGGCTAATTGAAGTACAACTGTTGCCGTGAACGTCTTCGTCACGCTACCAATGCGAAAGCGAAAATCTGTTTTCATTGGTTTCTTGCTGCTCAGATTCGCTACCCCAGCGGCATAACTCCATGTTTTTCCACCCTCAGAAGTTTTAGCAAGTATCCCCGGGAATCCAAGTTGCAATGTATCCCGCACTGCTTGCTTGACAGAATTACGATCTCGTTGAGTACTTGTTTGTACCGAACTAGATACACTTTGAGTAGGTTCTGCTTTTACAATTAAGGTTGGCGTTGTGTATAACAGAGAACTTCCAGCTATTAAAAGGGCCAGACTTGCACATGTAATTTGACTACATGTTTTCATAGGGCATCCCTCTCCTCTATTCATATTGTATAGGTGGTTTCTTGCTATTTCGTATTAACCACACAGCTACCATCTCCACCAATGAAAAAAGGTCAACATTGAATTCGTAATCATCTTCATATTTATTATTTTTACAAACGCCATTCTGTCCTGGGTAAATCCCTCTTTTTCCACGTATATGTTAACCACATAAATTACTTCTTTTCCTTGAAACAGTCTTGTTACTGGTCTGTTTTTCATATATAAATCATATCTGTTCCGCCTTTCACGCTTCTTTATATTTTTATCATACACAATGAAAATTTCTTTTTTCTTACCCATTTCTTACAAATTACTTACTTTCAAAATCGCTTTTATAATAGGATAGAAGGAGCATCTGTGCCGTAAAGTTCAGTAAATATATTAATCAAAAAGAAACACAGTTTTTTTACTTCTGTGTTTCTTTTTACCATCCTTTTAAATATTAAGAGTCGATTTACCCTTAACAGGATGAATTCTGGCTCTTTTCTAATGTAATTTTTTTCTTGCAATACAACACAAATGACATTGTGCTGCATGAAACACTCCTAACGTTGTTAAAATCACTTGTTTTTAAGTCAAAATTTATTTAACTTAGGGCGGATACTCCATATCCATCAGCTTAAGAAAAATAAACGCCCTCAAAACGAAAAAATAAGCTACCTTCTCAAAGTAACTACCTGTAGAAAAAGAAAATGTTCATTTAGGAGATATATTAAAACCTTAGCTTGATAGTAATGTGGGGCTACCCCACATCCATCAACTTAAGGAGAATAAACGCCACCAAAACAAAAAAAGCCCCAAATTTTTCTCGAAAATAAGGTGGGGCTTTTGAACCAGAAAAGTATATTTTTAACTATGAAAACTACGGTAAATTTTTCCTTTTTTCTCTACTTGCTAAATTCAGCAAGTAAAATATTTTTAAAAGGATTAGGACTGTCAGTTCTACCCAAACTATTCCAATTGACAACCAACGTATGCTTACCTCCAAGTGTACCTCCAACAAGAGTAGTAAACCCTAGAATGCCACCTGTGTGTCCCCATATCGAGACACCGCTTGGAAGCTTAGTTTCATAGATTCCAAGACCATATCCATCGATTCCTTCTCTTCCTGTAGGAACTGTAGTAAGCATTTGTTTTAGTTGTTGTTCTTTCAGTAATTTGCCACCGAGCAAGTAAGAGAAGAATTTGTTTAAGTCGTCAGCAGTAGAAATCATATCTCCAGCCGAGCTACCTGCACTTGGGTTATAATAAGTAACGTCTTTTAGCTCACTTGCTCCGTCTGGTTGGTCATATCCACGGGCATGGTTAGTGCCTGGAATAACGCTTGAATTGCCTGGTAGGAATGTATTCGACAATTCAAGTGGTTCAATAATCCGATTTTCAATCTCTTCCGCATAGCTGTTTCTGGTTACTTTTTCAATAAGAATGCCCAGTAATACGTATCCTGTGTTTGAATAAGACCAGCCCTCTCCTGGGTCAAAGTCTGGGGGCAAAGAAACCCCCATCTTCACTAACTCTTCTGCCGTATACGATTTTTTTGTATCCGTAAAATCAGCGTCTTTTGACCTTGAGTATTCAGCGATACCACTTGTATGGTTCAATATATGCCGGATAGTAATCTTGTTACCATCATATCCATTTCCTTGAATGACACCAGGCAACCAGTCTTCGATGTAGTCGTCTAGATTCAGGCGATTCTCTCCAGCTAATTGAAGTACAACTGTTGCGGTGAACGTCTTCGTCACACTCCCAATGCGAAAGCGAAAATCTGTTTTCATTGGTTTCTTGGTTCTCAGATCCGCTATCCCAGCGGCATACCCCCACGTTTTTCCACCCTCAGAAGTTTTAGCAAGTATCCCCGGGTATCCAAGTTGCAATGTATCCCGCATTGCTTGCTTGACGGAAGTACGATCTCGTTGCGTATTTGTTTGTAACGAACTAGATACATTTTGAGTGGGCTCTGCTTTTACAATTGAGGTTGGTGTTGTATATAACAGGGAACTTCCAGCTATTAAAAGGGCCAGACTTGCACATGTAATTTGACTACGTATTTTCATAAGGCATTCCTCTTCTCTATTCATATTATATCAGTGTTTGCTTACTGTTCCTTACTTCCTGACAAGACTTAGGGAAAGGCCCTCACGCATATAGATTAAAGCCCCAGTACAAAGGTATCTATCAATACCAACAATTTGAGCCATTTAAATCTCCATCCCTCCTATAACAAAATCATTCAAAGGTATGAAAGCATATTATGTACCCTTAGTTATTGTTAGGATTAACACAACATGAGACATAACCCCAACCCATATTTTACTTTATTTATCCATAATATGTATTGAGAAAGAATGTAAATTCGAATCCTTTCCGTCCCCCAACTATTAATCGTTTTTTTCACCTATTATAATTAGTTATTTAGAATTTCATAATAAAAAACTGTAAAAAAAATAACGAGTCCCTTAACGTACAGGAAGCGGTTGAAAAATATGTCTAAACGCACAATTTTCTTTTTTTTGATATGGTGACCCCATCGCAATCAAGCTAAGGTTTTGAAGTACCCACTAAATGAACTTTTTCTTTCTCTACAGGTAGTTACTTTGAGAAGGTAGCTCATTTTTTTGTTTTTGGGATGTTTACTTTTCTTAAGTTGATGGATGTGCGGTCGAACCCCTATGCATTTCATCAATCATTCCCTTGACTCTCCATTTATAGTACTGTATAGTACTAATATGAAAAAAAATACACTTACTAATAAAGATATTGCTCTGCAATCCGCTTTTACATTGTTTCTTACTAAAGGTTTTCTAGCAACAAGCATGGACGACATAGTCGCACATAGCAAAGTTTCAAAAACGAACATTTATTATTATTTTAAGAGCAAGGAGGAGCTGCTGCTCGCTATTGTTAATCAGTTGATAGCACATTACGAACAGCGAATTAATTATATTGTGTCTCAAACTGAGCTCACCGTTCAAGAGAAATTAGAAGCGGTACTCCACATTTTAAGCGATACTATTGAACAAAATAACTACCTTGGCGGTTGTCCTTTCCTGACTCTGTATACACAGACGCCTATTGACGCGGTTGAAATTAGAGATAGAATCAAGAGTTTTTTTGAAAAACAGCTGCATGGTGTTGAATTGATTTTAGCCCAAGGGATTGCACGACAAGAACTAAAGAAAGAGCTGCCCGTTAAACAAACAGCTATGTTGATTGTCTCCTCTATTGAGGGTGCTCTCTTCTTGGCTCAAGCTTCTAACAACCAAGATATGATCAAAAATTTATTTCCTACTTTAGCTTCCATGCTAAAGTAATATTTTTAGATACATTAGTACTAGTTAGTACTATAAAATAATAAAGGAGTGTTTTTATTATGAATATCTTCATGACTGGCGGAACTGGTTATATTGGACGTCATTTAATCGCTGAGTTAGCTTCTCAGCATCAGATTTATGTACTTGTACGTCAAAAAAATCGTCTTCTTACCATCATCAATCAACTGGCACCCGATCAACAGAACAACATTGTTCCTGTTATCGGTGATCTAACGCAGCCTCGATTAGGTTTAAGTGATGACAGCTACAAACAATTACTTGCAACTGATCTAATTATTCACGCAGGAGGTCCAATGAATATTGAGTTGAACCTCATTGAAGCTGAACAGTCTTTCCTCACCCCTGCAAAATCCCTTGTTCGGCTAGCACAGGATATCCACGCTGAAAAAGAATTAAAGCATTTTATCCATGTCGCAGGCTTTATGAGTCCCTATCATGAACAAAATGCATTGTTGGATCTAGATCATTTGCTGGACAATCAACCGCCTTATGAAAAAATGAAGTTTTTAGCCGACTCTTATATACGAAAATCTCTTCATAACATGAGCATTCCCTTATCTACTGTTAATCCTAGTGTAATCGTCGGAGACTCCTTCTCAGGGAAAACAGAACAGATTGGAGGCCTTAGTATCTTAGTCGATGCCGTAAGGCGAAATCTTATGCCGCTTGTTCCAGGCGGCGACGATTATTGGTTACCAATGGTTCATATTGACCATGTGGCTTCGTTTATTTCAAAACTTGTTAACACAGAAGGGTTATCAAGCAATACCTACTATCTTTTAGATTCTAAGCAAGAAAGTCCGTCGATCCGAACTTTCATCAAACTCATGGCACACGAATTACAGACAACAAAGCCGTTAGGAACTATACCGCTTCCGTTATTGAAAACTGTGCTTAGAATGGGTGCTGATAAGATGCTTGGTATTCCTAAAGAATCCATGAGTTTTCTTGTTAAGTCGGAATTCCCTGTTTACAGTAAATTAAAAATAGAACAAAGGAACGGCAGAAATTCATTCGTAGTTCCGTCCACGCTCCCTTTTATCATTAGTGATTTGGATTATCGGTTAAATCATTTAGGCCTGAATCAAAATGAGCAGAAAGATTTTAGTCAACGAAGAAGGGCTAACTTAGTTTCGCTAGAGAAAGATAGGAATGAAACACCTATTATTTTTCTTCATGGGACGTTCAGCAATGCCGATGCCCTTTTGCCCCTCTCACAATTTTTAAGCGGTTTAAATACTTGGTTCGTAGATTTACCTGGATTTGGGCGTACCCCTTATCACCATAATCCTTCTGTGATAGAAGGCTATGTAGAGAGCATTTCCACTATGATCACTGAGTTGAACAGACCCGTTATATTAGTGGGGCATTCATTTGGCGGATTGATTGCGGCTCAAGTGATGGAACGGCTGCCCTCACTGATCAAACAACTCATTTTATTGCAGCCAGTACTGCATCCTATCCAACCTAAATATAGATTTCGACGTATTACAAGTTTCGTTCTAAAATATATGGAGCCCGCCCGTTTGGAAAAAGAGCTAATTCAAACCAATAGCTTCAGAACATCGAGTCAATTATTGAGTAATTACGCTCATTCTGTGGTCCGTGATTTAAAATCCCCCCGTATACGCAAAACTAACGCTACGGTCATGTCTTGCTTAACTATATCAAAATCCATCCAGTTAAATCCCGAGACATGGGATAAGAGGAAAATTAAGATACTATGGGGAGCTTTGGACAAGGATCATCATGTCCCAAAGCAGTTTGAACACTTGGATATTACACGTATTCAGTACGGTCATCAGTTTCCTGTTGAATCTCCTGAACTAACTGCTCAATGGATTTCTCAAGCTGTAACAGTATAAAGGTTCTTTTGATAGTATTGATGGAGGTGTGATTGTCAACACAAATTCAGACTGCTTTTTTAAGGGCTCGTTTTCTGAACTCAACTGAACTTAAATAACCTAAAGTTCCATGTGCATGATGATGGTTAAACTGGTTCTGTTGCAAAGTTTGAAAAAAGCATAAACAGGTTGGTAAATGCAGAACAATGTTTAGGAAGTAGCTAGTAATTGTTGAAGTTCATTGTACGTTGAAAAGGCGGAGTCTCTTTGAAGACTTCGCCTTTGTTTATATAGGGTATGAAAGGTTTCATAAGCGTGCAGATTTACTTTTTACTTTCCAAATTCAATAGATGGGATTGCCATATTTATGACTCCATCGCATGATGGTTGTTGTTTTCACTGAAATACCACGTTCTTTCAGGATTTCAGATACATCACGATAACCGAAAGAAAAACGGCAGTAGTAGCCGACAACTACTAAAATAACATCTTACTTGAATTGTTTTCCTTTAAAATATCTCATGTCCGATTCCCCTAAATCCTGTTTTCTAGAGTGTAGCTTCATGTAGAAAAACTTGTTATATGAAAATGCGAGAATTTCCGTTTCATAAATAGGACGGATCATATCCATGACGCAACCTGCTGTAAAAGAGCGTATTAATAAACTTGAAGATCAAGGAGTTATAGCGGCTTGCCGAACAAAATTTGAGCCTTCTAAAATTAATAAAAACATTCAAGCATTCATCATGTTTAAAACGAGTCAATACTCTGATTTCATCCAATTTTGTAATGCCGCTCCCGAAGTAACTGATTTATATCAAATTAGCGGGGAGTTTAATTATATGATGAAGGTCATGAGCGATTCGATGGATTCTCTCGCTACATTTTTAGACTCCTTAATGCAATTTGGATTATCGTCTCCTTTAATTGTTTTAAAGAGTGAGTTTGAGGAGAAATTGTCGTTCTGATAAGAGGGTACTAAGATAAAGATACCGAGTGTATGTGGGAAAATTCTTATATAATATAAAAAGAACCAGCCATAGGCTGGTTCTTTTTTCATTCAATTTCCTACTAGAAAATCCAGAGATACGTCTCCTTCTCACCTACCCCTGATTTCTCTGCGCCTCTCTAAACTCCTCCTTCACCTTCTCTAACAGCCCTTCTTCCGTAATTAATCGATACGCTGTATTTGCTAGTGCTTTTGCGGATGTAATTAACGCTTTATCTCCAAGTTCTGAACGTGCTGCTTCTCTAAATTCATTCGTATGCGCAATTAAGTCATCTGGACCGATTTTAATGTACGGATGAATTGTTGGTACGACTTGACTTACGTTTCCTGCGTCTGTTGAGCCGATGCCAAATCTTTCTTTCCGATTTACGTCTTCACCTTGTAATTCTAGTTCTTCGGCTACGACGTCATTATATGTTTTTGTTACGAGTAGTTCATCGATTTCGTTTTGGAATTGATGGATTTTCACTTTTGCGCCTGTTGCTAACGCTGCTCCTTGTGCGATATTTTTTACTTTTTCTGTTACTTCTGCACATCTTTTTCGCGTTGCTGCACGGATGAAGAACCTTGCTGATGCGTAGTCAGGAATAATGTTAGGTGCTTTTCCGCCCTCAGTAATAACGCCATGAATTTTCACGTCTGACGGGAGTTGTTGGCGAAGTGCGTTAATACCGTTATAAAGTTGAATTATCGCATCTAATGCGTTAATCCCTTCTTCAGGTGAAGCTGCGGCGTGAGCTGTTTTTCCGTAAAAATGAAAATCAAGTGGATCGACTGCTAGTGAAGGGCTCGTTGGCGCTGTTTTTCCGCTTGGATGAATCATAAGTGCCGCATCAATATCTTTAAATAACCCCGCTTTTACATAACTCGCTTTCGCACTACCATTTGGTCCTCCTTCTTCAGCTGGAGTACCAAACACGACAACTTCTCCGCCAATTTCTTCAAGCGTTTCTGATAATGCGATCGCGGCCGCAACGCTAATTGTGCCAATTAAATTGTGACCACACGCATGACCAAGTCCTGGTAAAGCGTCATACTCAGCTAAAAATGCGATAACTGGCCCTTGTTTTCCTGAACTTTTTCGCGCGATAAATCCTGTTTCATGTCCAGCTATATTGTGCTGCAGCTGAAACCCTGCACTACCTAGTAATAAACTTAACGTTCTTGATGCGTAAAACTCTTGGTTACCAATCTCCGGATTCGCATGAATATCGTGACTTGTTTCTATGTACTTTTCCTTATTTCTTTCTATACTCTCTTCAATTGTTTTTCTTTGTGACGTTACTCCAGTCGCTCCCATTTCTCTTCCCCCTTATATTTTCACATAAAAAAGCCTCTTTCTAAAAGATAGAAAGAGGCTTCTGCATTTACAGTCAAAATGAGCTTCTTTCTTATCTTTCAAGTTACCTTGCTGGAATTGGCACAGTATTCATAAAAGAATCCGCTGCCGAGGTGTCATAGGGCCAGTCCCTCAACCTCTCGTGATAAGAATTTTCATAAGATTATATTAAATTATATTCATTCTATGTTCATTCCAATTAAAAGTCAAGGAATTCCTATCCGAATTTACCGAATATCTAAAAATCCTTTTAACACACCAATTGTTTCCGGTGCTTGTAATCTTGCACATACGTACGGAAATTCCATACTACCTTCAAACATCATTTGAGATGTGAGCGGTGCTCCTGCCCAAAAGATTTCATCATCGATTACGATAAACGGGAATGCTATATTTTGTCTTTGTAACTTTACATTTTTTAACGGAACTGGTCCATCACTATACACTGTTATTTGCGCATTTGTACGCATTAACGCTTGCCAGACTCGCTTATCCACTTGCTTTGTACTTGGAAGTGAAATAATAATTTTTCGTTTTGCGGCTAAAATATCTTTCAATAACCCTTTCGGCTCTTCAAGATTCATTTCCATAAACCAGCGTAAACGTTTCGAAATTTTCCGCTCCCACAATTGTCTTGATGTCGTACGATCATACACATCTCCGTGACGTTCTATATGAGCTGTTAATTGTGATAACGCTTGTTTTCTCGAAAGGTTTTTACGCATATAATGACAATCTGATAATTGAATGAACTTCCCTCTTGCCCTTGTCACTGCAACGTTGACGAGGCGATGATTTTTATGGTCAAAGAATAACACGCCAGGTCGTTCTTGCGGATAACTATCAACCGTATCAAATATCATCATATCTCTTTCAGAACCTTGAAACTTATGAACCGTCGCCGCTAAAACTGGTATGTTTTGATATTTCGTTCTCTGCAACATTTCTCTAATACACGTTGATAAAAAGCGGGATTGTGCCCTGTAAGGTGTAACAACACCGATCGATTGAACACCATCTAACAGTCCGATTAACATCATTTGCATCGCTACTAAACCAGACATAATGTTAAATCGAGAACCAGAAGCAGCGTCCTTTAACGAAAAGGCTCCCATTAAGCTCGTATCAAATAAAACACTTGCCTCATTTGCGAACGGTTGCAATCGCGCAAGTTCTTTACGCTCTGAAACAGACGGATGGTCGTATACTCTATTTTTATAAATAAATGAGTTTGTAAACTTCGATATATCCGCATGCATACGCCTTTGTTCCTGCAACATAAATAGGTTCGGATGTGCTTCTGATTTATTGACAGAATCAACAATCCCAGCATGGTAAAACATATCTTCTCCAAGCCATTTTCGAACGAGTTCATGGTTCGCCATCGCAATTGGAGGTAACTGTAAAAAGTCCCCACAAACGACGATACGTTTTCCAAGTGAAGCTGCTAATGCAATTTGCGGAACATATGCCATACTCACTTCATCTACGACAACTAAATCAAATGTACGCTCATAAATAAGTGAATCAATGGCACATTTCGATAAAGTTGCGCCGATTACTTTTGCATTTTCAATATATTCTTTTTCTACTTCTTTAATTTTCGCTTTTTGCTTTCGAAGATCACTTTCAATCTCTTGTATACGCTTCTTATCAGCAGAAGTCGCTTTATATGATAAAATCTTTTCACGAAGATCTTGTCGTGTTTCCTCTAAATAGAGTCTTTCCTCTCCCCATGATCCGTTCGTCGTTTCAACTAACTTCGACGTAAGTAATGTTTCATGATTTCTTATATGTTCATGTTGACTATAACCGTAACGAACAATTTCACCAGGTGTCCATTTCTTTTTCTTCTCAATTTGCTTCGTTACTTCACTCATTAATACGTCTACTGCCGCATTACTATGAGCTAATACAAGTACCGATTTTCCTTTTTGATAATGCGCCGAAATAATACGTGATAAATTGTAAGACTTCCCTGTTCCAGGGGGTCCCCACACGTACGTTGTCGGATTGTAAAATGAACGATATGCCAATTCATTTTTCGGATTTTTCATCTTCTCAATATGTTTCGGACTGCTCGTCCCATCAACAAGACGCTTTATACGATTACGTTTTAGCTTATCTTTATGTGCCTCTTTCAATCGCTCTTGTAGTTGCTCTAACAATTGCCACGGTTCACTGTATAAAACAGCTTCTCGTATTTCACCTTGTATATAATCATTTAATTTCAGTTCTATTTCTAATCCATGTACAGATAATACTTCTCCTGTCGCTTCCTCACCATCAAACTCAATTCGAATTGGTGAACCTTCCGGTAAGCTTACTTCCGATATGAGCTGAAATACGTATACTGTACTTTCATAATCTGTATATAAAAAACGACCGTTCATGATAGAAATTTTACTACCACCTATCGTTTTCCAATGTTTAATTTCATACGCTAATGCATAATGCCACTCTTTCATCGTTGCCGATAATGAAGGAGTTTGAGTAGGTGTATTCATCGTATAATCTCCTTCCTTCTCCCCAAACATACTTTCTCACTATACCATATAACAAGCTAAAATTTGTAAGGTTTTTATCTTGCTTATTTTCTTAATTTTCAATAACATATTGTATATATTTTTCAGAAAGAAGGGATCTACATGCCAGTTAGAAGAATTGAACACGTCGGTCTTATGGTCGCAAACTTAGAAGCATCTATTTCATTTTATGAAGAAGTAGTTGGCTTACAGCTCATTAAACGTATAGGTCACCCGAATCCCGACTTAAAACTCGCTTTTTTAGGTGTGGAAGAATCGAAGGAAACGATACTTGAATTAATTGAAGGCTACAACTCTTCTCTTCCGGCAGAAGGAAAAGTACATCACATTTGCTTTAAAGTGGATTCATTAGAAGATGAAATCGAAAGACTAAAGAAACACAAAGTAACCTTTTTACTAGGAGAAGAAATTGAAACATTACCAGATGGAACACGTTACATATTCTTCGCTGGTCCTGATGGAGAATGGATTGAGTTTTTTGAAACGGAGAGATAAAGTGGGACTTTAGGATAGAAAAAGAGCCGGAATTCCGGCCCTTGTTTTTAAATAGTAACAAGGAAACATATCTTCAATCCGAAAACTCACCTATATTAAAAAACAATCATTTTGTTAGGAGCAGAGAATGATTAATACAATCTATATTATTATTTTTTGGATCCTTATACTCTTTCCAATCCTTTATGTAATCAAGATAAAGCATTGGAATTTAAAAGTAGTTGCCGTATTTGTTGGAAGAATTCTATTAAGTATTGTCTATTTCATAAATGGAATGGTGTTAGGTCTGCAACGGAATTGGATAGAGTCCCCCTATGAAACAGAATGGGATTTCTTTATAAAGTCTTTATTACACAGTAAAACTGATGCATTTATACACTTGTTACTTCTCATTATTATCATTATTTTGGATCTAGTCATTACATTTTATTATATTAATAAAAAGAAATAGGGTGTTTTTCCTATTTCTTTTCTTAATGTGATGCTACCCCATGCCCATCAAGCTAACCAAGTAACTTACTAAATATGAAACAATCCTTGGTTCAAAACCAACAATTGATAGAAAAATAGGCATACTAAAGAAGCCTATTAAAATGTGATTTTTTCGCTAGGCAGCTTGTCTATCCTTCACCGTCATTTTATACACAATCCCTAGAATATCAAAGACGATCATTTTCTTATACCGATGACATTTACGACCGTTCTTTTTGAGCAATAGATAAAGACGATGCAAAATTTTTAAAAGCTCTTCTGTGCCAATAGCTATCGCTTGAAACAGTAACGGAAAGTAACCTTTAATCATATAAATCGCTTTATATTCACTCAGCTCTTGCTTTGTTTTTTCAAGCAGAAACTGTCGCATTTGAAACATCGTGGAGGAACAGAGGAGAATGCTAATTAGTTGTCCATATAAATGGCACTCTAGGCGTTCTCTTTTTATATTTTGGCATTCATTAATTTCAAAGAATGACTCCCACGTTTTAAACAAAATTTCAATCTGCCAACGAAGTGAATATAATGAATGCACGTAGTTCGTCGGTACTTCTTCTAGCGACGTATTCGTGATATATACATTCATGCCTATTAAACGTTTACTTTTATCCTTCATGACAATGCCTTTCTTCTTTTCACGTATCGCTTGGTTTTTCAGACGTATTTGTGTTTAATCATCGGTTAAACGATGGATAATGACACGTGCTGGAAGTTTCTGATTTTGGCCAATGTATGCCTCAGGGATTTCCATCGTTTCACCAGGGATTAGACCAGACAACATTTGTGTCATATCAAGCTGAATGTATTCTGTTTGCTTTTTTAACGTACCATTATTGAAGTATTCTGGTTCAGGGTTCTTGATATAAATGCGTGTATTCAACTTCAACCGCGAGATATAGTAAGCCTCTTTATCATGAATGGCTTGTAAGTCTCCTAAATCGAAGTAACCAAGATCACGTAAACACAAATCGCCTGCTTCTACGGTTTTAAGACAGATGGTACCATATGTTTTATCATTATTTTTTCCTGGTCCAAGCTGCACGTTAAGGAATTGACCATTAAGTACATCATATTCCAATTGGATTTTCACGCCTGCCTTATTACTACTCCCACCTGAACCTTGATAGTTAGTGGCGAATTGATCGGGCAGTTGAAACACTGTTGCATCTAGAATACGGATACGATTGAAAGTAGAGATTATATGTGCAGAAAGTGAGTGATTTGAACAGAGTTTTTGTGTGAGAAGAGAAGTAAAAACTTCTCGAAGAAATGCGACAGCTGCTGGATTAAAGAGTTGATTCAGTCCTTCTGGACTTATGAGTGTAGCTGTATTTGCATAAAGCTGACTACATAATTGAGTGAGAGAATCACTTGCTACATGTTGACTAATCCAGATACATAAAGCAGCCAAATCAAGCGCGCCATACTTACTTTTACGTTTTACAAAACCTGTCTCTTGTGCAAGTTGTTGAAGAATATGTGGAGATAGATATCGCTGTATTTCTTTAGCGAACAACTGAAATTCATCCTGAATTGATAGAGTCATAAAAGAACGCCATCCTTTCTCTGTATTTCTACAAAAAGAATAGCGTTTTTTTCTTTACGGATACACTTTTTTAGCTTGATACCGATGTTTTATGTCTCTCAATCAATTGAAGAACCTCAGCCGTTTGTTTAAATAATTAATATCCCAAAATATCTACTTCAGCTGCTGAAGCAAATCCATTCTGTCCATTTGTTACTTCTACTTTAACATATTTTGCAGTAACAGGATTAAATGTTACATTTTTCTTATTACTATTATTTTCCCATGTTCCTGATGATATTTTGTCATACTTAACGCCATCTACACTCGTATAAATATTGTAAGTTAAAATACGGCCATTTTCTGACCCATCTTGCCTTGGAAGATATGCCAATTGTGAAATGGTACGTGTATCACCAAGTTCTAGTGTCAAATTGTAAGGATATTGATTTGGTGTCCAACTACTATGCCAAAATGTATCTGTCTTTCCATCTATCGCCTTACTAGCTGAACCCGTTGATTCCTCACTATTTGCACTTGCTTTCATTATTTTTTTAGACAATACAGCAAGTGGTTTAACAGGTTTAGCATCCGTCGCTTCCCAGATAGGGGCAATTAATGTTGGATGATTCAAAGCTTCGATTTTTTGTCGTGTTTCTGTTGATGCTTTCAGCCCCCATTGATCAAAGAAAGGAAGTAAATTTTGTTTTGCTACCTTTGAAGTATTGTAAATAAATGCTTGTATTTTATCTTCGTCCGTTTTTGGAAGTTGATCCTCTGGTAACTCTCGATATAGTTTGTGGAGATTTGGATAAAAATCATCACCATATGCTAAATGAAGCTGCCAAAGCATAACAAGTTTTACAAACAGGTCGTCAATGTTTTTATATTCTTTATTCGTTTGTTTTAAGTAAGCAAAAGCTCTATTATAATCTCCCTCTGTATCTAAACGTGTTGGTTGATTTGGGTATATTTTCTTGAATGCAGCTAAAGAATATAGATTAACAGTGACTTCACCCATACCTCTTAAATCATTCCAAGTCCATGGATGTTGTTGTCGTGCATGTCCCGCTTCATGCATTTGTCCCCATCCAAACTCATTTACATTTAACGTACTTTTGATTGCTTCACCAGCAGTCGTAAAGACAGCTCCATCCCAACTTGCATACATCCCCCAACTTTGTGCGTTAGGGTTTTCTACAAAGGCCCAAATGCGACGAGTTGAGCGATGTAAAGGATTAGGCTCTGTTTCAGATAGCCCCGATATCCTATCTTGCGCTCGAATCATTTCATCATACTTATTTAATAGTGGCACAGGATCTTGATTTACTATATATTTATTGGCACTATCACGAGTTACAGTTAGTACTGCTCGTTCTGATTTTAATTGTACCGCATGTGCATTTGGATAGTTGTTCATCATGGCAATCCAGTCTGCTTTTGTGTGTTTCCCTAATACAAAGAAAGGAATCGGACTACCGCCTTGCGTTACTTGCACCTTAACTGTTCCTGTGCTTTGAAAATTATCTAACCCCAATACGCCGCCGTTTGGTGAAGAGATAGTATTAGAGCCAGGTGAAAGATCAATTTCTTTTCCCCATTCTTTATCATATTGATGTGTCCCAATAATGGCTCTAATCTTTTGCGTTCCTGATACTGTAATTGTAACCTGTTCATTAGGTTTCACATATATGCCTGTTGGCATATAATTTTTTTGCTCACCTCTTTTTTCTCTTTTTGCTTCATCCCAAAAACTTCCTGTACCAGGAAGGTCAAACTCTCTTTGTTCAAATTGAGTTGCAGTTTGTGCAGTTTCAGCATGTACATCTAAATTGTTTGACATAATAGGTGCAAATAACGTGGTTGCTAAAATAACGGATGTCGCAAGCACTTTTATTGGCTTTTGTAACCTGCCGTTCTTTTTTCTATTCATATAAATCAATCCTTTCTCATTCCCGTTTTTTTTAATAAATATTTTAGATGAATTAAGATATCACCTGTATAAAATATACATTTTTTAGAAAAAAATAGATATTGAGAAAAATATTTTAAGGACTTTTTAATATATAGATAATTTAATTTTGACTATGAACTGTAAAGAAAAAACGTTTTCTATTTTAATAATCTAGTTTGTTTAAAAGTAATAATGATTTTTACTCTTAGAGGGAGTTAGTATTCTTAGGTGATAGATATGGGGTACCGTCACATAATCATCAAATTGAGATATCAGTTGTTTCAAAACGAGCCGAACTTACATAAATAACTATCAATAGATAAAAATTTCATTCTGGGGGTACTGCAAAATATTAACTTGATGGGCATGTGGTGCTACCCCAAATATAAGTATTGAGTCAATGTATTCATCTTAAAGCGTAAAAAAAAGACACAATGGAAAGTGTCTTTTTTACGTTGACATGCTATAAAAGAAGATGTAGTGATTAATCATAGTTTGTTGGATTCTTCTTGGTTGATAGTAGTATAACATTATCATTAGTGATTTTAGATACAATTATTCATATATACAAATTTTGTTACATTAAGTTTGTAGCTATGTTTTTTCTTCTTATATATGGTGCATAACTTAAAATTGTATAATGTCCTTCCATAAATCCTCCCTCATTGAAGTAGAAGGAACATCTATACTAGGAAACAAAAAACAAAAAAGGAACATTTTAATAATAGAACTAGATTTTATAGTAAAATAGATACCATGGTATGAATGTACGTTTTACATATGAGCCCAATGAACCATATGCTTATAGAATTGAGAAAGAGCTTAAAACAACTAAGTTACATATGTTAAGACAGTAATACTTCAAGCTGTATAGTTGGAAACGTCAGGAACTTAAATGATTTAAGATTCAAACTATATAAAAGATAAAGTATATGACTAAGGAAAAGAAGGTTTTGTAGTGTACTGCACATTCAAGAATTAATTCTTACGTAGGGAGTGCTTATATGAAAAGATTGAAACATGTAATATTGCTAGTATTATGCTTCTTATGTCTAAGTGGTTGTAATCAAGAAAATGGAGCTGAGGTAAAAGAATATATTAAAAAAAAACACGGTATTGATGTTGTTGTAACAGATTGGAGCCCGATAAATGAAAATAATGGTGGTAATACATACCATACTGTGCAAGAAAAAAATAACAAATATCTAAAATTCCGAGTAAAGGTACAAGGTCTCCTCTATTCATATCCAGTAGGTGATGAATACCAATATGGAAAAAAAACATATGAGGAATATAAGAAATTCAAACCAACACTAGAAGAAATGAAAAAATTAGGCTACGTGGAATCTGAAACGAAAAATGCTCTTCAATATATTTTAGATAGTAAAGATCCAGATGAAGGAAAACCAACTAATGAATTATTATTAACTTTGCAAATGAGTAACGAGATTGACTTTAGCCAATTGGATTCAGTAGAATTAGATCGTTTATATGCTCTATTTCAACTCATTCAGAAGAATAATAAAAAGATAACAGAACTAGAGATTAAGGATCAAAATGGTGAATCTTTAGGCGGACCTTTTAAAAATGTACAAAAAATAATAACAAAAGAAGAACTGTTACAAACAATGAAATCTAAGACGTCAGATGCCATAAACAAATATTAGGAAAATCGGATTAGAACGCACACCAAAGTAGAAGAAAGATTACATGAAATGCAAAACGATCGATTTGCATTTCAAAGTATTACTTATTCAAGTTCAGATGATGAGGATAGTCGAAAATATTTAGTGACTTTAGTTATAAATACCACCAATAATATATTTGAAAACACTCCCCTTTTAATTGAGGATTTAATCAAAGTAACTACAATCCTTAAAGAAGAACTATATAATAAAAACTTTAACATCTATTTAACCAATAAGACAGGAACAATAAATAAAAATTGGTTATCGTCAAAAGAAATCAAAGAAGCAAATAACATCGAAGATCTTGTAAAAGAAAGAGATCTTGCGAATTAAATTTAAAGTCCTTTTCATGTTTGTTATTTGATGCGAATGCACAATATTTCGAAGTCTCAACCCAGGCTAAAAATCCCATGTATTTTTGAAAGAAAACCGCTTATATTTTCATTTTGAAGTATTTACTTTTCATAGCTTGATGGTGATGGGGTAGCGCCCTCAAGCTATGATTTTTAATTCCCCCAGAACGAAAACTTTATGCATCATTGACTACTGATAATGATGCTTTATGTAGATCACACAGTTAGATAGGGATATGCAGCCTAGAACAAAGGAAATCTGAAAAACAATAACAAAAACAGTCCTTTTATCAGGTCTTTTCTTGCATTTTCTCTGCTATACTCCTTTAAAAACAACTTAAGTCATACAACCTTCGTTATTCCTAGTTACTAAATAATAGTTTTGTTCATAATTTTGTAACATGTATAGACGGGTATATATGTTACAATCAACTTAGCAAATTACAAATAAATTTGCATTTCCTGTGCCCCTTACCTCCCAGTAAGGGGCGTACCCTTTTATAAATAATTATTTCAATACAACTTTTCCACAGTACTTTCACGTCTATTTCACAAATATAAGAATTCTCATATGTTCGACTTGGTACAACCTTTTCCAAGGAACTATATGCCGATACACGAATCCCTATTTATATAGGGATTTTTTATAAAGGAAGAATTCAAAAAAAGAAGGAGATTCCCCCTTCTTTTTTGAATTACGTGTCCCTTATTATTTACTATAACCATGATTCAGTTTCGTTAACTTTTCATTAATGTGAAAAATTCTTACTCTAATATCTTTAATACCAGATGCTTGAAGTCTATTCTTGTGCATTTCGGCGTATTTTTCAGCATCTTGTTTTTCTTCAAATACATAGATGCCTCCTGCTCCTTTCGTTTCTTGATTCTCCGTCCATATTTTCCAATGGAATCCTTCTTCTTCATTAATACTTTTTGCTAAATCCAAAAATGCTTTTTCCATTTCTTCACCAAAAGGACCTTCAAACGGAAAATCAACTTGCAATAAATATGCCATTTTCACTCACTCCTATGTTCAATATTTTCAATTCGAATGCATACAGTTTAACGGCCTTAGGTTATGTTTTAAAAAAAACAGCCATTCCTTAGTGAAACGGCTGTTTTCGTAATTCATTAAAAGCTCCCAGATTGCGGTATATATTTTTAAATATTATTTTGTTTTTTTTGACTTGATTATAATAAAAGATGAACTTCGCGATTCGTTTATTAAATCTGGCATTTTCTCTATCCCTGCCAAAGTTGCTTGTGGTTCGATTATTTTATCCAGAGAAAGCCCGTGTTCAATTAAAGTATTTATTAATGTGGCAACAGTTCTATGATAAATAACCACACTATCGTCAACAAACCAGTTGTGTACTCTGATTCCTTCTTCTTGATAATTATCTAATGCCCAGTGTGATTTATTACCATCCTCAGTTTTTATCCAATGGTTGCTTCCTTTGCGAGCTGTTGCTATTGGATGTTCGGTTGAAAAGATAGCACAATTTTAATTATGATTTTGATTTGAACAATGCGTTCTGAGACACTACTCTTCTTCTAAAATAGCGTAATAATATTCATCCCACCATTCATTTCCATGGGGTATACACTTCCTGAAATATCCTTCTCTTCTCATTCCAATTTTCTCCATCACTCGATATGACGGGGTATTTTGTGGCTGACATGTAGCTATAATTCTATGTAATTTCATTTCCTTAAACCCATATTTTAATGTAGCTTGTGCTGCTTCAGAAGCATATCCTTTATTGAAATATTTAGGATTGAATACCCACCCAATCTCATAAGTATGCTCACCAAAATATTTATGAAAAACAATATGACCAATCAGAATATTTTCATCTACCAGTATCACAGGAAAGTTCTCTGCATTTTCACCCATATTTCTATTTACAAAGTTTCTTGTATCTTCTTCAGTAAAAACTCCTTCGGGTATGTATTTCATAACATTGCTATCTGATGTATACTCATGGACAGCTTGCCAATCTTTGAACTCAAAATTTCGTATTAATAATCTTTCTGCTCTTATAAACATTTACTTTTCTCCTCTCAAAAAATCGTTTCTTTATTTCAAATCCACATTCAACCCTTAAACTAAAAAGAACTTGTAAGAATCTCTGCAAGTTCTTTTTAGTTTAAGGTGAATATATGAGACAAACAAACTATCTTACAGATTCATTATAGAAACTACAGGAACAGTACTTTGACAAATATATCATATAACAAATATTAACATTTGTATATTTTCGAAAATTGTGTCAATTAAGAGCGGAAATAGCTTTTTCTTAACTATTCTTAATTTCGTTTACTATTAACTTCATTCTTATATGGTTTAAAATCGAATACATATTTTTCTGCTGGCCAAATATCATCAATGTTGACAGGCATTGTTTGAATGTCTGCATTATGAATAAATACAGTTAATTCTTTAGGTAATTCAATTTCATTTTCACACCTAAGTAAATATTCATTTACAGCTCCATTTACATAAAAATGTTGGATTGCTTTTCTTACTTACTCATTCATAAATGAATCCTTTCTTAACCCATTTTCAAATCATATCCCCCAGATTTGTGTGAAGATTTTGTTGAGTTTAAATTAAAGTCTACTTCTCCCTGATGTTTCCCCTTTTTATTAAGTCAAATCTACCATGTTGTGTATATAAAGCATAAAGATTATTGGATTTTGAATCAACATATACATCCCTTTTATTTAAAAATAAGAAAACCCCATATTCAATAAAAAATACAGGGTTTTTATAAATCAGTTTATTTTGTTTAAAATTATACTTAGTCGAAAGAAGTTCGTGAATGAAATAGTACTTATCTAATTAAGAAGAATTTAGATTCCAGCCCAAACATCTTTTCCATATCGCCCTTCATCTTGCACACGATCCAGCCAATTCCTTGCTTCTTGTTCACTGACTTCATGAATTTCTTGATATGCTTGACAAAGGGTGTCTTCTACGTCAGGAGCCATTTTACTTCCATCACCACATATATAAAGATGCGCCCCATTATCTAATAACGAAATTAAATTGCTTCTATCTTGTTTTATTAAATGCTGTACATATGTTTTAGGATGTCCTTCTAAGCGAGAAAAAGCTGTGTGTAACGAGATTAATCCATCTCTTTCATCATTTTCTAGTTCTGTACGATAGAGATAATCCTTTTCAGGATGACGACAACCAAAATATAGATGTGCTTGTCCTAAGTTAATACCTTTTTGCTTTTGAACACGACGCGCTTGCAAGAATCCACGGAATGGTGCAATTCCAGTACCTGGTCCAACCATGATAATTGGTGTTTCTGGATTTTCAGGTAATTGAAAGTTCGATTGTGGCGTTCGAATGAAACAGATAATCTCATCTTTATTATGACGCTGAGCTAAATAATTAGAAGCGACTCCTTCATATGTCCCTACCCCACTCCATGCAGGTGCATTAACAACCCCAACCGTAATGCTCAGACGATCCTGTGCAACGAGTGGAGAGCTTGAAATAGAATAGTAACGCGGTTTGAGCGCAGGAAGAAGTTCTAAAAAGCGTTCAAATCGGATTTCACAAGCCTCATACTTTTCAAGAAGATCCAACATTGACATACGTTTCTTTAATATTTGTTCATGATAAACTCCCTCTTCCAATAGCGATTCCAATTCCTTTTTATGAGGAGGGCATGCTGTGAATGTCACCATTTCTCGTATTTGTGCTCGAGTAGCTGCTTCTTGCACTTCTACACTATAACTAAGAAGGTCAAATAAACTAACAGGACTGTCTAAAGGTATGTGATTTACACTACGCCCACTTGCGCTCAATATGACTTGATCCTTCCCGTTTAATCCAAAGCGTTTTAAAATTCGGTTGACATTTTTCTCACTATTAATTGGCAGTACCCCAAGGTGGTCACCTTCTTGATACGTAGCGCCTTCTGGCAAGGATATCTCAATATGTCGCGTGCTTCTTTCACTGCTAGATGATTGAAGTTCACGATTTTCTAGTATAGACGCATAAACTGCTTCATATGTTCGCGCCAGAGGAGATCCTCCAAGACGACTAACAAATTGTAAACTTAATGTACTGCGTTCTCTCTCAATGTTTTTGTTAAGTTCCAATCCAAATGCCTTCATCGCATCAGACCACATACTTTGTTTCCATTGCTCGAGCTGTTCCTCGAAATCACCACTTGCATCCGCTTCTCCACGTGTAGAAAATCTTGTTGCTCCTTTTTGAGCCATTTGCTCATCAATGTATCTTGGAATTCGCTGATAAGTACTAGCCCAATTATGATCTCCACAACCAAAAACTGCGTATTGAACACCTTTTAGCTCATCCGGTTTTAATTCTTCCAACCATTGCACAAACTGCCCTGCATTACTTGGTGGTTTTCCATTATAAGAAGAAGTTACAATAAGAACCGCCCCTTCTTTTGGCAGACTTCCAATTCGATCGTTAAGAGCTACCACTTCCGTTTGAACACCTTCTAAACTAGCTGTATCTGCTAGTTCTCTGGCAATACCTACTGCTACCCCTGTATCCGATCCATATAGAACAAGAAGCGAAAGATTATCGGCCCCAATAATAGAAGGAGTCTTCTGAACTTGCCGCTTGGTTTCATGGTTTTTCAGTTTCTCCTCTATAGGCGCAAGAACAGTAGTATGGCTAATAGTTTGATTTCGGGGTAGAATCCTAATTTTAAAATCACCAGGCTTTAACGTTAATGTTTGTTTTACATCCAGCTGATAGTCTTGATAATCAATGAATTCAAAATGTTGAAGAAGCATTCCCATTACAAGTGTAGCTTCATGAAGTGCAAACTGCATACCGATACATGCCCGTTGACCATTTCCAAATGGCTTATAAGCATGATGAGGAACCTTATCCAGATCTTCAAATCGTTCAGGTTGGAATTCTTCCACATTGTCTCCCCACGCGTCTTTATCCCTATGTAACTGTGGAATAAGAACAGAAATACGATCTTCTCCTTTCTTAATTGGATATTTCCCACCAATCACTGTATCTTCTTTTGCATAGAGACTGAATGCTGGAGCAGTAGGCCATAGACGTAGCGATTCATTTAAAATCATCCGTATATACTTAAGTTTCATAACTTGTTGGTATGTTGGAGTAGGATCTGTCAAAACCCGATCTACTTCTTCATAGGCTTTTTTCAATTTATCCGGATTCTTTAATAAAAAATAGATTGCAAAAGATAATAATCCACTTGTTGTTTCATGCCCAGCTATTAAAAAAGTGATAATTTGGAAACGAATATTTTCATCATCTAATTTTTCACCAGTTTCCGGATCCTGCACATTTAACATACGGGAAAGTAAATCATTTTCTTCCTGATTTCCACTACTTTTACGTTCAGCAATAATATTATCCACTAAAGAAAACATAGATTGAATATCATGCTGAAATTGACGTTTCGTTCTCCACATGAGTTTGTCTTCTATATCCAGCCGCTGTAATTGGTGCATCGCCTCATCTAGAGCACGGCTCATGCTAGTAATAAAAGGATGAGGGGTCTCACGATAAAAGCTATTAAATCGATAATTAAAACCACATAGACCAATTGTATCCAATGTAAGGCGAGTCATATCCTCCGGTACATCTACGCTTTCATTCGGATTAAGCCGTGCCCATTTTTGAACGAGTTGTACGGCAAGATCGACCATCATAGCATGATAATCTTTCATTGCTCGTTGGCTGAATGTAGGCATCAAAATATTATGAGCTTTTTTCCAGTTAGGCTCATGAGTCTCGCTTGTAAATAATCCGTCTCCAGCAAAGGCGCGAACTTTCGCTAAAGCACCCTCTATACTTTTATCAAATCTTGTTTCGTCACAGACTTCTGCTACCAGTTCATGCCCAGAAACGACAATGATGGTATCACTTAAAGTTTGAATTTGAAAAATGGGACCATACTCTTCCGCTATCTTGATAAAGGATAGGGTCGGTTTATCTTTATCGATTAATGGGAGATTCCCCAGCAATCCATATGTTTTCGGTTGAGGAATGGCAGATACTTTTTTATCCATTAAAAACACCCTTTCAAAAAAACATGTAATAAAATATCCCATTCAATAAAAAGAAGATAGCAATGAATCGCCTGGGATAAAGATATGTAATTGATTACCTTATTTTATCTTTTCCCTAACTATTCACGATTATGATATTGCTTATAAGGTTGTTAATCTAAGTTGTTTGTTGCTATTACATGTATAACTTGCAGAAAAAATACTAAATAAAAATGAAGCGTATTATGATAATGTTTATCAGAAATTGAGAGCTAAAGATTGTAGTATTGGGAAAACCAGTAGTTTCTAATGTCAATTCAAACAAATACGATAAGTAAGTATACTGTGTTGCTAATGAAAAAAGGATCTGATATGAATATCAGATCCTTTTTACTATATATAATTATTTCACTGGTTTTTTCCAGATTTAAATACCAGCGCCTTAGCAGCAGAAATTCGCATTTCTTCATAGTCTAACTAAACAGTAAAAACTTATAGGAGTCATGATCTAAAGTTTTATTTTACTCTACCGATTTAACCTCTCGACAGCTTCCGCGCTTGTATCTACACGTTTAACGAAAAAAACTAATAGTAGTGCAACAATATTCATGCCAAGCGCTACATAGAATGAATATTGAATTCCAGATAATAAAGCCTTCTGAGTTAACATTGCCTTCGTAGCTTCTGTGAAGGTTGTTGGATCTACATCAGCCATTAGACTTTCAGCTTTTGTTTTTGTTACCGAATTCATAATCGTAACAAGAATAGCAGTACCAATTGAACCGGATACTTGTTGAGCTGTATTATTAACAGCTGTACCATGCGGATTTAAGCGAGTTGGCAATTGATTAAGGCCATTTGTCATAAGTGGCATCATCACCATCGCCATCCCAAACATCCGCAGCGTGTAAATAAGAATAATATGTGTGTGACTAGAGTCGAGTTGCAGGTTTGCTAGCATATAAGTTGAAACGGCTGTAATGGAAAGTCCTACTATACCAAGAATACGAGGGCCATATTTATCAAATAGTTTACCTGTAATTGGTGACATAATCCCCATTATTACCGCACCTGGAAGCATCATCAGCCCAGAGCTTAGCGGTGAAATACCACGGACGTTTTGTACATAAGCTGGGGTTAAAATCATACCCGAAAACATGGCCACTGCATTAACAATCGCAATTACAGACGCAAGTGCGAACATTGGGTACTTGTAAACACGTAAATCCAATAACGGTTCATTCATTTTTAATTGACGGATAATGAAAGTAATTAGGGCAATAGCGCCTATGATTAAGGTTGTTAAAACAACTTTATTCGTCCAACCGTCGGAGCTTGCAGAACTGAATCCATATAACAAACCGCCAAAACCGACAGAAGATAATAGTAATGAGAGATAATCAAGTTTTGCATTTTTGTTTTGTCTCATGACATTCTCCGATTTCCAAACCCCTAACAGTAAGCTAATGATCGCTAACGGTAAAATCATCTCAAAAAGCAAACGCCAGTCATAATACTCTACAATATAACCCGATAGTGTCGGTCCAATTGCTGGAGCTGTAATCATAACTAATCCAAAAATCCCCATCGCTGTTCCCCTTTTTTCTCTTGGAAAGCTTACTAGCATAATATTCATTAACAAAGGCCCCATGACTGAAGAACCTGCTGCTTGAACCATCCGACCAGAAAGTAATAAACTAAAGTTCGGTGCTAAAGCCGCTAAGGCCGTACCAAGAATAAAAATCAACATAGATGTAATAAATAAGCTCCTATTGGAGAAGCGGGTTATTAAAAATGCTGAGGCCGGAATTAATACACCACTTACAAGCATATACCCTGTAGAAAGCCACTGAATCGTTGAATAATCTTTTATGTCTAAATCCTTCATTATTGATGGCAAGGCTACATTTAAAAGCGAGTTATTTAGAAATGAAACAAATGCTCCAATAAAAAGGATTACAAGCATTAAATATGGTGGCTTTCTTTTATGTAATGTTTCACTCATATATTCATTTGCCCCTTCATTACAAATTCCATTAATTAGTTCAAATCGTTTGCATATCTGTACAAGAATACATTATCCTTTCAGTATTTTGCCAAACTCTTCGAATGGATATTCTCTTTTTAGTAATTCTACTTGCTCGACATAAAATGTTAAAATTTTTTTACTGATTAAACCTTTATAAACACGTTTGTTAACCGAAATTAAATTAGGCTGAATTAAACAAAAAGAGCAATTGAAAATACCCTTAAAATAAAGTGAAACTTTAATCAGTGGTGCTTTTACAGGCAGCCGCTTTCACTGAATTTTGAGGTGGAGTTGTCTTATTGCCCACAAATAGTAGGATAAATCAACAAGACCATACACCTATTCCTTTAAATACAGGCTTGTAAATCTAGTTATGTAACCATCCATAAAAAGGAATATTACATAGGCTAAGTCTAACATTACATTTTTAAAGTGAGGGGAATAAACTTATGTACCAATATTGGTATTTGAATTCAGAGGGCAACGGTGAGCAATATACGAACCAAATTGCAATGTCATCATTATATTTACAGCCCCAAATCACTAAGGCTGAGGGAATGAATGATTTGAAGATTCCTGAGAATTGGAGTTGTCGAGGCTATCCATTTGGTTGGGGTTCGCCAGCCTATTATACGGGTTTCAATCCTCAAACTCCTCCCTTCTCTTTAGGTCAGCCAATCCATTATGCAGGGATGATGCCACAAGGACATCCCGCTAATTGGACGCCATTACAAGGCCATGTAGGTAATTTCCAAAAACCTCCCTTACCCTGGGCCCAACCATTCAATCATGCAGGGATGTTCGCACAAGGTCATCTCGCCGCTTTACTATCGCCACCAGCTAAAGCTTTTAATTTTAATACCAATAATAACTGGGGTATTTTTGGAAACCCTCCAGGATGGGGAGGACAGGTAAGTCCTATGGGATGGGGAAATAACGGTCAGCCAGGAATGCTTGGAAACTTACTGACAGTAGGAAAAGGCACCATGAATGGAATCGGAATGCTTAGTAGTCTAATCGGTATGGGAAAGTTCTTCTTTTAGTTCATTAGAACGGGAGGATAGATCCATAACTCAAACATGCCCCTCAATGTATGTATTGTATGGTTCCAGTACTCCCTCCAAGTTCGTTTCCCTTCCTTTCAAATGATAAAAAACATCTATTACCTTGTATGTGATAACTTGCTAAAGGTGTGGTGGCATCAACAAAACGCAAATTTCGTACGCTAAGCAAAACGCTACAAAAAACCGGTTCCTTTACGAAAGAACCGGTTTTTTGTAGCGTTTATTTATTTGAAAAGTAGTCAAATCTTTTTTCACTAATTAACACTTTGAACACGGCCAATTTGTCCATCTTGTAATCGAACTTTAATGCCGTATGTATGTGTTTCACTATGTGTTAAGATGTCTTTCACAACACCACTTACAGTTTTACTATAGTCATTATCTAATTGAATAACTACATGTGAACCAACTGAAATTTGTGATCTTGTTGGTTTCCCACCTGTTGCTTGTGTTGTTTTTTCTTGTTTTTGTGTTCTCTCTTGTTGTATAGACTGTTGTTGCTGAGTCTTCTGCTCTTCTTGTTTACGCTTCTCTTCTTCTACTCTTTGCTGCTCTTCTTGTTTACGTTTTTCTTCCTCTGCTTTTTGTTGCTCTTCTTGTTTACGTTTTTCTTCCTCTACTCTTTGCTGCTCTTCTTGTTTACGCTTCTCTTCTTCTACTCTTTGTTGCTCTTCTTGCTTACGTTTTTCTTCCTCCGCTACTTTTTTATCTTCATCTATTTTTTGCTCATCTGATGCCACTTTTAATTTTTCTTCATCACCTTTACAAGCACTTAAAGACATTACACACAAACTCAAAATTACAAAAAATAACAATTTCTTTAACATTAAAAAATCCTCCTATATATACATTACAAATCAATAACTTTCATAGCATAACAAAAATATAAGCCTTTATTTGTCAAAATTTGTCGTATATTTTCATTTTCTACTAAAAGACTGACTCTATAATAAAAGCGAAGATTATTATTATATCGATTCGTACACAGAAATTACGTTCGTTTGCTAGTCAATTAGACTTAATTAATGAAACAAAGGGAAAAACCTTCATCTTATGCATAAAAGGATCTTTCGATTGAAGATCCTTTTCTATTGCACATTTAACTAAAAAAATCGGTTAACTGCATAACGCTCGTCTAACTTTCCTTGCGAAACTTAGCGGATCATCAACATCTTCAATATTAACGTAAATCAAATTTGGATCATCACATAACCACTCATTGTGTATAGACGAAACGATTATTCCTTGTTTAATAATTGTAGCAACAAATCCATTGACTTCCTTCTGCAAGAGCGCTACACGTCCTAGACATAATGCTCGTCCAGTTTTATTATCTCGTGATTCAAACGAGAAAGAAGTTGTTACTCTAAAACGTTTTCCTAAAATAGTTGCATGTATTTCATCCCGATTTATTGTTGCCACACATTTCCCACCGGCGAATCCTTCTTGACCACCGATAATTCTTGCAAACTGTTGACAAATTAATTCATCATTAAACGCCATATCTTGAATCATCCCCCCTTTTACTGTTAGGTTATGAATGAATACTTAAGTCTGAAACGGTAATGAATCTATACTATTACAAAAAAGATTATCGGAATCTAACGAAGTCTATTATATGGTAAGGCATTTTTAAAAAGCATAAAAAAAACACCCTAAGGTGCCATACTCCAACTCGAGAATCATATCTATGTATGGAAAAATTTAGAAAATAGAAGGTTCTAACTATAATTTATAAAGCTATTATGCCATGTATTACATACATATTTCCTTATTTACTGGAAGCAGAATCCCGTTATCTCACTTTCTAATCAGTCTTGTTAAAGCCATCCCAAGAAATCCAGCTCCCATTCCTATTAACCATCCAGTTTGGGCATTACCTAACATAGATCCCACTCCTCCGCCAAGAAACATGCAGCCAACGAATACTAATCCTCCAATTCCCCAATTCGGCCGTTCCATAGTTCCATCACACCCTTTCAATAAAACATATGCAATTAACTAGCCTAACTTTCTTGCATGAGATAGTTAATTATTTTGCTTATGTTTAGCACTTTCAGGGCATTCAAAAGATGCGGAGATTGAGTCATTTGAATAAATTATAGAAGGAGAATTTCATTTTTCATATTATAATAACTCATTAGTTGTAGAACAAATTCTTCTTCAACTAATGAGTTAATAGCAGTATAGAGATTTCCCACAATTTATGACTCAACCCTCGTTATCAAGTTAAGAAAAGCGAATCCCACAAAAATGAAAATTATATGCATCATTGACTACTGTTAATGAGACGTTATGTCATACAATGGAGTTAATATTAGAAAACTGTGAGGATGATTACGTTGATAAAATTTGTAATTAGTTATGCTGCAAATCTGTTTGCTTTTATTTTTGGATGGTTCTTGATTTCATATATTTCTCATCCTAGCTTTATTCACCCGAACGTTGTATTAGGATTCATTAAAACGATCGTCACTTATGGTAGTATACCGGCTCTTGTAGCCTGTCTAATTGGGGAAGTGTTATACAGGAAAATCAAACGATGTAGAGAATTTCAATTTGGAATTCCTGTATTTATAGGACTAGCAGTTATCTATACACTTATACCATTTCTTTTTCTTTTTAATTTTTCCCATTTCTTTGATTTCGTTGCACCTGTTATTATGGGGGCCTTATCTTTTTATTTAGTACGTAGAAAAATATAATTAACTTCACGAGTATGACAAAAAGAATCCTGATTAGTAAAACCACACTGTATAACCAAACAGAACTCAAAGAACGCATCAATTCTTGCGAAATAAACAAGAAAAAGAATAAAGGCTTTGAGGAAGAAAATAAGTAATTGCGTGAAAAAGGAAAGGTACAGCTTACTGATTACTTCATAAATTCATAAAAAAAGGACCGTACATATTAGACATATCTAAAATGTACGGTCCTTTTGTTTACTAGTGGTTCACCTATCTAACCTAAAGATAAGTATGTGGTCCTTTTACAATTTGAATTTCTTTTTAAGCTTCTTATATTTTCTATACGAACGTCTAACAATGTTTAACATAAAATACGGTACTTTAACAGGGAAAGGAAATTTATAAATGAAAGGCAAATAAAATATAAAATATGCCTTTTCTAGGTCTCTCCACTTACTATCTTCTTTTGTTTTTA
Organism: Bacillus sp. AR2-1; assembly: GCF_008368755.1. Lineage (NCBI taxonomy): Bacteria > Bacillati > Bacillota > Bacilli > Caryophanales > Bacillaceae > Bacillus > Bacillus sp. AR2-1. Next base: position 53,039 of record NZ_QORY01000001.1, read on the forward strand.
AGAAGTCAGATACATCGACTACATATCCCCTTCCGTTTTCCATCATCACATTTTTCCCGTGAACGTCACAAGGAGTTAATCCTTGTTCTCTTGCATACTCTAAAGCTTCATTGATATCAAAGATCACCTGCTTAGGAATTTTAATGCCCTTATGAATAGCATCGTATAAGGTAATTTCTTTTAAACGTTTCAATACTATGAAATTTTCTCCTTTATATATAAGCTTCGAATAAGAAGGATGGTTTCCAATTCTTCGGTATACTTCTGACTCTTTTTCAATTCCTTCTCCTTCTCGCGCGTAAACTTTCACTACCCAATCTTTGTATTCTTGATGCATAAATACTGCGGCATAATTACCCATCCCTAAACACTTCCAAAGTCTAGGAATATCTTTAACTACTACAGGCTCGAATTCATCCTCACTTCTAATGCTTACCTCTTTTAATAATTCGTCCTTTATCAATCCCACAAAACTGTTTATACTCATCATTTCCACTCCGGTTTTGCTAAAAGGGGGCCCACCCCATTGCCATCAACCTAAGCCTTTGAGATACCCCCATACCGAAATTTCCACCTTTTTACAGTTATTTATGAGAATTCAGCTCATTTTTTCGTTTTGGGGAACAATCCATTTCTTAAGTTGATGGGTATGTGATAATGCTTCCATTTGAACAAATTTTCCTTTTCCATACCGATCATACACCTTTTGTAGTGTAATAGTATCAGCATATCCCAGTTTAAGAGGTTACTTGCAAAATATTTAGAATTTTTTGCGATAATCCTCCAAAATTTAATACGGACTTTAAATATTTTCATTTATAATTCTCTATTTGTCTATACTTTTCATACCGCTGTTGTATAAGCTCTTCCGAGGATAATAGTATCAATTTTTTTAGAGATGATTCGATTACAGATTCAATCACTTTTGCCTGTGATTTTATATCATTTTGTGCTCCACCTTTAATTTCAGGAATGATTTCATCAATAACTCCTAAATGTTTTAAATCTTTTGCTGAAATTTTCATATGTTCGGCAGCTTCTGGAGCATACTTAGCGTCCTTCCATAGGATAGATGCTGCTCCTTCTGGCGAAATTACCGAGTACCATGAATACTCTAACATATGGATATGGTTACCGACACTAATGCCAAGAGCTCCACCACTTGATGCCTCTCCAATTACAATACAAACAATTGGCACTTTAAGTGTAGCCATTTCAAATAGATTTCGAGCTATCGCTTCAGAAATTCCACGTTCTTCAGACCCTTTCCCTGGATAGGCGCCTATTGTATCAATAAATGTAATAATAGGGCGATTAAATTTATCAGCTTGTTTCATAAGTCTTAGCGCTTTTCTATAACCTTCTGGATGTGCCATTCCAAAATTTCTTTCTATATTTTCCTTTGTATTTCTACCTCTTTGATGACCAATAACCGTAACGGGCATCCCTTTAAATTTTGCAATACCACCTATCATTGCTTTATCATCACCATATAATCGATCACCATGAAGTTCGAGAAAGTTTGTAAACAATAAAGGTATATAGTCCAATGTCGTGGGCCGGTTACGTAGCCTTGCAATTTGAACTCGTTGAAAAGGTGTAATATTAGAATAAATTTTATCTTGCATTTTATTTAAACGTTTTTCTAATACATGAATTTCTGGCGATAAATCTACATTATTTTCTTTCATAATTTTCTTTAATTCATCAAATTTCTCTTTTAATTCAATAATAGGACGTTCAAAATCCAAACTCATTTTACCCTCCAAATGTTATGATTTACCTCACTCTAATCAAAAGGCTTAGAAATAGAATCAATAAATAATTCAAAACCATCCACAACTATTTTTTGTTCTGATTCTGATAAATTATTGAGAATACTTTGATAAAATGTAATGGATTGCTCTCTTAAGCAATTAACAGTTATGTGACCTTTTTCTGTGAGGTGCAGAAAAAGTTCTCTTCTATTTTTTTCATTTACTTCACGATAAATAAGCCCCTTTTTTACTAACTTATCTACCAATCTACTTACAGTTGAAGTCTCTAATCTAAGTTTATTGGATAGTTGCCAAACAGTTAATTTTTCCACCTCTAGTTCCTCTAACGCCATCATTTGAGAAGTTGGTAAAGGTTTTTCAAATGGTCCATTGGGCAAATTTTGAGATTCAAAAACCCCAGTTATTATAATCATTTTCTTAATATCTGTTCTTAGTTTTAAGGCATCTTCTCTTTTCAAATAGGTCACCCTCCTACAACTAATGTATCATACATCAATTGTATTATACATGAATATGTTTTTTTCACAAGCTTAACGTAAGCCAATATTACAACATGGACGAGATATTTATTCTTGTTAAAATGGTATAAGTGGATTGTTTTCTACAAATGGCAGAACATCAATTATGTATCAGGGGCCTTTATGGAGTACCGCTCATCGCAATCAAGCTAAGAAAATAAAACTACCCAAAAAACGAAAATTTTGTGATAACTTGTAACAAAAAACTCATAATTTTTTGGGGGAGTTCTAAATTCTTAAGTTGATGGGTATGGACTATATATCCTATCTATACAAATATTGTCTACATAACGCATTATTATCGGTAGCAAGGACAAGGAGGCATCTTCCCCTTACAAGGGAACCCCCTTTCTTTGTTCTATCGATCTATGCATTTTTTTATACATTCCTATCCCGGCACGGTTTTAGGATTCTTTTTTGTTGTTGTATAAATAAAAAACTGTATTACATCTTGCATCCTCCTAGGTGTCACTATATATGAACACTACGTATTTGACTTTCTCAATGACCAACATTACTTAACATAGTAAAATAGTATTCGGATGCGAATCCAATGTTATTAAAATTAAAGTGGTTATCAAGTCGGAGGAAGGCACCTTAAGGTGTCTTTTCTTTTTAAAATATATAAGCGTACTATCCCTTTCCTAACAGAGGCCTCCCCTCATGCTTCCTTACAGGGAGAATGATAAGGCTTTTTTTATTTACCCAATTACCGAGCTCTCAAATGTTTTAAATAGTTATAATACATGTATTGCTTCAATAACATATGATCATTCTTAAGAATGTCATTGAAATGTACCAATAGATATTAGTGCAGTAAAATAAATTGTGTTATGATGTGAGCAAATATAAAGCTATTTAACGGAGGGATTCATATGCCGCATGTTGTATTTCGTGGAATTACTATTGAACAATTAAAACGCATAAGCAAGCCATTAGTAGAAGAGCTCGCAGAGATTTGTGAGTGTGGTACGGATAATTTTACGTTAGAACTACCAAGTTCTACGTTTGTATTCAATGGAGAAGAAATAGAAGCGTTTCCTCTTATTGAAGTGAAATGGTTCGAGCGCGGACAGGAAATTCGTGATCGATTTGCCAAGGCCATTACTACATATGTAATGGATTTTGGACTTCCAGAAGTAGAGGTTGTATTTACGGTTTTCACAGAATCGGCGTATTATATTAACGGGAAGCATTGTGCAAGTTAGAGCTATTTGAAAGGTTTTTGTACGGTTTATAAGGGGTAGAGCCACATTGCTATCAAGCTAAGAAAAGCGAATATCCAAACACAAAACATGAAAAAACTCCTAACAAATTTTGTTAGGAGTTTTTTCAAATATGCGATATTTTTTTAATCTTCACTATTGATTTCTATTGTACCTGTTCTAGCACTAACTTTTAAACTATTTAACAGATTATCAGGTGTTTTGATTTCCACTTCATATTCAAATGTAGATTGTGTTAAGTTGTCATCTTCTAATTCGAATTCTTTTTTCACATTAATAATTTCTCCTTTTGTATGAGATAAAGAAATTTCACGAACTTGTTTCTCTGTGTAGTTTTCATTCTTTTTTGCATAATTGTAACCCATACCATAATATCCCCCAACAATAGCAATACCACTTACTAAAATAGCAATTATACTTATCATTATTTTCTTTTTATGTTTTAACATTTTCATCCACTCCTTCATGATTAATCATCTATTCCGAATCTTGCTTCAAGTGCATTTTCTGCTTGCTCTAATTGATCTTCTAGTATATCGTGTTCTCTTTCTTGCGTTTCATATTGTTCAACAGTTATCGTTCCAGCACGATAATCTGCTTCAAGCTGATTATCAGATAGATCTATTTTGTCATCTAATTGATCAATTTCTTTTTTTGCTGCTAAGTACGTATTTAAGTTTTCTTCTTTTGCTCCAACTGGTTTCGTATTATTTGCCTTTTCAACGATAGATGTGACTTCATTTTTAAAATCTTGTATTTGCTTCGTATCATTCGCAGCAGGCCCTGTTTTGTGTGGTTCTTGTTGTAGTTGAGCACTTTCTTTTTGCAATGTATCATTTTCCACTTTCAGTTGTTGTACTTCTGTATTGTTATCAGCTTGAGTAGAACAAGCTGTTAAGAATAAACAAGACATTGCTCCAATCACCATCCACTTTCTCATTCTTTTTTCCTCCCTTTACATGTGCATCTTATCCTTGCCTTTATATTACTGAACAAACATTAAAGGAAGATTAATATACAAAAAAATAAAATGATATAATTAAATAGTTTCTAATCTTTCTTTAATGTTTTGGAATTATACTGATACATATTAATAAGAAGAAAAGGAGAATGGTAATGCGAGTTCTTATTGTCGAAGATGAACAAGACTTACAAAATATATTAGTAAAACGATTAAATGCAGAACATTATAGTGTCGATGCATGTGGGAATGGCGAAGATGCCTTGGATTATATAAACATGGCTACCTACGATTTGATTGTGCTTGACATTATGATTCCCGGAATAGATGGTTTACAAGTATTACAAAGATTACGCGCGGACAATCATACAACCCCTGTCTTGCTTCTTACAGCTAAAGATACAATTGATGATCGCGTAACAGGACTCGACTTAGGTGCGGACGATTATTTAGTAAAGCCGTTTGCTTTTGACGAACTGCTAGCAAGAATTCGAGTGTTAATGCGAAGAAATACAGGAAGCACATCTAATGTGTTTGAAATCGCTGACCTAGTGGTAGACTGCAATATGCATAAAGTAACAAGAGGAGGCCAAGTTATCACTCTTTCCAGTAAAGAATTTGCTATTTTAGAATATATGATTCGTAATAAAGACGTTGTGCTGACACGAGATAAAATTGAACAACATGTGTGGAATTACGACTATGAAGGTGGCTCGAATATTATTGATGTTTACGTCCGCTATCTTCGTAAAAAAATTGATAGCCAGTTTGAAACGAAGTTAATTCATACAATACGAGGAACTGGTTATGTATTGCGAGTAGAATCATGAAAAGACTATCAATTAAAATGAAAGTAACCCTGTGGTATACAGGGCTAATTGTAATTATTATGGCACTCGTGTTAGCTTTTATTTTAACTTCTTCAGATAAAGTTTTGCTTTTTAATATGAAAGATCAATTGAAGAGCACAGTAAAAGAAAGCATGGAAGATATTGAATATAAGCATAGACAATTAAAGATGGACGATGATTTTGAACCCTTAGAAGATGGAGTAAATATCATTATTTATAATAAACAAGGTGAGCTGCTGGCAGGAAATAGTCCAACAAGCTTTAATAAAAAGATATCGCTTAAATCCGATGAAATACAAACCATTAAAGACGGTAATAAAGAATGGATTGTATATGATTTTCTCCATAATGCAGGCGGCGATGAGCAAGTCTGGATTCGTGGAATAATGACTATGAGCCAATTATCATCAACGATGAATACGCTTATCGTGATAACACTCATCTCATTCCCATTACTTATTCTCATTGCCGCAGTGGGAGGGTATTTTATTACACAAAGAGCGTTTCGACCTGTGCAACAAATGAGTGATTCAGCTAGTAAAATTGGTGATGGTAAAGACCTTTCCAAGAGAATTCATTTACAAGGTTCACCGAAAGACGAAATGTATCATTTAGCACAAACCTTTGACAAAATGTTTGAGCGATTGGAGACATCATTCGAAAGTGAAAAACAATTTACATCTGACGCATCTCATGAATTAAGAACACCAACATCTGTTATTATTTCGCAATGCGAATACGCTTTATCACTGAGGAATAATCCGAAAGAAATGGAAGAATCGTTAGAAGTAATTTTAAAGCAATCACGTAAAATGTCCGCGCTAATCTCACAACTCTTATTATTAGCAAGAGCTGACCAAGAAAACCATAATACTTTCCAATTTGAATGTATCAATATGAGTGAATTAACGGAAATCGTTGTAGAAGAGCTTTCATTAATGGTTCAAGAAGCTTCGATTGATATAACAACTCATATAGAGGAAAACCTGTTTATGAAAGCAGATCAAACATTGATGATGCGTTTATTAATGAATTTACTAACGAATGCGATTGCTTATAGCAAAGCGAACGGCACTGTGCATATGCAACTGTTCCGTGATGAAACCAACATAATAGGTAAAGTCTCCGATAATGGCATAGGCATCAGCGAGCAACATATTACGAAAATATGGGATCGCTTCTATCGAGTTGACGCAGCACGAACATCTTCAAGCACCGGAAACACAGGTTTAGGATTGTCGATGGTAAAATGGATTGTCGAACTACACGGAGGAGAAATTACAGTTGAAAGTAAATTAGGAGAAGGCAGTACGTTTACATTTAAACTACCAATGGAAAAACAAGCATAATTTATGCGCATCTGTAGCTTCCAAATAAAGATTGATTCAAAAGCTCTCTTCAATCCTTATGTAAAAATAATTGACACATTTTAAACAACATCGATTTTATCATTTTGGACAACCTTTTCTGTTAAGTTGATATACATGTAGAAAAAACTATAGAAATAAAACCCCAGAAATCCAAAGGTCTCTGGGGCTTCATTATATATTTAGCTCTTTTTGCTTTTTGTTTTGTTTATGTTTATACAGCAATTTTCGGCTTATGAGAGAAATCAGTAATAAGATCAGTACTAGTGCGAAAAGTTGCATAAATGATAAATTAAAATATTTAGCACCTGTAACGATTAACAGTGTAGAAATCGTACCTTTTACAATGAAAAAAATAATGATCCATAATCCGCCTTTTTTCCAGTTCATTTTTATATTACCCTTTCCTACGTTTAAATTCTTTAATGGGACACCTTATTAAAAATCTATTATATTAATAAAAAAGTCATGTCTAATTAAATGCAATGATTCTATAATAAGTGAAAATGATATTCAATGTCAATTTTATTGACTATTTGAATACCTGTTTCTTCATCTTAATCTCTTTCTACTTTGTTTCTTAGAAGCAATGAACTCTTGTTTTCAAACAAAAAACACCTCTTGAATTCGCATGCGAATTCAAGAGGTGTTTTTTCATATACCATCAAGTAAGATTTCCCGCTTTATTTATTTCTTAATATGTAACTATTTTCTAGTACACAATAACTGGATCATACGTGTTCAAACTATCATATACAGTTTTTGCAACGTTAGGAAGAAGGTTTACACACCCGCCTGATCCTCCTGTTAAATAAGCATTATTTCCCCAGTCTTTTCGCCAGCCTGCATCATGGAATCCTTGACCGCTATTTGTGAATGGAACCCAGTAATCTACTTTCACTGCATAATCAGCTTTACCTACTGCGCTTCCTTTAAGCGTGTATGGTGTTCGTTTATATAGAACGTACCAAACACCTGGTGATGTATCTTCACTCGTGCTATGTTTACCCGTTACTACATTGGTTGTGACAACTAATTTCCCATCTTTATAAATCCAAATTTGTTGATCTGCAATAGAAACTTCTGCATATGTGTCTCCAATGCCATTATTCGATGTTGTTTTATAGCCGATCCCTTCCTTCTCCCAACCATTCCCGTGAATATTAGAAGCAGAAAGCGATTTCTCGCCTTTCTCAAAGGCTTGTTGAACTTGTTTTGTTTCTTTTTCCACATCTAGTGCCCAGCCGTATCCTTGTCCCTTTACTGAAATAACCGAGCCAGAATGTGTTTTAAAAGCAAAGTCTTTATGTAATGTAGATTTAGCCTTATTAATTTCAGCAACCTTATTCTTAATGTCGCTCGCATCGATTTTTACTTTCATATCCTTTGACATAGTAGCATTTTGAATTAGATCTTTCGCTTTTAATGAATACACTTCATCCTGCACTTTATAATCAACAGACTGCGTAAGAAGATTTTGTAATGCTTTCTCTTCTTTTTTGATGATTGGATCGTCTTCTTTAATAGGCTGTATGTATGCAGACTTCAGATGAATTTCGCTTTTATGCTTCTGCTTGTCGTAATCTTTTAGTAGATTTGTAACGTCATACTGTTTTCCATCAACGCTCTTCGAAATTACAACTTTCCCTTGTTCAAGCTTCGCCATAGCATCTTGAGGAGCTTTTAATTTTTCATTCATAGAAACGAGCTTTTCTTCTACAAGTTTTTTCATCGTTTCACTACGATACTGATCCGCTTTTTCCGGTAGCAATGAATAATCTTTTTCCTTTGCAGAAGGGAAAAATGTCCACTGACTTTTTAATAGTTTCTTAACTTGTGGCAAATCTTTTTCCGTCAGTTCCGTTTTTGTATCTTGTTCATCTAAAATTTCTTGTTGATCAATATAGACTTTATTTGCTAGCCCAGACGTTTTTAATTTCTGTATTGCCTGATCAGCGCTCAAACCACCGACTTTTGTATCGTTAATCGTAACATTCGAATTGAAGTGAGTTGCTTGATAATAACTCATTCCTCCAATAAGAAGTGCAATTAAACCGCCACCCGCTGCGATAAGCTTCCAATTTGTAAAGCGTTTTTTTGATATTACCCGTTTTTTCTCAACTTCTTCAACAGATTCATTTACTGTATTGTTGTTCATTAATCTTTCCCCCGTATACATTAACGTCAATCGATTTTAAACCAAAACCATTGAATAGTGTACCTTATTTTTCCTGAAATTTCATTATTTTTAACAGATTTCATCTCATTTAATCGATTAAAGTTAGATTTTTTAATAGACAGATACATTAAGATGATAGATAAAGTGAAAAAAGGACCATATCAATCGAGCTACTACGGGTCCCTCGCATTCGCCGAATTTTGAAGGGCGACACTACTTAACTTGGTAAAATAATTTCCGGATGGTTCAAATCAGAGGAAGGCACCATAGAATGTCTATTATTTATGAAAAATATCCACAAAAAAAGGACTACATGTAGACTCTTTTTTGTGAATATTTTAATGTCGCATTTTTTATAAATTCAAATGCAAACTATGCTTCCCGCTTTTCACCAGGTTTCACAACCTCTACTATCAGTCTAACGAATTTCACCTTATGACCTTTATCATCAACAATTTCAAGTTTCTTAAAACTATTAAATATGTTTGTACCACGCTTTGTTGATACGTTTAATCTTTACAGATGTTGAAGTTTTAGACTCATTCTTTGGTGTAATCCTATTATTAGAACATCCTGCAATGGTGAGACAGCATGTAGCCAATAAAACTAATAATATTAACTTCTTCAAATAGCCACTCCTATATAAGGAAAATATTATATTGAGAAAATTAAACATAACATCGAATCTTTGTAAAAACAATATATTTCCTAGCATTATTATTCAATGGCGGATTAATGGACACCTTAATGTTCATTAATCTGCTTATAAGCGGAGAACCTCATGCTCATCAAGTCAATGTCCAATTTCCATTTTATCCGATTCTCAATATTTATTCCAATATAAAAAGATAGCTATTTTTGTTGAATACTAATTATCTCCAAAATGAACAATACGAGCTGAGTTCCTATAACCCTATATACGTTTATTCAACTAGTTTCTCCCCTGTAACAATCTGAAACAAAGTGGCTGCATGTTTCCCTTCTAATTGAGCGTACCGATTTTCCCCCGTCTTGATTTCTATTTTATCCTTATTAGGGCTTACCCAAATTTGATACGACACAGCTTTCGCCTCTATTTTCGGATTTTTAAATTGAAAAATAAAGTGATAATCAGCTGGACGAGACATTTCCACTTTTTTATTTTCAAAAGTAATATCATTTAATATTTTCTTTACTTGCAACACTTCATTATTATCTTTCACTACCTTAAGATCTTCATATTCATTATCACCAATATGTTTTTGCACTTGGATTCTTTGATCTTCATTGCCTGATATATTTGAACAGCCGGTTATTATGAGTATACAGATCGCAATAAAGACTAGAGACCAATTTCTAATTTTCATATTCATACCCTCTTTTCAATACAAAATATTTTAATTTGTAAAATAAAGGTAATTAATTTAAACTTAAAAATATACATAATAAAGAGAAAGGAGTATCGTTCCATGCAGTTACAAACATACACTTGGAAAAGTTATACGTTTCTCATTGTAAGTATATTCGTTACTATTAATCTCTTTCTCTTCTCACCTATTTTAGACAGAGTTGGAGTAGAATATGTTGTACCTTTCGCCTATTTCATATTAGCTTCTGCTGTTATAGTAATAATATTAGCAGTTATCTCTTTTTGTAGCCGATCTGAGAAGAAAATTTTAGCCATTATCGGTTTATGTTTTACTCTATTTAACACAGTAATTATTTTATTTTTCCTTTGGTTTGGTTACCATTTCACTTAATTGAAATATAAATAAACTCCATAAGCCACAAATAAAATTAGTAACATAGAAATGCTAAGTACCGTATATATGGTCCATTTTGCATTTGTACTCATATACTCCCCCTTCTCACTTCATAATAATTCCATTATATAACAAAAAAGCATTGGATACCCAATGCTTTTCACACTTACGCAAATAAAGACGTATTCGCATATAACGCTGGTGAACCACCTGAATGTACGAATAAAATGTTGTCTTCTTTATTAAATGTACCTTTTTTAATTAAGTCGATTAGTCCCGCTACTGCTTTACCTGTATATACTGGATCGAGTAAAATACCTTCAGTTTTCGCAAGTAATTGAACAGCTTCCACCATTTCTGGTGTTGGTAACGCGTAACCTGGTCCTACATATTCATCAAAGCATGTAACAGTTTCGCGCGGGATAAAGTTCGGAATACCAACGTGAGCTGACGTTTCCTCTACAAGTTTTGCTACTTTCTCTTCTTGTTCTGCTTTTCCTCTACTTACGTTGATTCCGATTACAGGAATGTGACTTTGTGTTCCAGCAAAACCAGTAATTAAACCAGCGTGCATACCAGCACTACCACTTACGCAAACAACTGTACTGAAATCAATTCCTTGGTCAAATGATTGTGCCATAATTTCTTGCGCACAAGCAACGTATCCCATTGCACCAGTAGGATTTGATCCACCAACTGGTATTACATATGGTGTATTACCTTTTTCACTTACTTCTTTCGCTACTTTATGCATCTCTTCCATAAGATCTGCTCCGTTTGGTACAACAATTACATTTTCAGCACCTAGTAAATGATATAAGAAATAGTTTCCGTTAAAGTCTGGCTTCTCTTCTGGCTCAAGCCCTTCTTCTAATACAAGGATACATTTCATTTTTTCTTTTACCGCAGCTGCCAGTGTTAGACGGCAATGATTTGACTGAATACCACCAGCTGTAATTAACGTATCTGCACCTTTTGCCTGTGCATCTGCAACTAGAAACTCTAACTTTCTCGTCTTATTACCACCAGCTGTTAAACCAAGTAAATCATCTCGTTTAAAATAAATAGTCGGCCCACCAAGTGCTTCAGAAAAATTGTTTAATTTTTCAATTGGAGTATATGACTCTGTATATTTTTTTCTCGGGAATTTAGCTAAATTCATTAATAACGCTCCTTTTGTACTTCTTTCACAATGTATGTAACGATACTATTATTACATGTAAAAATGATGAAGTCATCTTTCTGGGTGAAAAATGTGTTGGAATTCGGTTTTTGTGAATGGAATTGTATTAATAATTTTAACTCCAATACGGTACGTGAAATTACATTAATAACTTTCACTTTATTTCGGTACATGAAGTTTATATGAACGATTTTTTCAAATATATCGTCCATAACTTGAAATATATCGACTTACCGATAAAAAACGACAACACAAAAGAGCCCACTTATTAAAAAGTAGGCCCTTACTAATCACTTATTTGCCGAAAATCGAAGAAGCTGTGTTAATCCTGGCTCTAAATTCATTTCGCCTTTATGACGTACGTGTACAACCTTGTTCCCATCAAATTTCGGAGCATTCCCTGGATTATACGTCAACCATTCGTTCGTTCCTTCTACAGAGTACTCCATATACTCCGTTGCACCGACAATTACATTTTTACTATCGTCAGCTGTTACATTTGGTGCCATTTGTGCGACTTTCGCATCACTAATTAATAGCTTCTTTATATCCTTATCACGTTTATAATCGTAAGCTGTTACCATTACATCGTTACCATATGCTTTCACTTGTAATCCTTGTTTAAATGAATAGCCATCAGGAGCAGTCTTCTCTCCGCCATTTGGTCCAGCCGACATCCATCCAGTTTCAATACCGCCCGTATTTACAACTGTAAATCCTTTTTCATCTCCGCCTGCAATTTTCTTTTTTCCAGCCCAGTCCGGTAAGTTTAAATCCCAATGCGTGTGACTCGTGAAGAAAACAACTTGCGGGTAATCTTTTAATATATCGTACAATTTATCCACGTTTAAATAGTCATTTAAATACGGTGATTGTCTTGATCCAGATACTGTATCCGGTAAAACGTGATGAGAGAAAATGAAAATGGGCTTATTTTTATCTTTTTGGCTATATTCTTCTAAATTTTGTTTTAACCAACCTAATTGCTCATCACTCATAAATACTTCATCCCACATTTTTGAATCGTGGTATTTCATATATTTTTCAGTTCCTAAAAATAAAAGCGGATAACCGTCTAATTCTTTTTTATGATATACCTTTTCTTGCCCGCTAAATTGTAAGTAGCGGTTAAATAGCGTTTCTTCCGTTACACCATTTGGCCATGTACTTTGAGAGAGCTTTCCATCAGCTGTCCATTTACCAGCATAAAACTCATGATTCCCAACAGTTGACCATACATTCTCTGGATGCTTATTTTTGTTTAACACACGCTTCACATCATCGTATTGTGACTGTTGTCCAGTTGGCGTTATATCCCCATTCATAATAAGCGCTCTAGAAAGTGGCGTCACTTTGTTCATATCTTTTAACACATGATCAAAGTCTCCTAAATCCCCTTGAATGTCACTAATAACATTAAAAGTTGTAGCTGATTTTCGAACTTGCTCTTTCCCTTCTGCATACACTGAAAACGTCGGCAATAATGCCGCCATAACTGCTAACGAAGCAACTGTCTTTTTCATACAAATTCTCCCCCTAATAATAGAATGTACAAACTGCCATGTTCTGCTTTCTCTTAGATGCTTGTCCAATTCACATTATAGGGAGGGATTGTAAAGATAGATGACGTTAAAAGTTAAGTGTTTTTTAAGAGATTTTGTCGTTTTTTGCAAACCACAATTAGCGATTTACGTCAATCTAGCTTTCTAGCTTTTAACATTACATACATGTAAATTTTGATGTTAAATCTTTTCGTTTCATACGTTGTTTTTTATTACTTCTAATTTTCGGGAAAAATCCACTAATTAATAATGTTATAATCCATACCATTATTAGAATAAAATTTATTGTATTACCGGAATTCAAGCTGAAAACTCTCCAAAAATAGGCAGCACAAAAAACGAGGATAGCAGTACTAATAAGTAAAAATGTCCTAACTACTAATCCGATGTAGGATCTCTTCTCTTGCTTAAAAATGAAAGTTCTTCTACCTTTGTACAATCTAATCACAAATAGCAGCAAATATAAACCAAGTGTGGCTCCAATAACAATTGATGTAATAGAGTTGTTTTTTCTCTGCTCAGCTAGAGAGAAGTAACTTTCAGGTAATTTTCCAGTTTCATATTCAATCCATGCGTGGTAAATATCCTGTCGTAAGTCTATACCACCTTCACTATTCGTGAGGATTACCAATCCATCCTTTGTATTAGGAATGAAACCATAAAAAGAATGCCACCCTCGATTATCACCAGAATGATAAATTAATTTCCATTGATTAGATAGTTTTTTTTCAAATATACCTAAACCATTCTCCCCTAATACCGGCTTTTGCATTTCCGTAACACGTTCACTTTTGATGACACCATTCCCTTTATTATGTGCATCCATGCTTGCAAGTATCAATGTCATCATATCGGTAACATTTGTCTTAAGACCTGCAGCAGCCTGTTCGGTAAATTGGTAACTAGGGAGCTCCTCTCCAAAATATCCATAAGCTTTCGAAAGGTTATGGTTTTCAGGACGTTGTAAGAATGAACTAGATTTCATTCCTAAAGGTTTCATAATTTGTTCTTCCATATAACGATCAAACGGTATTCCGGTAACCTCTTCAATTACAAGTTGTAAAATTGTATATCCGCCACCAGAGTAAATTGTTTCTGAACCTGGTTTATTGGTAACCTCCACTGGTTCATTAAGCCATCCTTTTCCAGACAGAGACTCCTCAATAGAGTCAAGATGTTTCCCTGGTGTAACCCCGAGGTATCCTTTATGTGCAGACAGCCCTGCTGTATGGCTTAACAATCTTCTTATTGTGACTTCATTATTATTAAACTCTGAATTAGGTAATTTCCATTTGGTCAGATATTTTCCAACGGGATCATCTAGTGATAAATGCCCTTCATCTACAAGATGTAGGATTCCCCACGCTGTAAGGTTTTTAGATATGGAACCAGCTTGAAACAATGTATCGTCACTCACCGCTTTTTTTGTCTTTTTGTCTACATAACCGTAGTTAAGTGTATAAGCAATACGCCCCTCATGTACAATCCCTATTGCAACCCCTGGTACCTCATAATTCTCTTGCCATTTTGGTACCTGTTCATCCAGCTTTTTTTTGAAATCCTCTATACTCCTATCAGTCAACGTGCCCGATTCTGCCCTCACCACATTTGTAAACCATGCTTCATTCGTAATAAATATGTAAATCATTAAACATAAAATACTTTTGCATATTATCGATGCTTTTTGTCTATTCTTCATTTGCTCCACCTTTTTTTCAGAATATTCTATCCATCAATCAGAGTATCCCATTCTAATATCCTGTTCTATCGATTTTTATTACTTAACCTTACAAAATTGTAATAAAAATCAAAGATCTACTATTGTCCTTTATCTGAGGGCAATGAAATTCATTAACAAGATTGATATGAAGTTATATCTATTGTTTCAGTTAAGGCCCCTAAAATACTAGTTTGGTTAATCAAATAGATATATTCCAAACTACAAAAATTTATAATAGAAAAGGTGGATTTTAGTTTTAATTAGAATTTGACCAAAGTATTGCTGCAAATATTTATTCTATAAAAAGAAGAACCCCACACATTTTGATTAAAACTTCAAAGTATCTCTAGATACATCTAAAAATTTAGCAACTTGTCCAATTGTGTACATTATGTTCTCCTTTATCATTGCTACTTAATTTATTACATTCATACTTCATATTCTTTACATTATCGAATTTCTCTTCCTATTAATACCTCCTTGTTCTCCCCCAAAAAAAGACACAGAGATTTCTCCCCATGCCTACTAATTCCTACTTCTTCACCGCATGCACATAATGCACCGTCTCAAAAGCTTTTAAATAATCGTTTCGTCCTTCAAAATATAATGTATGAATATCCTCTGGTGATAAGTGCTCATAAATGAGTAAGCCTACCTTCTCTAACAGTGCTTCCATTTCAGCATAAGAAAAACACGATTTCATCGGTTCTCCGCCTACTGCAGCCATTTTTACCATATTTTCAACTCGATTGGACAATCCTTTTTCCGTAAATAAGTTTTCATCCGGATAATCGAATACGATAGAGCTCCCCACTGGAACCATCTCGAATAAATTTTCTATTAAACTAGAAAGCTCCTCTTTCGTTAAATAGTACGTAACACCTAATAGGCTAAAGAAAGTCTTTTTATTTTCAAATCCTTCATTCCGTAACTGTTCACTGGAAAACCCTTTCGTGAAATCCATCGAAACAAAATGAAGGTTGTTTGGAGTTTCAAGTACTGCTTCTTTTATTCTCCCCCTCTTAAACCTTTGTGTAGAAGGATGATCTACTTCAAATATTTCTATTTCATTCTCTAATTCTCGGTGTCTAAAGCTGAACGTATCTAAGCCTGCACCGAGTATGACGTATTGTTTTGCGCCTAATGTAATTTCATGTAGCAATACTCTTTCACAATATGCCGCACGTGCCAAAGGTGTTGGTGATAATTGAACTTGTGTAATCCATTTTAATATTTCTTGTGGATTGTCTTGAAACTTTTGTGCAATGTCTGTATTGAAAAAATGGATTCCTTGGACCATATTTGTTCCAATATCGTTACGTTCTTTTTTTGAAATGAAATCTTTAGCTACATAATCATCAAAGATTTTAGGACTATCAAATTCACTATGGTACGCCCTTCCGAAAGCTGATACTAGCGACGTTACACTCGCTTCACCTTTTTTCACGCACATACACTCCTTCATTTTCACAACAAAAATAGGGTTCCCCTGGCCAGGAGAACCCTATTATACACTTTATTTTTATATCGGTAAATTATAGCATAAATAAGTTTTTTTGTCAAGTTTTCAGCCTACTACTACTCCGACATTTTGTATATTCTCTAGCAGGAAAATTGTCAATTCACATCGAATGTCCCAAATGATAACAATACATATGGAGGCCAATATGAAACGATTAGTGATCATTACAGTAGGAAAAACACACAGCGGAAAAACTACATTTGCTAAAGAACTAGAAAAAGAGTTACCCCACGCTTTCGTTATGGATCAAGATAACCAAGCTGAATTCATTAACACGCATTATGAAAAATTACAGCCGGACGAAGGCCCAAATACATTTAAACACGGTCTTTCGAAATTCATTGTTGATTATGCAAAAGAACATACAAGTTTACATCTTATTATTTGCAACTCAAATAGAAGCCGAAACGGCCGGATGTATTTGCTAAATGAATTGTTTCAGAAAGAGGTATATGTACGTATACTCGTTCATTTTGACATTCCAAATGATGTACTTTATGAAAGAGTAGCTCGAAGCACGCGAAGTACCAATATTTTTAGAGGTGGATATTCTAATTTCAAAGAAGTACTCGATCGACAACAAGCTGAATTGCAACATGAAGATGTGGTCGATCCGATAGAAAACGAGGCTGATTATTTGTTTGTTATTCGTAATCGTAAGGATGTAAACTCTACTATAGAAGAAATTGTTCATCTAGCTAAAGATCTCTCCCCTACCCAAAAATAATAGACTATAAGAATTACATAATGATAGATTATTATGCAAATACTTCCTCTAGACATCCTACATGGTATATAATGATAAGATAATCTACTTCTATATGCTCAATTCTACACAAAACAACTCATGCATATGAAAGAAAAGAGGTACAAAAATATGAAAACAAAACAAACAATCGCTGCGTCTACACTAGCTTTAGCAATGATTGCTGGCGCAAATTCTGCTCATGCGGAAGTAACTGATGCTACTCCTCAGCAAAGTACAGGAGATCGATTAGCTGAAATTAAGCAACATAGACAAGAATTAGATGCGAAATTACAGCAGCACAAAGAAAACGTGGATCAAAAGTTGAATGAACTTAACCAAGTTAAGGAAAATGTTGACACGAAGGTTAATGAACTACATGAGCGTAAACAAGTTGCTGATGAAAAAATTAACGAAATAAAACAACGTAAAGAAGAGCTAGATGCAAAACTTCAGCAGGACAAGCAAATCGCCGAAGATAAAATCGCTGAAATTAAAGAGCATAAAAAGCAAGTAGAAGATAAAGTTGCTGAAGTGAAAGAACATAAGCAAAATATCGATAACAAAGTGAATGAGATTAAAGAACATAAACAAACTGTCGATGAAAAAGTGAATGAAATGAAGCAACATAAAGAGAACATTGATCAAAAGGTTAATGAACTTAAGGAAGTTAAAAAACAGGTAGATGAAAAATTAGCTGAGTTAAAGAAAGCGAAACAAACTGCTGAGGACAAACTTGCTGAGCTAAAAGAAAATAAGCCGCATACTGGGAACACGTTAGAGGAACTTAAGAAAATTAAAGGCAATTTAGATAGTCTTTCCGCTAACTTAGAACTAGCTAAACAAGATGTAAAAAACAAACTTGCTGAATTACAAAAAGCTAGAGAAGAATTACTAAATAAAATTAACGAAATAAAACAAGCGAAACAAACCGTTTCAGATGATTTAACAAAGAAAAAACAAGACTTAGATATTAAAATCAACGACTTTAAACATACTGAGAAAAAAATTGAGGACAAATTAGCTGAGGTACATACAACGAAGCAAAATGTAGATAACAAAATTAATGAAGTATCTCAATCGAAACAAACAGAAACAAAGACTGGTACTACAAACACAAACAATAACGCTAAAGAACTTCCTAACGCTGGTAGTGAGCAATCAAACAATATGGCTTTAGGTATGTTATCTGTCTTAGGCGGCGTTTTATTAATTACACGAAATAAAATTAAAGCGTTATTCTCAAAATAAAGCAATTATATAAAAGACAACCGCACACTTGTGCGATTGTCTTTTTTCTTTATATTAACTTCCCGTCTCTCAGTGTCAATATACGATCACATACATCAAGCATTCTTTCATCATGTGTAATCATAATTGCTGCTTTTTGGCTCTCTTTCACTTCACGTTTCATCATTTCTACAACTTCACGTGCACGTTTTGAGTCTAGACTTGCCGTTGGTTCATCCGCTAATATTAAGTCTGGGTTGTTCATAAACGCACGAGCGATTGCTACCCTTTGTTTTTCCCCACCAGATAGTTGATTTGGATAATGATTTTTTCTTTCTCCTAATCCAAATGCCGTTAATAAATGCTCCGCACGCTTTTCTGATTCTTGTTTGTTTTCTTTTTTAAGCTTTGCAATGTAAAGCAATTGCTCTTTTACATTTAGATATGGAACAAGATTTGCGAATTGGAAAATGAAGCCGATTTTTTTCAAACGAATGTCTGTCATTTCCTTTTCTGATAACTTCGTAATATTTTGCTCACGAATGTAAATATCCCCTTTTGATGGTGATAATAACGCACCCGCGATTGATAATAACGTACTTTTCCCTGATCCAGAAGGACCGACGATTCCGATAAATTCTCCAGCTTTCACATCAAGCGACATCGGATGAAGGGCTGTTACTTCCGTATTCCCTTCTCCGTACACTTTACTTACTTTGTCTAATTTTAATAATGAAGTCATTACATCCCGCCTCCAATTGCTTCTAATGCATCAACTTTTAATACTTGGTATAACGAAATAAGTGTTCCTAAAATACTAATTACGATGAAGATTGCTGCATATTGTGCAATCATCGGTGTTGTTAATAAGAACGGCATACCCGCTGGTAAAATTTGTTCTAATCCTTGTACAAGAACAATACTGATTACCATCGCAACGACTGATAAGAATAACGCCTGCACGACTAAACTATTTGCTAAATAAGAATTCTTCGTTCCAATTGCTTTTAATACACCTAATTGCTGTGTTTTTTGCAATGTAATGACGTAGAAGAATACACCGATTAGTAACGCAGCGATAACAAGTAAGAATGCAATGATCATCGTTAATGTTCCTTGCTCTTCTTTAAATCCTGGAATACTTTGCAGTACTTCTTTTTTGTCGATAACATGTGCATTTTTAATTTCTTTATCTGTATTCAGTGCAATTGCACTATAATCTTTTTGGTTTGGTTGTGAAATAGATCCCCATACATCTTCATTTACATAAACGACTGGTGTATGGCTAAACATTTGATCTTTCGTAAATCCAACAATTTTAAATTCTTTCTTTGAAACAGGATCAATAATTGTATCGCCAATATCGATTCCTTTTTCTTTAATTGATTCATCAGCAACCATTTCGTTATTTGCTGTACCTAATTTCTCACCTTTTACAATTTTCGGTTCTAAAAATGAATCACGTTCACTTGCGAAAATAGCAACATCTACTTTTTTCGAACTATCTTTCTTTTCATACGTTGAAACTTTCACACGAAACGGAACGGCCTCTTTCTCGCCTGCTTGATTTACTACGTTATCTACATCGTCTTTCTTAATTTGTGAACGAAGTAATTTATTTTCCGCATCATCTGCTAAAACGAACTTATTTGCCTCCATATTTTGAATCGATGAAGCATTATCATATGATAGTCCATTTGCTAATCCTGAAATAACAAGAACTAAAAATGATAATAACACCATAATCAGTCCGATTAATCCGTATCTTAATTTTGATTGTTTTAATTCACGCAGAGCTAAAAACATTTCGCTCGCTCCTTCCTCTTTCTTTCTATGCACTTATCATAAAAAAGAAATATGAACGGAATATGAACAGAAGATTACAGAGGAGAAGATTTAATTTTCAGAAAGTATTGAAGATAATCAGAATCCTTGATACAATTCAGTCAAATAATCTTGACCGAGTAATTTTATTTGAGGAGTTGATCTTGTTGAAGCCCATGTTAACACTAACTACTTATAGCCAACTAAAAGCAATAAGCGATCCACTTCGTGTCGAAATGATGATGCGTCTATGCGAACGTCCTTATACAGGACAACTACTATCTGATAAATTCGGCATTCCAAGGGCTAAAATTCATTATCATTTAAAAGAATTAGAAAAGAATGGTTTTATAGAAATTGTTTATACAGAAGAAAAGAATGGCATCATTCAAAAGTTTTATCAATCTGTCGCTAAAGGCTTCACCCCTGCCGCGAACCTATTACCTCATTTAGAAATATTAAGCGAATCCGGTCGCCAAATCTTTTTACAAATGACGGAAATGACGAAAAGCCATATTCTCGCTGCACCTGAAGAAGCTTTTACATTACGGAAAATCAGCGAAGATCCAGCTGAGTGGAATTACGTTTCATCTTGCTGGGAGTTTGATGCCACGCCAGAACAATTTCAAGTGTGGGTGAAAAAGTTTTATGAAGTGATGTCTGAATTAAACGAGATCACAAAAGATGCAGATAAAGATCCAAATAGTAAATCTTATTACATCTCTACTACTGCACTACAAATCGATGAAAAAGCAATGCAGCGCTTTGTGAAAAAAGAAGAAAAATCGTAATACGATTTTTTTTACAGTAACGGTCAAATTTATTTTACCGAATAAATTTTTTATAAAGGAGTAGATTAAATGGACTTATTAAAAAACCGGAATTTCCTCTTACTTTTTTTAGGGAGAATTTTTACAAACATAGGAGATAGTTTGTATTATGTAGCCGCGATGTGGCTCGTATACAAGCTGAGTGGTAATCCTTTTTATTCTGGATTGGCTGGTTTCCTTACATTATTACCTTCTGCATTACAATTCCTTACCGGCCCATTCGTTGATAGATGGGCAATAAAAAACACCCTCGTCATTACACAAGTTTTGCAATGCATGCTTATTTTAATCATTCCTATTACACACTACTTCGATCTATTAACAGTTCAACTACTACTCATCATCATGCCCATCGTAGCCTTTATCGAACAATTCGCCTATCCCGCACAATCAAAAGCTTTACCACTTCTACTTCATAAAACACAACTATTAAAAGGAAATTCACTCTTTTCATTTGCGTATCAAGGCATTGATTTAATTTGCACGACGCTTTCTGGCATATTAGTAGCACTACTTGGCGCAATCACTTTATATGTAATTGACTCTATTACATTCGCGATTACTGCCCTTTTGTTCTTTTCATTGAAAATGCCAAAGCAAGCAGAAACCAATACATCACTTTCAACTAAACAATATTTCACTGATTTAAAAGAAGGTTTTTCGATCGTCTTCCGTTCATTAATGGGCGTATTCTTAATCGGTTCAGTAGTCGCTAATTTTTCAATCGGTATGACGATGGCGATACTCCCTTCTTTCGCTGATTCTTTAGGAGGCGTGAAATCATATGGCTTCTTCTTAGCCGCTATATCAGCCGGCAGTTTAATTGGAGCATTATTCAGTTCATGGGTTGGTAAACGTAATGTTGGCCGTGTCTCTATTATTGGCTTTGCGACTGGTGCTATCTTTTGGTTTCTCTCCACGATCGTACCGTTTCAGTGGTTGTCTATTCTCTTATTCGGTCTAGCCTGGATTCCAATTGGTGCAACCAACATATTATTTGCGACAATTAGTCAAATTGTAATTCCAAATCAGTATATTGGACGCATAAACTCAGTCATGCGAAGTATGGGCACAATTGCTATGCCGTTCGGTTCTTTAATTGGTGGATATGCTGCAAATGTATTTAGTAGCCAACTCATTTTCGCGTTCGCTAGCATCGGGATTTTATTTATTTCTTTCGTATGGCTACTTCATCCAAAGTTACGGGCTTTGCCGAAAGCTGATGAAATTACAGCGGATACTTTTGAAGTTCGGTTTAAAGTAGAGCGCGGGAAAAGTACAGCTTTATAGCAGAAGTGGCAGTACGTGAAATTTATATCGGCGATTTTCATAATATATCGGCGCAACTCAAATTATATCAGCGATTTTCCGATTATATCGATTTATCGACAAAAAATGACAAAAAGAAGAGGCTGTTCCCAAGCAGCCTCTTCCATCTATTTCGGAAGCTCCACCTGAACAGTAGTCCCTTCCCCTTTCGTACTATATACTGAAACGTTTCCGTTATGCAGTTCAACAATTTTCTGCACAATCGATAATCCTAAACCACTACCTTCTACGTTTCTTGCCCTTGCAGTATCTACTTTGTAAAAACGATCAAATATACGATCCATTTCTTCTTTTTCCATACCGATTCCGTTGTCTGATATAGAGATCATCACGCTCGACTCTAATTCTTCTACAACAAATTCAATCGTTCCGCCGTCGTTTGAAAACTTAATGCTATTCGTAAAAATATTACTCCATACTTGATGAAGTAAGTTTTCATCACCTTGTATTGTAATATCCGGCACATCAAATTCAACGGCGATATCTTTTTCACGCCATTTCCATTCGAGCATAAAAATAACGTCTTTAATTTGCTTCTGCAAATTGAATTCTTTTATTTGTAATACTTTTTCTTCTTTATCTAGTGAAGCTAGCGTAAGTAACTGTTTACATAAACTAGACATTCGCTTACTTTCGCCCTCAATAATTTGTAAGTAATGGTTTCTTTCTTCCGCACTCATCTCTTCTGACTGTAACGTTTTTGAGAACCCTTGTATGGAAGAAAGCGGCGATTGAAATTCATGAGAAACATTTGAAACGAATTCTTGTCTCATCTCATCTAATTCTTTTATACTTTTCGTCATCTTTTGAAAATTAGTTGCTAATGTACCAATTTCATCTTTTCGATTTTCATCTAATTCGATATCATATTCACCACTTGCAATCTTTTGAGTCGCTTTCGTAAATGTTCGAATGGGACGAACGATATAACCTGCTGCAATCGCTATAAAGATAATACTTAATAGTACGATAAACCCAAGTAATACCGCTAAGAAAATTCGCATCTCGCCAAATTGGTTCTGAATGTCAGGACGAATAAATAAAGCGTACTGTTTATCACCGTGTTGCACTGGTACACCGACACTATTTATTAATTCATTATCGAAAAAACCTGTAATAAAGAGACGTGTTGGATACGTAGAAACACCATTAAACGTTTCGCCATTCAATACTTTATGAACGGTATCATCACTAATAGACGTCTTACGAAACGCATTACCGATACGTTTTCCATTCTTTTGATCATCGACAATATAAATTTCATATCCTAACTTCGCAATAGACTGTAAGTATGCCTCTTGATTTTCTTCACTTTGCTTTTCATATAACGATTTTACTTCTTCCGCATACATTAAAATCTTTTCACTATTGTACGGTTTTAACTTCACTTGATAGTACACATTTGTTAATAAAAAACCGATAATACTGCTAAGTAGCATGATTCCAACCGTCATAAAAACAAATCTAGAGTATAGTGATTTCATTTTATTTCAACTCCAACTTATAACCGAGTCCGCGTACTGTCGTAATTTGAAAATCATCTGTTCGTTTTGAAAAACGATCTCTCAGTCGCTTCACATGAACGTCAACTGTTCGTTCATCTCCTTCAAAATCCATTCCCCATACTAATTCAATTAATTCTTCTCTTGAAAAGGTTCTTCCAGGATAACTAGCAAGTTGTGATAATAATTCAAATTCCTTTAATGGAAGCAAAATCGTCTGACCGTTACACTTCACTTCAAACCCTTTTCGGTCAATTATCGTTCCGTGTAATGTAATAATATCAGCACTAAGCATTTGATAACGGCGCAATAGAGCTTTCATACGGAAAATTACTTCAGCTGGTTCAAATGGTTTTACAATATAATCGTCCGTACCAGAAATGAATCCTTTTTCTTTATCGACTAGCTGATCTTTTGCAGTTAATAAAATAACAGGTATATCATGATACTTCCGGATTTCTTCGCATAACGTATAGCCATCAACAAACGGCATCATAATGTCTACTATCGCAAGATGAATATTTTCTTTCTCTAAAACGCCTTGCGCTACCTTTCCATCTTCCGCTTCAAAAACTTTAAAGCCCTTTTTTTGTAAATGGTAATGCAATAACTCTCTAATATGTTTATCATCATCAGCTAATAAAATATGTATCATCTTCATTAAACCCTCTCTTGTTCATCCTTCTACATTCTTACATTAAGAAACAATTGTACTTTTTGCAAGAAAAAGAAAAACAAACTGCTATTAGTTTTTTTTGAATAAGAGTTGATACATAATACACTACAAGCCAACATTTTAAGATAAATAAAAAGAATCTATTTTGAAAAAAATTATTCAAAATAGATTCTTTCGTTTTAGTATTAAGATTATTTTAATAAAAACAATTTCTACTCTTACTAAGCTTTAGAAATATCAACAAATCCTTCTCCGAACACATCACGAACATCGTGTATAGCGATGAACGCAGCCGGATCCGTAGTTTGAACAATCCGTTTTAGCTTGACTACTTCTTGCTTATTAATAACAACATAAAGAATTTCCTTCGGCGTTTTCGTGTAATAGCCATGACCTGAGTACACAGTAACCCCTCTGCCCATTAATGTAGTTACCTTTCCAGCAATTTCATTCGGGTTATCAGAAATAATCGTAATGGCTTTCTTCGGATTTAAACCTTCAATTACAAATTCCATCACTTTCGTTGCTACATATAGCATAATAATTGTTATCATCAGTTTTTCTGCACCAATGATGAAATAAGACGAAAACGCAACGATTAAATCGAAGAACAGTAAACCATAGCTAATGCTCCATCCTAAATATTTATGCGTCATCCTTGCTAAGATGGTAGTACCTGCTGTTGTTCCGCCAACACGAATAATAAGACCAATCCCGCACCCAATAAATATTCCTCCGAAAATGGCATTTACGAGCATTTCATCCGAAGCAATCGTCCAACCTTCTGTCAAATGAAGGAATAGCGAGTTCGTAACTACAGCGATAATCGTATAAATTGTTGTAATCTTATTTAAAAATTTATAACCAGCTATTAACAAAATCGCATTTAAAATTAAGTTAACTAAGCCTGGTGACCATTCAAATAAATAATACGTAATAATCGTGATACCAGTTACTCCACCCTCACCAAACTCGTTCGGGATAACAAACAAATTGACACCTAACGCAAAAAGAAATGCACCAATAATAATAAAAATAATGTCTGTCGTTCTTTTTTTCATACAGTACCTCACTTCTTATGTAAATATTTATTCTGTCATAAACTCTCACCATTATATCGTGGAATATTCAAATCGAACAGTGGTTTATTTTTATTTTAATATAGGATGATAAAACAACTTTATCCTATATCCACATGTAATTTAAAAAGTAAAACAACTGTATTTATTATGTACTACAAGTAAAGTTTTGATTTCACATGCAGTTGATGCTAAAAAAATGAATATGAACACTCACTCGCACAAACTTCGAATACAAAGCAAATAGGCGAAGCTATAGAATAGACTTCGCATCAAACATTTGATTCCAGGGATTTATATTCATACATTCCAGAAATAAATTTACTTATCTTTCTCCATATATTCTTTAATCTTTCGTTCTTCCCACTCTTTTCCGAATATCCCAGCTGGAAAAGTTGTCAAACCGTGTATAACGATACCGATCCCCCAACCTGCAAGTGGATATAAAAACCATAATTTACTTGAATCAGAGCTTATATTTATAATAAAAAGCATTAAGTTCACTAGTATATAAACCGTTAAATGAATATAAAACGCTTGTAAATTCTCTACCCTTTTTTTAGCTCGTAAATAAACCTCATCTTGCTCCACCCTTAAACACCTCTTTCCATATTGTTTTTTTCACCTTCGCTCCAGTATTAACATCATATTCTAATCAGAAATCCGTTATTCTCAAAAAAACATAAAACAAAAAAGTACCCATCGAATTATCATACATATGATGATTCGATGGGTACTGCATGATACATTTGTTATTTACAAGCGTCTAATTAAGACCAAATCCAAACATCATCATTATTTTCAACGTCGCTCTTTACCTCATGAACTTTTTCAATATGATCCGTTGTGTTCCAGTTAATAGAACTTCCGCCCCATCCTACATACTTCATATCAATTTTTACTTTCTCACCTGTATGAAATACTTGTCCCTTCGTTAAGAAAACATCAATAATAACTTTCTTCCCGTTTAGTGATGGATACTCAACTACGACATATTTAGTAGAACCGTCTCCCCCATATTCCATCGTTCCTACTTTTGATACTTCCCCAATCACATAATCAGGAGAACCATCTTCTTTCATGTGCATACCTAATTTATTTGACGTATTTTCAACTGTATTTGCAATCATATATTCAGTAAAATTACGCATCATAGATCCAGTAGCTTTTACTTCATCTCCTACTTTCACATTTGAAAGGGAATCTATATATACACTTACAGGCTCCTCATATTGCTTAGATTTTACGACAATTACACCTTTATCTACTTCTACTACTCGTCCTTCTAACGTCGAGAAATTCGATTCAATAGAAGCGGCACTCGCTTTTGATAGTTCTAATCCTGGTAAATTCGTTCCTGATAATGCTGCGATCCCTAAAGCACCTGCTAAAATTAATTTTTTCATACCCATTATGAAACATCTCCATTCATGATGATTTTATTTTTTGATTGGATACGACCAACCTGTAACTATTATAGTTACAGGTTATAGAAAATAGCAACCATCTTTCTTATGCAATGTTGCATACTGTACCTTTTAAATATACAGCGAGAGAACTAGATTCTCAAATTACAAAAGCTAAATTAATTCAAAGTTAAAATAAACCTATGAACAGGCTATAAAAAATTAAGAGCTGCTTTCAGTCCTAAAGTTAGCGAATACCTTTATAAAAACTCAATCAAAATCTATTCAACGAATTGAAAAATGAACCATGTCGAATTTTATTTTCATAAAATTCAAATTTCAAGGAGGTTTTACAAAATATTACACAGAATTATTGGTATATCGTAATATAATTGGTAATTTTTTACGATTTATTTCATTTTATCTACCACGTTTAGACAAAATGGAAAACTATAGCAAAAGGAGAGATATAGATTGAAAAGAAAAATTAGTACAGCTGTTGTAGGTTTATCGGTACTTAGCTTTGGTCTTTTTGGTGTAAATATTGGGGACGGCGGCGTTGTAAAGGCTGCACATGGGGATACTCCTGCTCCGAAATTAGAAAATCATGGTGACTACGGTGGCGCTCCTGCTTATGATCATGGTAGACCTCCTATCTCATCATATAATAAAGGGGACACTTGGGCTCCGAAATCAGTAAACATTGGTGATGACGGTGGGGGTTCCCCTGCCTACACGAATACTCATGGAGAAGGAATCGCTCCTAAAAAAGAGAGTCACGCTGACTTCTTTGCTCCTACGTTAGAAGCGCATGGTAATACTGGCGCTCCTGCTTTAAATGTTGGTGATACGCCGAATCCGAAACTTGAGGGGCATGGCGATACTCCTGCTCCGAAATTAGATTCACGTGGCGATACTGGCGGGGCTCCTGCTTTAAACATCGGTGACACTGGTGGGGCTCCTAAACAAGAAGGACATACACATTTCCCTGCTCCAAAAGTTGAATCTCATGGCCATACTGGTGGCGCTCCTGCTAATTCTGAGCATGGTACAGGTTGGTAAGTTAACAAAATTAAAAACAATTTAGATTACGTTCCTATATGTTTACAAGAAAACTATTCGATGTTATGAGGTTTTCAATTCTAAAAAATACACCTAGTAATTAGGTGTATTTTTATTTTACCTCTCTATCTAAGAATTAAAGAATACTCCCCTAAAAACCCCAACAAAAAAAACGAAGAAACTCCCTATACTTCAGACACTTAAAGTACCACGAACGTTGCGATTTTTAGTGACACTCCGGATCCAATCTCACTTTCATCCCAAGGATAGCTTTCTTGTTCAGGAAAAGCTGTAAACTCTCCATTCATGATGATTTTATTTTTCGGATTGAATACGACCAACTTATAATCATTACAGTTACAGATTGCTCAAAGTAGCAACCATCTTTCTTATGCAATGTTGCATACTGTAACTTTTAAATATATTCAACACGAATGCTGAATTCTTGAATACCAGCAGGTAAACAGATTGATGATGAAGAAACTAAAATCATGCATCATATTTTTCAAAGATACAGTTTGTATAGTCGTAGTCCATTACATTATGTAGGAGCGGAGTTAACATGTTAATAAAACCAAACAGATTACAGCCAGGTGATATCGTGGCAACAGTAAGCCCTTCATGGGGAGGCGCAGGCGATTCTGAGATAAGATGGCGATATGAACAAGGAGTAAAGAGATTAGAAGAAGTTTTCGGCCTTACCGTTGTCCCAATGCCAAATAGTTTAAAAGGTAGCGAATTCATTTATAACAATCCACAGGCTCGTGCAGAAGATTTAATGACAGCTTTTAAGGATACTCGCGTGAAAGCAATTATTGCGAATATTGGCGGTGAAGATAGCATCCGCTTACTTCCTTATATAGATTTTAATGTGATCCGTGAAAACCCGAAAATTTTTATGGGGTACTCTGACGTTACCGTTTCACATTTGTTTTGCCATAAAGCAGGAATCTCCTCTTTTTACGGTCCAGCCATTTTAACTGATTTTGCTGAAAATATAGAGATGAATCCATATACGGTTGAAATGGTAAATCGAACTCTCTTTTCAAATGAAACGATTGGCGAAATTCAACCGGCTCATGAATGGACGAGTGAGCGTTTAGAATGGATAGAGATAAATAAGGATACAAGGCGTACGATGCAACAAAACAAAGGATATGAGCTACTTCAAGGCTCTACCACTGTACAAGGAAGCTTAATTGGTGGTTGTATAGAAGTACTGGAATTTGCAAAAGGAACGGAACTTTGGCCTGAGAAAAAACATTGGGAGAATAGCATCCTATTCTTTGAAACTTCTGAAGACCATCCAGAACCAAGTTATATAAAGTATTGGTTACGAAATTACGCAGCGCAAGGCATTCTCCAAAAAGCAAAAGGCATCATCTTTGGTAAACCAAAAGACGAAATATATTATGAAGAATATAAACATGAAATACTAAAAGTTATGAAAGAATATAACTTAGAAGATTTGCCAATTCTTTATAATTTAAATTTTGGCCATACCGAACCGAAGTTCATTTTACCTTACGGCGCGTTGGCAGAAATTGATTGTGAAAATGGGTCTTTCTCTATTTTAGAGAGTGGCGTGGAATAAAAACACTCCTATGAAATATGACTGTGAATTGATACTTTTTAAAAGTATATAATTGGAGGGAGATTACGTGTATGGAAGCAACATTTACAGTAAGTAAATGGGATGAAAAATTAATTGATGATACTAGAAAAGATTTCCCTATTAATATTGCCCATGTTGAATATGATATTGATGGTGAATTAAAAGGAAAAGCTTTTGTTGAATACTTATTATATTATTTAGACTCAAATATAAATGATGGTCACTTGGCTACTGCTAAAATTTCTGGATTTTTACACTTTGAAGGAATTTATAAGGGGCAACAAGGGACATTTACAGCTATAGAGCAAGGAATATTCGATAAAGGAAATCTAAATTCCCCAGGAACAATTATTAAAGCTACTGGTAACTTAGAAAATCTGAGAGGGTCCTATAATTATCAGTTTACAGGTCAAACCAGTAAACTAATTTTAGAGTTTGAATTCCAGCAAAATATCCTATAATTTAGTGGAAAGGACATTTCTTGTAATACTAGGAATGTCCTTTTTGTTGACGGGCTTATTCAACTATTCTTCTATTAGTTAAGAAAAGAACAGAGTATATTACATAACGTCTTATTATCAGTATTCAACGATACATAAAATTTTCGTTATGGGGGGAATTAAAAATCTAAGCTCGAGAGGCATGTGGCCCCCACCTATTCATTACTTTTCCTACTAACTAAAGAATAATCCCCGAAAAAATTACCTTCATAACTTTTTTTTCAAGTTGATTCCGACATGTAAACATCACAATAATTTTTGTACGATGTTTTTTATCGGGCTCAAATTGTTCAATGGTTACGTCACAACGAATTGTTACTATTAATTTGTGACTTTTGATTAAATGAAAATCGCCTCTTATAGAGCGCAGTTTTACTTATATTCATTCTTATGCAAATTCTGAAGCATATTCTTCGTATGTCTTTAATGTATTAAGCAATCGAGCTGATTCAATCATGATTTCGTTCGATGAATCAGTTACACAAATGACAATAAATCGATTATCATCTCTGTCTCCAAACAAGCCTTCTGATTCAAGTTCCATTAACACATTTAACGTTTCTTTCAACAGTGTATTTACTCGTATGTTAAAGTCATCTTCGACGATATCATGATATTTCTTGATAATTTTGTGCACTTCATCAAACATTTCAAAATCGTCCCATTCGCTCCACTCAACAGCTCCGTATCTATAATAATTGTATAAAGGGTCCGACTTATTAACTTTGATTAGTCTTTCTTTATTAGCCACTGGTCCAATGCTATTGACACAATCATCTGTTAATATGGAGTACCCATATATTGTGTCAACACCGCACCTAGTTATAATTTCGTTATAATGACAACGAATTGCATTTTTTAACTCAACATAAAAACTTTCTTGCAGTTGCATTTTCATCGTATTTCCTCCGTTTTTTGTAGCGACCTGTCGTTACATATTTCAATCTTAACATGAAAATCAACATGTAACGTTAACTGAGCCAAAATAAGAAAAACCGAAACTATAATCATTTCGGTTTTTCAATCTAAAGAAGTCTATATTTACTTTAAAGAATGTATAAACAACCCACTACGCAGTTTCGGTTCAAACCACGTTGACTTCGGCGGCATAATTTCTCCAGCGTCTGCGATTGATAATAAAGCTTCCATTGATGTCGGATATAATGAAAACGCTGCTTTATATTCACCGCTATTTACAAGGCGTTCTAGTTCTTCTAATCCGCGGATTCCTCCGACAAAGTCAATGCGTGAATCAGATCGCGGGTCGTGTATTTCAAGTACTTGGCTTAATAAATGATCTTGCAGAATAGATACATCTAAACCTTTAACGAGATCATTCGCATCAAACGTTTCCTCTTTCACTGTGAGTCTATACCATTTCTCGTTTACATACATACCAAATGTTTTTGGCTCATTTGGTTTATACGGAGAAACAGCTGCTTCTTCTACATAAAAGTATTGTGCAATTTGCTTTAAAAACTGTTCTTCTGATAAGCCGTTTAAATCTTTCACAACTCGGTTATAGTCCCAAATGGATAATTCATCGTGAGGGAATAATACAGATAGGAAGAAATTAAACTCTTCTTCTCCTGTGTAATTCGGATATTGTTCTCTTCGCATGAGCCCTACTTTTGCTGCTGATGCTGAGCGATGATGCCCATCTGCAATATAAAGATTAGAAATATCTTCAAATAAGTTTACTAAAGTAGCAATTACATCCTCATCAACTATTTTCCAGGCAACATGCTCCACGCCATCTTCTGCTGTAAATGTATAGATTGGCGCATGCTCTTCTTTCCAGCTTGCAATGATACGTTTCACATCTTCTTTTGTACGATACGTTAAAAAGATAGGCCCCGTATTTGCATCACACACATCTACGTGGCGAATACGATCTAATTCTTTTTCGTGACGCGTTCTTTCATGTTTTTTAATTGTATCATCTTCATACTCATCAATAGATGTACAAACGACAAGACCTGACTGCGTTCTTCCTTCCATCGTCAGTTCATAAATGTACAGTGATTGCTCTTCATCTTGTATGAATACTTCTTCTCGTATAAATCGATTTAAATTTTCACCCGCTTTTTCATATACACGATCATCATACGGTGAAAGTGCCGGGTCTAAATCAATTTCTGCTTTATCAACGTGTAAGAAAGAATACGGATTCCCTTTTACAACCTCTCTTGCCTCTTTACTATTTAATACGTCATACGGTAAAGCTGCAACTTCCGCTGCTTTTTCTTCTACTGGACGAATGGCCCGAAACGGTCGGATTTTTGCCAAGTTTTCCTCTCTCCTTTACACAATCATTCGAACGGCTACAACACCTGTAATTTTGCTTATATTTTCCACAATGTTCTCTTTTATTATATCATCAATTCCGTTATCAATATCAATCATTGTATACGCCCAAGAATGTTTACTACGATTAATCATATCCGCAATATTAATATGATGTTCTGCTAAACATCCTGTAATTTGTCCTACCATGTTCGGAACGTTTTGATGCATGATTGTAATACGTTTCTTTCCGATATAAGGGAGTTCAACATTTGGATAGTTTACTGAATTACGAATATTTCCTGTCTCTAAATATTCACGTAATTGGCGCGCTGCCATGAATGCACAATTTTCTTCTGATTCAGATGTAGATGCACCAAGGTGAGGCGTCGCTGTTACATTTTTCATCTTTATCACATTTTCATTCGGGAAGTCTGTTACGTAATGCGCAATAACATCTTCTTCTAACGCTTTTTGAAGAAGATTTTCATCTACAAGTTCTCCTCTAGAGAAATTGAATAAACGCATACCTTTTTTCATCTTCTCTACAGCGTGTTCACCAATAATTCCCTTCGTTTGATTCGTAAGAGGAATATGAAGTGTAATATAATCACATGTTGCAAAAATTTCATCTAAACTAAATGCTCTTTGCACATGTGTAGAAAGACGCCATGCAGTTTCAACTGAAATGTAAGGATCGTATCCGACAACGTCCATCCCTAAAGCTAACGCATCGTTCGCAACTAAAGCACCTATTGCGCCAAGGCCAATTACACCTAGACGTTTCCCTGCAATTTCTGATCCAACGAATTGTTTTTTTCCTGATTCAACAAGCTGCGGTACTTCTTCACCCTCTAAATTTTTCGTCCAGCTTACACCGTTAATAATGTTACGTGAAGACATAATAAGGCTGGCGATAATAAGTTCCTTTACTGCATTGGCATTAGCTCCTGGTGTATTAAATACTACAATCCCTTTTTCTGTACATCGCTCGACAGGAATATTATTTACACCAGCACCAGCTCTTGCAATCGCCTTTAAGTCTTTTGAAAATTCTTCTTGGTGTAAAGAATAGCTACGAAGTAAAATACCATCTGGGTGGTCCATTCTATCCCCTACTTCATAACGCTCTCCGCTAAGTACTTGCAAACCCTTTTCCGCAATTTGATTTAACGTTTGAACACGAAACATATCCCCATCTCCCTATCTATTCTCAAGCTCAAATTCCTTCATATAATTTACTAATTGCTGTACACCGTGTACTGGCATCGCATTGTAAATACTTGCACGCATACCACCGACTGAGCGATGCCCTTTTAACGTAACAAGGCCGCGTTCTTTCGCTTTTTGTAAAAACTCATTGTTCAGCTCTTCTGACGGTGTTGTAAACGGAATGTTCATAAGTGATCGATACGTAGGATCAACTGGTGAAGTAAACAATTTTGATTCATCTAAGAAATTGTAAAGAAGTGAAGATTTCATTCTATTCTGTTCTTCAATCGCAGATACCCCGCCTTGCTCTTTCAACCACTCTAGTACAAGTTTCGTTACGTAAATACTAAAGGATGGCGGTGTATTATATAAGGAGTTATTTTTGCTGTAAGTTTCATAGTTTAACATCGTAGGACAAGAGCGATCTGCTCCCCCAATTAAATCTCTTTTTATAATTGCAATCGTTAAGCCCGCTGGCCCTAAATTCTTTTGCGCTCCCGCATATATAAGGCCGAACTTCGTAACATCATATTGTTCTGATAAAATATTTGAGGACATATCCGCAACGAGCGGTACTCTATCTAAACGTGGAATGTCCACATATTTCGTACCCTCAATTGTATTGTTCGTTGTAATATGTACATAATCTAGTTTTTCATCATTTGGTAAACCATCCAGTTTAGGAATTGTAGTAAACTTCTCTTTTTCAGAAGAAGCAAGCACTTGTACTTCCCCTATTTTTTCAGCTTCTTGCATCGCCTTTTTAGACCATGAGCCAGTTAATACGTACCCTGCTTTTTTGTACGTATTCATTACATTTAACGGTATCATAGAGAATTGTAATGACGCACCGCCTTGTAAAAACAGTACTTCATACTCATCAGGAATTTTCATTAATTCACGAATTAGGCTACTTGCTTCATCTATAATACTTTGAAAATAAGAAGATCGATGACTCATTTCCATAATAGACATGCCTGTCCCGTTATAATTTACAAGCTCCTTTTGCACTTTCTCTAAAACTGGCAAAGGGAGTATTGATGGTCCAGCTGAAAAATTATATACTCTCTCCATCACCCTGATAACCTCCCTATTTCTTATTTTTATTAATTTTTAAACTTTCTGAATTATAACCCAAAATATAATACGTGGTCAATTTGTTTTCTATTATTACGGCGTAAGACGCAATGGAATCGCTCGCATGTGCAAACTACTTTTTATAAACATACAAAAAAGTGTTAAGTACATAATCGTACTTAACACTCTAGTAATAAAGTATAATTGCTAATTGTCCGTGAAGAACCGATCAAAAATTTGATAAATAGCAGAAAGACCAATGAGCCAATAAATAGTGTCCACAAGCGCCGGCATAGAACCAAACCATTTCTCAACTACATTGTAATCTAACGCTACAAACAACCAATTCAAACCGCCAAGAATCACCAAAATTACTGTAAGGTAAGACAAAAATTTCATTATGATTGCCCCCTAGGTGATAAGATGGTGAAAGGCCTTTCACTAGAAATATATGTGGTAAAATTCAAAACTTACCTATTTAATAAAAATTATTTTCGGTACCAGCCGTTAATAACTGCCTCTGCTTCTTTACTATGTATTTGATACGCATGCGTACTATTATGAGAGCCAATAAACCAAATTGAAAAACCTTTAAAATATGGTTTTGGTTCTAATACATCTCGGTAAGCACGCCATCCGTTTAATTGTACGTCCTTTGAAAACACATTAGATACATCTGGATTCCACGGATTTTGTAGTCCAAGTTCACGTGCTGGAACATTAAATCCACCAAAATAAACCGGTTTTCCTGTTGCATTATGTAATTGTTCTAACTGCTGCACAACATTTTGCCCACGATTATATACTGTTGTGGCAAATAAACTTTGCTTCACTTCTTCGTATGATGGATTTCTTTTTCCTGAAACTTCAAACCAACTATCAATACTTACAATATCCACCTTTTTTAAATACGGACGATTGATTTTCTCTATAAACTTCGCTTCATAAGATGGATCAAAGCTTGCTGTTAACCACCAATTCATTTGATACAAAACATTTCCTTTATACTGCTGACGGACGAAATCAATCGTATCGCTCCAATATCCTTCTGCATATTCCATATTCACAAAATTAGAAGCAATCTTGAGCCCGTACACATTGTATTTACTTGTAATTGAATTAAAGATGTCTTGTAGAATAACCGTTTTCCAATTCCAGAAGAAATCATTAATATTACTCGGATTCCATTCCGTTTCCCCAACATTTCCTTGCTGAATATATGGGAACGGTTCCACGATAACTTGAATATTACGCTTTAATAATTCTTGAATTAAAAGAATAGCCTGTTGCTTTTGCGCTTGATTAATTACCATGTTCGTAGAAGTTACATTCGGAATATCTACCTGAATCGGTACATTTACTGTATTTAAATTTAAGCGCTCTACATCAGCTAACACTTTCGCCACATTTCCAACTTCCCATACCGTTACATTTCCTGATTTGATTTTTCCAGATTGAACAGTATTTACATCTGCCTGTACATTTCCTTGAAAACAAAAAGAAAACAACATAATAAACACCCCTAAAAAACTTACTAAACTCTTATTTTTCTTCACAACTTTCCTCCTATAATTTTTGGCATTCTTGCTTATTCTATACAATGTTTCACATATATTCCACAAGAATATTTAATGAAATTTCATCAATAAAAATGCTATTCACCCTTTATCCATATCTTATTCATACTAACCTCCTAAAAATAGTAATGTAAATAAAAAAAGAGCGTATTTCCGCTCCTTTTTTATCTTTTTACAATTGAAGTTATTTAATTTTTTCTGATACCCTAACCGAATCTACTTTTTCGTATAATTAAATTTTTATACTCAGAAATGTATCAAAAAATTTTTATCTATATTCGCTTTTTGTTTGTATTACTTTTATATTTACTTCATTAGATTGTTTAATATCATTTTTAAATTCTTATTTGACTTTTTCTATATCAGCTGCAGTACCACTAACTAGAATCCCATCGACTGGTTGTCCTGGACCCTGCACATAACGTTTTACTCCTAATCCTAATCCTATAAAAATAGCAATAACCACCACATAACTTATAATTTTTTTCACTAGAATACTCCTTTAATTAATGATTTATATCTGGATTATAGATGTGATTTTTTCATAAGTTAATGACTTCTATCTAACTATCTAACTTCTAATCTTACAATATTGTAAGATTAGAAGTTAGAACGTGTATATTTTATGTCAGAAGACCTTCTACTCAATTTGTGTGATGTTGGGATAGCGTTAGTAAATAGATGGGAGATACTGTCGAAAAAAGATAAAAATGACTCGATTATTTTTCGTTTGATTATATATAATGTAAAATGTTTATATATAATCAAACGAAAATACAATTTATCTACTTTTTTTACAAAAACCAAACAAAATTGATGAATATTATTAATACCTTGATCATATATAAACATTTATGTAAAATGTTTATATATAATCAAACGAAAATACAATTTATCTACTTTTTTTACAAAAACCAAACAAAATTGATGAATATTATTAATACCAATAACAACATGAACCAATACAGAAATCATACTTTCATAAGTGAAATACTAAAAAAGTGAAAATAAAACAATATGGATCCTTTAAAAAAGTTACAACCCTATGAAAAACAAGATTGTAACCAAAAATAGCTTGAAAAGAGGGAGAAAATTATGGAACAAAGGAAATATTCAGTAACACCTCAAGATCGAATGAATTATATACTTGGTCTTTATTCCGCAAATCAACAAATTAATGCCGTTCTTTATTTTCCTATAGGTATATCAAAAAAAGTACTTGAACAATCAGTAAGAATAACGTTACAATTACAGCCCGTTTTAAACAGCCGTCTTGTAGAAAGTGATATGCCTTACTGGGAGGAACATTCATCTAGTACTAACTCACCAATTTGTTTTTTTGCAGAAGGAGATGATCAAAATCTTGAAGTGATGGCAATAGATTTTATAAAGGAATCTGGAGATCCTATTCAAGGGCCTATGGTTCAGACAAAATTATTACGAGGCACTTCAACAAATATATTAGTTGTTAAATTATCTCATCTTTGTTCAGATGGTGCTGGAGTCAAGGAATATATTAATTTGCTGGGAGCAATTTATACTCACCTTTCTCTGGGACAGTCTAAGGATGAAATTATAAAGAGATTTAATGCAAAAAATGAGGGTTTTCGCGATCAATCACCTGTATTCAAATATACTGGAATAACAGACATAAAAAGTGCGTATCGTCCCAGCCAAGAACAACAAGCAGCATTATGGTCTTTTCCATCTCAACCTAACAAAAATGCTTATCCAAAAATGTCCGTGCGACGGTTAAGCCGTGAGCAAACTCTACGTTTAACCCTATGGACAAAGGCACAACAAGCTACCTTAAATGATGCAATCCTGACTGCATACTTCCGCTCTTTATCACATTTCGCTGTGTATGCAGAACCTCGTACCGCAGAAAAAATGGTTGGTTTAACAATTGATTTACGCCGATATCTCCCTAATCATACAACTGGTTCAATTTGCAACTTATCCGGGATGGAAATGCCAGTGATTAAAATGGAAAATGATGACTCATTTAATCAAACTCTAGTTCGAGTCAAAGAATCAATGGATACAATAAAATCTCAAAATCCAGGTCTTTCTTCAGCCGCAGGAATGGAGTTACTGGCAAGTAAAAAGCTATCTGAAGTTAAGGAAATGTATAAACAGCAATATGAACGGGCTTTACAAATGGGAATGGCTTTACCTTTACTTACTAATTTCGGATCGATAGCTAATGAACCTATTAAGTTTGGTGAAGTTCAAGCTCAGGACGGGTATATAACATCACCAATTATGTATGCACCATTCTTTACAATGGGGGCAAGCTCTTATAATGGAAGACTTACATTTACAATTGGTTATCATTCGCCAGATACTACAAAAGAAAAGGTAGAGCAATTTTTAGAAAGTGTGGTCAATGAACTATCAAAATTGTAACGGGAGTATCACCCTAAGCTCAATAAGTTAAGTTTATAAATCTAGCCAAGAAGATTCCTTCCTCAAGGAACGCGAAGTGAGTATGTGAGAGATAAACTGGCTTCGGACATAGGATATAAGGAAGCCAGTTTAGTTGTTCGCCATACATGGGGTACCGGCCCATTCCCATTAACCTAAGAAAACAGATGTGAGATACTTTAAAATATTAGCTTGATGCACATGGTTAGGCGCCCTCAAATGCTTGGATTAAAATCATTACAAACAGCTTAAAAAAAATGCTGCAATAGAAGTTATGCATATAATCAAAAAAGGACAAACTATCCAAGGTGAATAGTTTGTCCAAAACCATAAACTCTATGGTTTAACAATATATAATTCAGTTCCGCTAAAAGTCTTTTATTCTCTTTTCATATCCTACTATTTTTGCATCCGAACGAACAATAGAGAATTAGAATAATGACTTAATACTTGCTAGAACAGTAAGTATTCCTATAACAATTACAAATACATTACTCATTTTCCCTTTGTATTTAGCTAGTACTGGTACTTTATTGATTGCATACATCGGTAATAGACATAAGATAGCAGCAACTAACGGACCGCTAAGGGCATCAATGATTCCAAGAATACTTGGATTTGTATAAGCAACATACCAGCATGTTAATACGACAAAAGTAAGAATCATTGTCTTAACTGTTTTCTCTCCTAAATCTTTCCCACGTTTTTTACCGGACTTAATAATCATGTCACGCATTACCTCATACGCTCCTATATAATGGCCAAGGAAAGACTTTGTAATAGCCACAAACGCAATGATAGGAGCCGCAATAGTAATTACTGGCGAATTAAGCTCATTAGCAAGATATGATAGGATTGACAAGTTCTGTTCTTTTGCCACCTTAAGATCATCTGGAGTCAAACTTAAAGTACTGCTCCAAACAAAGAACATAACAACAACGAATGTCATGATATAACAAACTTTTTGTATTTGAGCACACTTGGCATCAGTAGCATCTATTCCATACGTAGCTCTCTGTTTCATAACGAATGACGAAATCATAGGAGAATGATTAAATGAGA
Source organism: Bacillus sp. AR2-1 (assembly GCF_008368755.1). Classification (NCBI taxonomy): domain Bacteria; kingdom Bacillati; phylum Bacillota; class Bacilli; order Caryophanales; family Bacillaceae; genus Bacillus; species Bacillus sp. AR2-1. The sequence continues at coordinate 93,087 of NZ_QORY01000001.1, forward strand.
ATACGATGATTGGTAGTATCATCCATATTGTTCCAAAATATCCTGTTCCAGTTGAAGCAGTAGAAACACTTGAAAAACTTAGCATTGACGTATTCCACTGTGGAATTAAAGATATTGCGATAAAAAGTAGAGAAACAATGAAAGGATATACTAGCATGCTCATTATCTTTACAGTAATATCTTGACCAAAATTTAGTATAGTGATAAGACCGAGTACTAATACAAGCGATAAAATGGCCCTTGGAGGCTCCGGCATGTGCAATTGATGCACAATAAAACTACTTGCAGTATTTGTAAGTGCAGCCGAATACATTAGCACGATCGTATAAATTGAAACGAAATATACAATGTTAAAAATGATACTTGCCTTATTTCCGAAATACTCTCTTATTGTACCTGTAATCCCCTCATCGGCAGAATTAGAAGCATATATCATTTTAGCAAGTGCCCTATGTGAATAATACATAACAGGATATGCAAGTATGGTAATTAACAGCAATGATAATAAACCACCTGAACCTGCATTAATAGGTAAGAAGAGTACTCCTGCTCCAATTGCTGTTCCAAATAAACTCAATGCCCAGGTAGTATCCTGTTTATGCCACTTTTTAGGGTCTAGATATTTCTCATTTTTTACTGCAGTATTATCAACTTGAAATTCTATGTTTTTTGCAGTATTCCCATTCATATAATAATTCCTCCTAGTTTTCTATTCTTACTTCTCTATTTAAGGCATCGGAATATAGACCGTTCTTGAAAAATGAATTGCTTACAAAGTGCGCCACATCGTATATCCTTCTTCTAAGTTAATCAAAATCAAAAAATTGGCGAAGCATCAACCTGACGGGGTTGTTACAAATTATAAAATATCCCAATTATATAGTGGTATATTTTATTAGTAATTCCCCCAATATACAGACATCCTTAGGCGAGCAATAGAGAATAGATTGTTAACTTTTTCACAATATATCCCGTAATTGTTCATTGATTTGATTATTTCTCTCCAAAGATTTTATTTTTAATGGCAATCCCTGTAGGTGTAGCTGCAATTCCACCTAAACCTGTCTCTCTTAATTCGCGAGGCATCTGTCTTCCAACTCTATACATCGCTTCAATAACTTCGTCAGCATTGATGATATTGTTTACGCCGGCTAATGCGATGTCCGCTGCTGCTAAAGCATTTGCCGTTCCAATGGCGTTTCTCTTTACACAAGGAATTTCTACTAAACCAGCGACCGGATCACAAACTAAACCGAGTAAATTTTGTAATGCAATCGAAAAAGCTACAGAAGATTGCTGTGGCGTTCCACCTGCAGCTTCAACCGCAGCTGCAGCCGCCATCGCTGAGGCACTGCCTACTTCAGCTTGACATCCTCCGTACGCTCCTGAAATACAAGCGTTGTTTGCGACTATGGTTCCAAATAACGCTGAAGTAAATAGAAAATGAATCATATCTTCATGACTTAACTGCAACGTATCTTTAATACTAAAAAGGACTCCCGGAATCGTCCCACTCGCACCTGCTGTTGGAGTTGCACAAATAGCTCCTAATGCAGCATTTACTTCATTAACACCGATAGCACTTTGGATCCCTAACACCATCAAATCTCCAGAAAGGGTTTTCCTATTTTCTCGATAGTTTTTAATTTTAACAGCATCACCTCCGGTTAAACCAGTTGGAGAAAATACACCGTCGCCCTCGATACTTTTATTTATAGCATTTTGCATAGTCGCTAAATTTCGTTCCATTTTACTCCAAACTTCTTCATAAGTAGATTTAGTTTGTTCAATTTCCTGTTCAATTGCTAATTCATAAATTGTCTTTTGGCTTTTATTAGCTGCATCCACAATTTCTTTTATGGCCATATACATATTTTTTCACTCCTTAATGTAACTAAAGAATAATGAGCTTAGCTATATTGCTTAAATTTCCTAATTCCTCCTGGACATTACCAGGCAATAGCGAATCCAAAGCGAATGCATATAAATATTTCCTGTTTTCTTCTAAACTATGAAAGTTGTTTATTTCCACATCATATTGTTTAAAGATCCTGCGTAAGACAAATTCAAAGTCAGCTCTTTCGGAAATTGCAATAATGACTGGCAATGGCCCCTGCAGGTCTAAGCTAAATCCGTCGATTTCAACATGTTTGATTTCAATTAATCCACCGCCAACCGAAATCCCCATCGTTCTAATACTTCGATTTTCATCCTCTAAATATACATCTGCCGTATTTGGATGGCCAGCAGGACTATCACCTGCTTCTTCAATAAAGGTAATTTCAATTCCTTTAGATTCTGCTATTTTAATAGCATCTGGCACTTTGCTGTCATCGGCAGCAAATCCTAATATCCCAGCAATAATTGCAAAATCAGTTCCGTGACCTTTATGGGTTTCAGCAAATGATTCATAATACCTTACCACGACTTTTTTTGGAAGACCTTGAAATAATTTATTGGCTACTGTTCCAATAGCCAAAGCACCTGCAGTATGTGAACTTGAAGGACCTATCATTATGGGCCCAATCACATCAAAACAACTTTTGTATTTAACAACCTTTTTTTCTTTAATAGATGCTACATTCATGTTCATATAAGCACCCCCATAATTTATTATTTTTAATTACAGTTGAATCTAAGTTATTAAAATGACTGATTCAAAACAAGATCTAATTGAATGCGCTTTCATTCTCGTGTCAAATACACTTTTCCTTTTGATCACATACCTTTCTTAGAGTAATCATGTGAGTATGTCCAAATTTAAAAGGTTACTTACAATGTCATTAGGATTTTTGCCAAAAAACTAGGTTTGATACTTTCTCTAGAGGTAATAAATTCTTTCTCGACGCCCTCATTATAGCTTGTATATTTATGAGTACAATATTTTTTTATTTTTAGAAAGATCGAATAAACAGAATCTTGAATGGGTAATAGATTACACTTAGCATGTAGCAATTGTGTCCTTTGTTTGAAGCTGTATTAGTTAGTAGAAAAGCAAAAATAACACAGAGTTCCTTTCATTAACACATTGATTATATTGGAAAATCATTATAATGATACTTATATTATCCTTTGTTGAAACATTTAATTTTGGACATGAAAGCTGTTGCAATAAATGATTAATATAGATAGCAAGTAATAAATTAATGAACTATAAAATCATTTTTGAATATTAATCATTAATTTTGAATTAATATTCATTGTCAGAAAAAAGGAACTTCTTTTTTTATAATCTTAACTTAAAGTGATATTTTGGTAATATCCAACAATTTACACCATCCCCTTTACAGTTATGGAAACCCTAATTAGATTTAAAAAGAGAGAAGAGCTCATCGATGCTCCTCTCTCTTTTTTATTTACTTAAGATTACTATTCAAATTGCTTATTGCATCTTTAAGCTGACTTTTAAATTATAAACTTTAATTTCCATACTTCTTTACAAGCCGATAAACGAAAAAAGTATATGTTCCTTCAAAATTAAGTTATAAAAGAGTAATGTTTTCCTGTAACATATTATTCATCCTTCTATTCACAGACAGTACGCTTCCACACTAAATAAAATCTCTCCGTAAACGTCCAATAGCTCTAAAATATACAAAAATTGAAGAATATGAAAAAAACAATCTTATGAGTGCCCTTCTTAGCAACTAAGTCCGCTGCAACTATTATCATTACCCCGATGAATTTTGCCTGTAAGAGGAAATTTTAAGTTCATATTTAATTATTAAAATAAACCGCACCAAAGTTTTCATTAAATCTTTTACACCAAACAGAAACCGAACCATATTCACTTACATCTATCCCTTCAGGAATTTCATAGTTTTGGTCTCCTTTATTTCCCTTTAATTTTCCTAATTCAATATACTGATAGTTTTTCACGTCTTCATTATTTTTTAAGCGATTTGTAGGAACTAATACAACTCGTACATCTGGCCCATTAGATGTTGCAAAATCAGAAAGTCGTAAAACACGTTTTCCATCCGCTAATTGGTAAATTTTTGCCGTTCCAGTTGTTTCATGGACACCGTTTTGAAACTGACCTTCCCTTATTACTCGATCACTTTGTTGCCTTACTTCAGTTGATTGTATCTCTGCTTGTGGCAATGATTCATTTACGTGCTTATCAATAAATAATTTCTCTGGTCGGAACAATGACCATAAAATCCCCAATACAATTATCAAACCACCTATAAGCCATACATATTTTCTTTTCATAAAGTAAAAAACCTCCTGTAACATACTGTGTAGTAGTATGTTAACAAGAAGGTCTTTCATTTTTCTAACGTAAATGTTACAAAAGTCTTTCAGCCGTCTTATTTTTTTACTGATGTGATGGGAAGAGTGAACCAAAATTCACTTCCCTGCTTACCATCTGCGCGATTCCTTACACCAATTTCCCCTTTGTGCATTTCAATCAATGATTTTGCAATAGCTAATCCAAGTCCGGAACCTCCAGATTGTGAACTTCTTGATCGATCCGTTCTAAAAAAACGTTCAAATACGCGTAATTGATCATTTGGAGAAATTCCCATTCCTTCATCCCGCAAAGTGAATTGGACCTGTTGAGTTGGTTTATTTTCCACTACAGTCAATTCAATTGTTCCAGAGATAGGAGAATATCGAATTGCATTATGTAATAAATTACCTATGACCCTTTCTATTTTACAAGGCATAATCAAAAGTCGAGGTAATGTATCAGGGACATCCAATTGCACATGGATTTGTTTGTTTCCTAATAAGACAGAATGTGACTCTAATACATCTAATAGAACTTTATCTAAATGTGTGAAACTTGGGTGAAAATCTACTTGCTCAAACTCTAACTTTGAAAGATCAAATAAGTCGTTAATTAATCCATTTAATCTTTCTATTTCTTTTAAAACCGTTGCTAAGTATTGCTTTTTCATTTCAGGATCTTCAATCAGGTTATCTTGTAATGCTTCTATCATCATTTGCATGCTAGTCATAGGTGTTCGTAAGTCGTGTGAGATATTGGTAATTAGCTCCTTACGAGAGTTTTCCTGTTCCTCTAACTTAGTAAACCCTTCTTCTAATTTTTTTGCCATCTGTTGAAAGGCTGTTGCCAATTCTTTAAACTCACGTGGTTCTTGCCCAATTATATACATCGTTTCAAAGTGTCTATCACTAAATTGTTTCGTCAATTTTATTAAATTTTGTATAGATCTCATGATAGGACGTGTCATTAACCAATAAATAAACGTTGAAATAATGAATGCCACAAATGCAATTACTGTTAATAACCGCGTTTGTTCCGGTTCAAGTAACATTTTCGTATCACTATACCATATAGCAATTACCATAATACTAGTACTTAATAGATTCATGAGTAACAATTGAATACGTAATCTCATGTTTCATTTCCTCCATTTGGCTCAAAGCGATATCCTATACCCCAAACCGTATGAATCCAACGATTCTTTATCGTATGCTTCTCGAGCTTTTCACGTAAACGACTCACTAACACAGTAACTGTGTTTGATGCCCCTTCATGTCCAAAATCCCAAATTAATTCAAGAAGCTGCGAGCGAGAAAATACTTGTTTTGGATGCTTTGCCATGAGATAAAGTACCTCAAACTCTTTCACCGTTAACTCCACTTCCTTATTACAAACAAGTACATATCTTGTCTTTGGATATATTTTTAAATCTGGAAACTCTATCACTTCCAATAAGGATTCTTTCGCTTGTATTTGTACATGGCTTCCTCTTCTTAGTATAATTTGAACCCTTAATACTAATTCACGAGGGGAAAATGGTTTTGTTAAATAATCATCTGCCCCCATTGTTAAGCCTAAAATTCGATCCCTTTCCTCTCCCTTAGCAGTTAACATAATAATAGGGACATTTGATTGTTGACGAATTTCCTCGCATAATTCCCATCCATCTTTTTTTGGCATCATCAAATCTAATATAATTAAATCTGGTTGATGTGTAAGAAATAAATCCCAACCTTCTTTACCATTTACAGCGGTATAAACTTCATATTCTTCTCTTTCTAAATACCGTTTGCATACTTCTCGAATATTTTCTTCATCTTCTACGATTAAAATTCTTTTCTTCATATACTATCCTCACTTCTTTTTCACCAATAACAAAAAATTTTTTCTATTATCCAATAAAAATATCTTTATAGGTAAAGATATAAAAACTAATCACATAAATAAATCAGAATTCCACATTTCACCCTCGAAACGAATGAAAATTCGGAAAATAAATCATGTAATACAGATAGTAATCTTAACATTTGATTACTTATATGACTAGATAAGTATTTAAAATAGTAGTTTCTAAATCATATATAAATTAAAAGGAATGAGTCCGATTCAACATCGAACTCATTCCTTAATAGTAACCTAAATTTTTGCATCTAACTTTTCAGATACAATTCATTTCCGGTTCTCTTTTCAAACTTAGCAACAGAACTGTTACCTATTACTGAACTCTTGATAGATTCCATGCTATAGTATCAGTCCCATTCTCTCCATTACCATATTTCATATAATCGATTAAATATCCTACCTTTAACTTATTACCATTAGATAGTATGTTCCATTGCTTATGGTGTCCAGTGAAATTCTTTGGATATGCATGATTAAATTTAAAAGTACTTGCGTTCTGTTTTTGATCTAAATGGATATAACTATCTTGAAGTTTTAAATATGCATAATCTGAATAAATAGGATTTTGAAATTTAATTAATACCTCTTCATCCTTTTTAATTGGTTTTCCAGGTTTAGGTTGACCTACTCTTTCAATAATTACATTCACTTTTTCATCGCTAGATTTTTCAGCCCAAAGATACTCCCATTTATTCCCTGCATGATGACTTCCCAAATAAGCTGTATTTCCATATGAAGCCACGGTATAAGGAACTCCTTCTGTAACAAATTCACCTGAATTATCTACTACATAATCTTCAAATTCTTTATTAGCTTTAATTTCAGTATCGATCTTTTGTGTAGGCGTTAGATTGTGTGCGTCATTGATTTCAAATGTAACTTTTCTGTGCGCAGCAATTTCAGATTTAATAGGGTGTATATTTTCTCTAGACTCATATGTAAATCCATTTTCACGTTTAACCAGTGTTACTGTTTGTGACGGAGCATTCCATTTCTTACTATAAGTAGTAGGAATATCTTTACTCACTCCAAATAAACCAGGTAAAATTGTTGCCCTAATCTTTTGCGTCACAGAATCATAACTACCTTCTACTAATGTTGGGTGCTGTAGTTTTGCAAAAGCTCCGTGTACAGAGTCTTTATGTAAATAACCGCGATCTCCCTGTCCCGCTTTTAAATCGTTCAATGCATCAGTTCCATTATTAGCTGAAACCACTGATACGTTATTAGTACTTTTAGCCTTGTTTACAATATGATTTACTTTTTTCGTATCTATATTTACCTGTTGAAAAACTTCGTTATAGGATAAAACTGGCCTATCAGCAAGAGATTTGTCTTTAGGAGTATATACCCTAAACTTTGGTATATTTCCTATATCTGTTTCTAATTGTTCAGTAGCTGCATTTACTCTAGACTCATATCTCCCTGAATCCCCCAAATGCATAATTTCTTCACCTTTTTCAATAGATAAATCCATTGTACTTGTAGGTAAAACTTCAATCGAAAGAAGTTCCCCTTGTTCAACAGCTTTCAATTCATCCAAAGATAAGACAATATTCGCATCTGCTTGTCCTTCTAAACTGTCAATTACTACTTCTGTTTTATTCCGTCCACCTTTTTCTGTACTTAAATAGTTTGCTTTATAACGATCTTGTGTTGCCTTTACAGTATTAATAATTTTGTTTCCTAAACGAATATTAAAATGAGGCGAAACATTTTCAGCGGATGCTGTTCCTACATTCTTATATTCCAAATGTACACGTAATTTTGCTGCGTTCGCTGTATCCACAGTTGTTGCAGTAGACCAATCAAAATTATTTGTATAACTCTCCGTTTCCGTAGTTGTTTTTGAATATCCGTATCCCACATTTGCTGAAACACTTCCAGAAGGAACAGGACCGGCTGCTGAGCCTTCTACACCACCTGAACCACTTAAACCTACATTAAATGAATGTTGTGTAGATACACTTTTTTCCCATCCTCTACTAACTGATCCACCATTATTATCCGTAATGGTTGCAATAGGAATTACTTCAATTCGTTTGACACCAATTTGCAAATTCGGCATGTTGGCAACTATCGGATTGAAATTAGTATCAGAATCGTTGTTATAATTCTCAACCTCATACATATCAGTAAAAGGATCACCATCCGTATTTGCATTCATAGGATTCGATATAAATTTTGGTTTCCCTTTATCCTTCTCGGGATCCCATGCTTTCGCTTCATTTTTTCCAGTTTGTGAATTGAATTCAATTTTATATCCATTAATCTCTAAGTCGTTGGAAATACCATCTTTATCCCAATCGTTGTTTGCCATTTCAATGTTTTGTGTAATGAGTGAACCTATTTCTCCATCAGATCCGAGCGTGAAATTCTTATCTTCTTTTTTTACATCTGCATTCTCTTTGAATATTTCAACTGTACCTCCTGGATTCGGTTGTTTTACATCTGCTAAAGCAGGAGATGCTAAAGTCAGTGCCATCGATACACTACCTAATACACTAATTGCTGGCTTCAATTGTTTCATTGTTATTTTTCCTCCTTTGTTTCTAGATCCATTAGAACACCTACTAGTAAGATTAATTTCATCATATATAACAAATCTTTCTTTTCTCTCTCATAACTGTTAAAAAAGTCTCTCGTAAATATTACAAAACACTTACAGAGTTTTTAAAAGCCATAAAATATATATATGAAACATCAAAAAGCCGTAATATGAAGAATCGATTACAATATATACAAAAAAGCAGCTAGCCAAAGCTAACTGCTCACTAACTTACAAAATTTCAGTAAAAGAATGTATTAATTTTGAAGTGTGCAAATTGGGAGAGTGACTTCAACTATAGTCCCCTTATTCACTTCACTCTCAATAAATACCTTCCCCTGGTGTGTTTCAATAATTTTATAACAGACCATTAATCCTAAGCCGATTCCCTCTTCCTTAATACTGTAAAAAGGTTCTCCTAAATATGGTATACGTTCTTTTGGAATCCCACATCCTTGATCGATAAAGCGAATCCTTATTTGATTATTATCAAGTTTATCAAATTGAATCAAAATTTCTCCTCCTGTTGGCATGGATTCAATTGCATTTTTTATAATATTAACAAATACTTGTTTTAATTGATTTCCTTCACATGGAATCAGTGGAATACCAGGTGTAAAATCAATTCTAATTTTTATATTATGCATCATTGCTTGAGGTTGCAGTAGCATTAAAACTTGATCCATTAGCACACTAATATCATTAGGTTGTATCTTTACCACCTGTGGTTTGGCTACCGCCATAAATTCATTAGTAATACTTTCTATACGCTCAATCTCTGATGATACTATATTTATATAACCCCGATTATTCTCAGTTTCCGTTGATTTTAGTAATTGCATAAACCCTTTCATTGCGGTTAATGGATTATTAATTTCATGAGCCATTGCAGTCGCTAATTGTCCTACGACAGCAAGTTTTTCAGATTTCCGTAGTAATTCTTCTGTTTTTAGCCGTTCAGTGATATCACGAGAAATACTTAGGAAAACTTTTTTACCATTTAAGTTAAAAACACGGACACTAAACTCAGTTGTTATTATTTTTCCTGTTGGAAAAACATATTCATCTTGCAAAGTGAAGGAAGTTTGTCCCTCTCTAATTTTTTCTAACAACCTTACAATCATTTTAGAATCTTGTGGTACTACATTTGGAAATGGTAACGAGAGCAGCTCTTCTCTACTATATCCAAATCTTTTACAACCAACAGGGTTTACCTCAATGAATCGACTTGGAACATGATTTTCATTCAGCTCTACTACATATACTGCATCAGTTGCTTGTTCGATTAGTGCACGGTACTTCATTTCACTATCTTTTAATTGTTGGTGTAATCGCTGTCGTTCTCTTTCTGCTTGTTTTCTTTCAGAGATGTCTCTACATATTGCAGATAAAGCTATCACATTTCCTCTTACGTCTAGTATAGGAGAAACTGTCAGACTGACATCAAGAAGACTTCCATCGTTACGTCGTCTAACAGTTTCTAATCTGGTAACTACGGATTCTCCTGTTAGAATTTTCTGAATATTTTTAAGTGATTCTTCCATTAAGAAATCTGGTACACAGGGTAATCTCTTACCTATGATTTCTTGTAATGACCATCCAAATATCTTTTCATAAGCTTTATTTGCTTGTAAAATATGCCCTTCTCGATCAGAAATGGTAATAGCATCTACATTATGCTTTATAAATGATTCTAGTAATTCTTTGGTAGCTCTTAATTCTGATTCTACCTTTTTCCTTTCGGTTATATCGACTATAGAACCAACAACTTCCATAACTTGTCCATTTCGTTTAATCGGCCTAAGTGCAATAAGAATAATCGTTTTATCATCTGGCCAGGGTAATTCGAATATAATTTCTTTCCCTTCCCATGCCTGAAGATAATACTTCATCAATTGTGGAACTAAATGTGGTGGAACAATAGAAGCATCAATAGTCCGTAAGCTTTTCCCTACCACCTGTTCAGAATAAAATCCTTTTTGATAATAAAACTGTCCATCACATAAAGTGTGTATAAAGTGCTTACCCACTTTTTTAAATTTAAAAATCCCTCCTTGAAGCTCATGTACGGTATCTGTGAGTTCTTGCTTGGATTTTTTTAATTCCCGATTCATTTTAGATAAGTCCTGTGTTAAATAATATAATCTCTGGTAGGCTTCCATAAGAAATAGCCCAATTAAAAGCCCTAAAGCTATATATAATAAGCCTCCAGTGTAAAGTAACTTAGTATTAAAGAATACACCAACTAACCACTTTATTCCGACAAAAACAAAAAAATATAAAGATGCACTTTTAAAAGGATGAAGGTTTTTAAAATATGTTTTAAAAGTAACAAATAGGATACCCAAACCTAAATAAGCAATCACAGGAGGTTCCCAGTAACCTCCAATGTAAAAGATACGCATTATAATAATGCTAATTAATGTAATCCAACCAGCAATGCGACCAAAGTAAATAAAAGATAGAATAAGAGGAACAACTCGAAGATCGTAGGAAAATCCCATGTATGGAAAAGAAAAGAGCATCAAAGTAACTGCAATAATCCCTCCATAGAATTTTTCGAAATATCGCCTGGAATGAATCAAAAACACTTGAATAAATATCGCTGCGCTAACTAATAAAGAAAAAATAGAAAGATTGATAAAATAGTCTTTAATAATCATGTAATGTCCCTCCTTGCATTAAAGATATATTCGACAAAAAAACTGAAAATCCTACAAATAGTACAAACAGTTCAGGTGTAAAAAATATAATTCCCTACATGACAGTACATGTAAATAGTATCATTTTGATTCAAATCGAAAACCAGGGAATCTTCCATTTGAACCTTCAAACACCCCAAAAATAAGGTGTTTATTCTCTCTTTTTATTTAAATGTTTTTTATAAATTAATCAATTCCTTCACTATTACAATTCTTCAAATTCCCCAATTTCGGCTTTTCGCTTTAAAAATATTGCAATATCTTTATTACAAGTTGCTCTTTTAATGTATTTGCAATCTTTTGGTTAAGCCATACACATAAAGCAACCAGCACCTTGATTTAATATTCACTTTTTTGCTGTACAAATTCTTTTGCTTTAGCTAGGTGTTCTAGGAAATAAGGAGCCTTATGCCGTTCAATTTTTCACTTAACTTGGTGTCTAGTTTAGTGTACCATCCCCATGCCCATCAACTTAAGAAAATAGATTCACCCCAAAACGAAAATTCTATCCATTGTTGTCTATTAATAACGAGAATTATGTAAATGAGCTGTCCATATGGGCAGCCTATTGTATTTTTTACTTAGGGTGTTTTTATGTAGTGCTTGATGAAAAAGTAAGAAATAATCTTTAATTATGTACATCGCTTTATATTCACTTAGTTCTTTTTGTTTCTTACGTAACAGGAGTTCTCTCATTTTAAACATAGTAGAAGAACATAATAGGATACTAATGAGTTGTCCATAAAGGTGGCATTCTAATCGCTCTTGTTTTTGATGCATATTCATAAAAAGCACGTCACCCTTTCTCATTAACATAAGAGAATAGTAACGTGCTTTTAAGTTTAAGAATAGTCTAAATCCTTAAGTTGATGGGTACAGGGGGGGTACTCCTATTAAAGAAAATTCCCATTCTAGAATTGAAGATACTTGTAAATTTAGTACGAATCTCAGTTGAACTCCTGTTACTTAATTGTCCCCATCCCACCAATTTTCACATTTACCTTGACGTTTACATCGCCCTTTGCTAATTCATTATTCCATTTATTTTGGACTTTTTTCCATTCTGGATATGTGTAAGTTCTTGCATATCTCCCAAGCCCAATAGGATCAATATTGGCAGTTTGTATTTTCTTTATTAATTGCTTGAAATCAGCTTCCAGCTTAGTTTCAATCGCCTTTTGTAATTTTACACCATCCTTTCTTGTATTGAACGAAAAAAGCTGTTCTGTAATGCCGACCTTCATCTTTATATCTGTATTAAATATAAATTTATTATCATATCTTGCCTTTGTCTTTACTTTAATGTTATAGGCAGCAAAGCTTATCCAATCTTTATCCTGGCTATCCGACTTTAGTTTAATTGGGATTGTAAATGAAAAATCACCTGTAGTTCCTTGTTGCAAAATGCGTAATAGTTTGTTTTCATCAGGTTTTAGCGTTAATTTATGCCTTCCTTTTTCATCTAACAAAGCTGTACCTGCCACAAATATTTTATTCGTTTTTTTCATTTCAGTAATATTCGCTGTTACCCCTTTGTCTGCCATTTGTTCATGTAGTTCTTGAAGATTTGTTTTTACTGTGATATTTCTTAAAGAGGCTGTATCAACTAGTTTTGTTAAATATAGAGGAAGACGCGGCTTATCTTTTGGGTTATAAAAGATGACGTCCGAAACAGGTCCATCAACAGCAACAACCCTTGTAGTAACTGTATTTTTGGGGTCTCGTTGAAATGGATCGAGATATTTCATCCAATTTTTTTGTTTCAATAGCCGTTTTCCAACTAAAATCACCTGTGTTTTACTTCCCGAGGTAAGTGCCATAACAGTAGCATCAAATTTGTCTCTAGAATTTCGAATCGTAGCAGATTTCACACCCGTAACTTCTTCTTTTACCTTGGCTTCTTTATTAAAAACAGGACTTGACATGTACACCAATAGATTATTATTACGATCTAAATCGATACCAAGTACAAGAGTAAGGGAAACATCTTCAATATTTGTTTGATCAAAGCATCCAGTCATCATGAACACCGATAACAAAATACAACATAGTACTTTTCTTTTCAATGTATCTTCCCCCAATGAGACTTCTCATATAGCCAGCCATACATCCATAAAATGATAGGTAATATATAGGTTAACCCAATCCCAGCATTCGATAACACCTGTAGTCCCGTTTCGGCTTGATTCCAACTAGGACTAATCCAGAATACGAAGCCGATAATGAGTAATAAGAGAATAACTACATGAGAGCTGTGATCTTGTTTCCCAAGTAATCGGCTTGAACAAAATACAGAACAGAATATTGCAGGAATCCAGCATGTAGAAACAACGGGCAAGTAAGTAGCCAATAAAATCATGTCAAAACGTTCTAAAAACCGAAATTCAATTACTTTAAGTAAATTTAGTACCGGTTGGTTAAATTGCGTAATGCTATCAGGGCTAAAATAGGCAAAGCAAACAATAGTAGCGAATAAATAAAATAACATCGTTAAAGTGTTTGCAATAACCATTCCATGGACTGCATACTGTTTTTTTCGTAAAAAGGGATATAAAAAGAACGCAATGTCAAATCCTAAATAAGCATAGATAGTGGTCGGCACAGCCGTTAATATAGGCTTCCACCCCTCTTTTAAGAGCGGAAAGAATGGCATCCAACTTCCGTTCTCTTTAAGAGGTACCAAAAAAAATAACGGAATCCAAAGCAACATATAAAAAGTAAGTTCGGAGTACCGCCCTATAATACGAGGGCCGTTACGTGCGACAAGAAAGGTAGGAATCGAAAACAAAAAGATAACTAGATAATCAGGCGTTTTTGGAAGAAGCCATCCCTTAAGATAAAGCATAGCGTTCACAAGAACAGTACAAGAATAAAAAGCGAAGTACATCATGTAAATAACAACAAGTGTTTTCCCTATTATTTTCCCGAAAAATCGTATAAGAATTTCGTAAAGTGTGTCCTCGGGATATTTTGCAGCTGTTTTCACAATAAAAACACCTGATATTGTGGAGAATATCCAGCCAATCAATATAGCTATCCATCCATCTGTTCCAGCTTTTTCTGCAAGCACACGTGGAAGAGATAGAACGCCAGTGCCGACCTGCATTCCATTGATTAAAACAATATACTGCATAAGAGTGATGTCATTATAGGCATATTTTTTCATAATTTCACCTTTTGTTATGATTCTTACCTTGTCGAATAGATTGAATAGCTCCTGTACCCTTAGGACGCCTTCTGATTGCCCATAAAGGAAAGCGTATAAAAGTATCTTTCATATCTGCAAAGCGAAACGGTGCTAGCGGTGTTCCATAAGGAGTTCCTAGCGATTCAAGACTGATAAGATGTCCAATTAATGTCATCCACCCGATAACCAGTCCTACAATTCCAAATAATGCAGCTAAGATCATCATGGGGAATCGTAAAAGTCTAACTGCAGATCCCATATCATAGTTAGGGATAATAAAAGAAGAGATGGCTGTAACAGCAACAACAATAATCATAATGTTACTTACAATTCCGGCCTGAACAGCTGCTTGTCCAATGATAATACCTCCTACCATTCCAACTGTCTGACCAATCGGGGTAGGCAGGCGTAAGGCCCCTTCTCTCATCATTTCCAGCGTTATTTCCATAAGTAATGCTTCCATTACTGGAGCAAAAGGTACGCTTGTTCTTGACTCTGCAATAGATAAATAAAGCTCTACAGGAATAACTTCGAAATTAAAGGAAATAAACGCAACATAACTCGCTGGCAAAAATAGAGCAACCAAAAAGGCGATAAAACGAAGTATACGAATAAACGAAGCAACTAGCCATCTTGTACCGTAATCATCCACCCCTTGAAAAAAAGAGATGAAATTTGTTGGAGCAATTAATACATTTGGCGAATGATCCACTACAGTCACAAATCTGCCCTGTAGAATGTGCGATACGGCTAAATCAGGTCTTTCTGTTAACATAAATTGTGGAAATGGTGAGTACGGGTTATCTTCAATGAATTCAATAAGTTCACCTGTACTAGTAACAGCATCAACTGTTATACTTTGAATCCGTGTTTCTAATTCCTTTAGCACATCCTCAGAAGTTACATCTTTTAAATATAAAATAGAAATCTTTGTTTTGCTTCGTAAACCAATTGTTATCTCTTTTATCATTAATTGGCGATGTGGAATATACCTTCGAATCATTGTGATATTTTGAGCTCCGGTTTCTACAAATCCTTGATGCCCACCTTTTAGAGATATTTCGTTATGAGCATCTTCAATACTTCTTTGCGGCCATCCTTTTGTGTCCAATTGATACGCTGTAGTTCGACCGTGAATTAATAAAACACTATCCCCTTCTAAAATAGCATTTTCACTCTGACTCCACGTATTAATAATTTTAATTTGTCCTAATGTAATGGGAAGTTCTGTATTGGTATCAAAATCACTATTCATCAAAGGACTTAGAACATGATTTTGAATCAATTCTTTATCTGTTAATCCAGACAAATATACTAAAGCGGCTTCTAGTCCAGCTCCTGTCATTTGAAACCGTCGAATCACTAGATCAGGTGATTGATGAAATACATTCTGAAGCTCAGCTATATTCTTCGATAAACTAGCTTCTAAGAGAGAGTCTTCTATATTTTTTTGGGGAACAGGAGTATCGTCTCGTATTGAACATGATTTAGGATTTTCTCTATATTTTAACCATTTCAGAAATTTAGTCATGGCTTCCTCACCTTCTATGCACCTTCTATAGTATGTTTAGTATGCATATATGAAGAAAAAATATCCTAATAATTAGAGAGATAACGCCAGACTTATTACTATACAGTTTTTGGTGCATATTTCATAAAGGCAGGTTGCAATTCTCATTAACATAAGAAAATAGTAACCTGCTTTTAACTTCAAGAATAGTGTAAATCCTTAATTTGATGGATGTGGGGTACCGCCACATCGCTATCAACCTAAGCTTATGCAAAGTCAATTTTAGGCGAGATTGCTTCTTTTTTCTAAAGGGCAAGTGTAGGTGATTGAAAGATTTGCATACGAAATAAACCCTAACGGGTTTCACTTTTTTGAATTAAGCGGCTTGATTATCAGACATGGTACAATTGTAAACGACACCTAATATATCAAAGACCGTTTTTTTCTCATATCGATGAGATTTCCGCCCGTTTTGCTGTAGGAGATTGAATAGGCGAAGTAACACCTTTGATAGCTCCTGGGTGTTTTTTTGTATAGTTTGGAATAGAAGAAGAAAATAGTCTTTAATCATATATATGGCTTTATACTCACTAAGCTCTCGTTTTTTCTTCATGAGGAGCAATTGGCGCATTTGAAACATGATAGAAGAACAGAGTAGAATGGCAATCAATTGACCATATAAATGGCACTCCAATCGTTCTGGTTTTATCTTTTTACAATGATGAATTTGAAAGAATGACTTCCAAGTTTTAAATAAAATTTCGATTTGCCAACGCAAAGAATACCAGTCATGTACCTGTCCCATCGGGACAATATCTGTAGGGGTGTTTGTCATATATACATTGATACCACTAAGTCGTTTACTACGAGGAGAATACTTCATTCCTTTCTTTTTTTCTCTTACAGCTCGATCTTGTAATCGTTTTTGTTGCTGTTGTTTTGTTAATCGATGAACAATTACACGAGTTGGCAATTTATCAATCATTCCTACATAAGCATCAGCTATTTCACATGTTTGTCCTGGTGGAAGAGAGTTCATTAACGTCTCCATATCTATCTGTATATACTCTGTACCTTTCTTAATTCTTCCATCTTGAAAATAATCAGGGTTAGGATTTTTTTGATAAATACGTGTATTCGACTTGATACGAGAGATATAGTAGGCCTCTTTATCTTGTATATATTGAAGGTCTTTTAAATGAAAATAACCTAAATCTCGGATACATAAATCATTCGCTGTCACAGTTGGGGCACACAGAGAGCCGTAAGTGCGATCATGTTGTTTACCTGGACCTGTATGAATATGTAGGAACTGTCCACTTAACAAATCATACTCAAGTTGAATTTTTATCCCAGCTGTATGGCTGCATCCTCCTGCACCTGGATAAACCGATGAAAATACATCGGGGAGTTGAAATGCAGTTGAATCTAAAATACGAATACGCTTGAAAACAGAAGTGTATGGAGAAGAAATCGGAATAGATGCGGCCAATTTTTTACTTAGTAGTTCGGCTAGTAGGTGTTGTAAAAATAGGACGGCCGCTTTATTAAATCGTTGATTCAGTCCCTCAGGACTGATGAGTACTTCTGTTGATGCTTCTAAACAGCTAGATAACTGAGTTAAAGAATTCATAGCTACATTTTGGCTCATCCACATACATAAAGCTATTAAATCTTTTGCTTGGTACTTACTGGTTCGTTGTACAAAGCCAACATCTCTAGCAATATCCCGTAAAGCGTTTGGAGATAAAAAACTTTGAATCTCTTGAGCAAATAGTTGTAATTCATTGGATACAGAAATAGACATAAGAAAACGCCATCCTTTCCTATGATTCTACAGAAAGAATAGCGCATTTCTTCATTTTTGGGGAGAACTTTGTTTTATTAGTTTGATAGCGATTGAGTAGCACCACAGCGTTTAAGAGCACATCTGTATAACAGTTACTCATTAGGTATTCTATATTTCTGCTAAACAAGACTCTTAAAAATCAGTGCGTTTATAAATTCTCACCGTTAAGAAGTAAGAACCGATAAATATAAGTATGGTAACGATTGAAACAAGTATAATGAGTTGATTAATAGTAAATTGTGTAGTAACGCTATATGCAAGGTCAGTAATATTTACATATGCCTCAATTGTTCTCCATAAAACAACAAATACAGGAAAAATAATGCTGACAGCAGCTATCAAATATTTATTGGTAAAGCGATAGAAAAATGGTAAGTAGAAAGATGTAAACAACATTGCAGTAAGAATACTAATCACAATTTCCTGTAGAGTTGCAATTTGACCATAAGTCGGAGATACAAACTGAATTATCGCTTGAATCGCTAAAGAAAATGATACCACTATAAGCATAAAAATCATTGTACCTATATATTTTGACATAATAATTGAATTTCTACTATAAGGAAGGCTGTTAATAAACTTGTGACTATTATTCTTTGCGTCATAATAATGCAAATTTATCACATAAGAGCCAACTGGTAAAACGACCATTAAGTAAAAACTTCCAAATGTCATAATAAAAAAGCATATGATAATCAAATACAATAATATAATTAATTTTTGTAATCGAAAGTCCTTTAATATTAAATTATACATATTGAATATTCCCCTTTTTTGTATAGTACATAATATCTTCTAATGTCGCTTCTTCAATTAAAACATCATTCCCTAGTTGAGTATGTGTATGGAGTGCATTACTTGTAAGTGCTTCAAATCCGATGTTTGTTTCACGAATCCCAATCAATTGTTCCCTGATTTTTGGTGTGAGTAAGGCTGTATCCCCTTTTACAATTGCATATTCTTCAGAAATACTATGCATATCTTTTTCAAACACAATTTCTCCATTATGAATAAATACAATATAATCAGCTATACGGTCTAAATCAGTTGTAATGTGCGTAGAGAAAAAGATTGTTTTATCTTGATCGACCATTAAATCATAAAGAATGTCTAAAATTTCTCTCCGAAATACAGGGTCCAGCCCAGAAGTCGGTTCATCCATAATAATAAATTCGGCATGGTGTGAAAGTGCAAACGCTAGGGAAGTCTTCATTTTCATCCCTTTAGACATCTTTTTCATTTTTATGTTAGTCGGTAACTCAAAATTTCGTATGTAGGATTGGAAACTATTTTCATCCCATTTTTTATAGGCTGGCGCAATGAATTTTTTTAGTTGATGAACTGTCATATCTTCATAAAAGATATTGTCATCATATACGAATCCAATACGTTCTTTAATAGAAACTTGATCATTTTGATAATCCTTACCAAAAACTTTGATTTCTCCACTTTCCTTGCTAATAAGATCCATAATTAGTTTGATTGTTGTACTTTTTCCTGCGCCATTTGCACCAATAAATCCCGTTACAAACCCCTTTTTGATGTTGAACGATACATTTTTTAAAGAAAATCCATTATATGTTTTTGAAACATTTTTCAGTTCTACAATGTTTTCCATTTCTATTCCTCCTCATAAATACGATGAATAATCTGTATTAACTCATCCTTTAATAAATGATTATCCTTACTCTCTCGAACGATCATGCTGAACTTTTCACGTATCGAATCACTTGGTTCATCTATTTGTTGCTTTCTTGTTTGTTTTGCAACAAATGAGCCTTTCCCCACTATAGAGTAGATGTAACCTGCTTTTTCAAGTTCTTCGTATGCTCTTTTTGAAGTAATAACACTTACCTTCAAGTCCCTAGCTAATGAACGCATGGAAGGTAATGCATCATCTTCTTTCAATGTCCCATTTGATACTTGTAATATAATTTGGTCAATGATTTGTTGATAAATAGGAGACTTAGACTTATTAGATAGTAAGATTCTCATAATTCAACTCCTTGCGTCTTAAATGCTTATGAACACATTATACACACTATGCACAATATATACAATATATACATTTAGGGCGATGTTAATTTTTCATATAGGATATCGTCACATTGATAAAAAGACGTTATTCTTTCCTATGATTTCTCAGAAAGAATAACGTCTTTTTCATTTTAGGGGGTATTTTGTCTTGTTAGCTTGATAGCGATGGGGTACCGCCACATGCCCATCAAGCTAAGATTTTGAGATACCCCCCATGCCCATCAACTTAAGAAAATAGATTCACCCCCAAACGAAAAAATGAGCTTTTCTGTTAAAAATTAGCACAAAATTTCGTTCTGGGGGTATTTGTTTTTCTTAGCTTGATAGCGATGTGTACCATCCCCAATTAATGCATTTTTTGGGTTCAGTTCATTATATTTTCTACTTTGTCTTTATACACAACATATTCTTTCCCATCCACTACTGCTACCACCGCAAATTCATCATTTGGATTGAATGAAAGCCAGTCAGCCCACATGCTTGTATTAGCACCTCCACTCCACATATGATGAACAGTGTTTTTAGTTAAATTCATAACTTTATAAGACGCATTTGGTGCATTTGTTCCAGTCTTTATTTCAAAAGTGTATGCGTTATGGATTTTTTTATAAAAGTAAAAAACGTTTGATGGACGAAGTAGATTCATAAAATCCTGTTCTTTCTTCTCTGCAATTTTTATGCCTTCTAGTAATGTGACAACATCTGTTCTTAATATTTTCCAACTATCTTTAGCTGAATTCAAGTTAGGCTTTAAAAATTTATATCTATTTAGATCAGCTTTTTCATCTGCTTTATCAATATGCCCCAGTACACTCGAATATTGAGAATCTAAATCATCCCATTGTGTGGACATATAAGTAAGAGCAGTAATAGCACTATCAATCGTACTATGCATATCACTAATATTATGAAATGCAACTCCGACTACACGATTTAATGTAATTTTATAATCTACAGTTTTACGTAATTCTGCTAAAGCAGGCTCTAATCGACCTAAATTATCTCTAGCAGCACCTATCATTATGCCACCAGAAATAAGCGTGGGGATAAAAGGTACTTTCACCATTATTAATCCATCAGATTCTAATTTCTTATAATAGTTTACTTGTCCTAAAACTTCATCTAAACGCTTTTGATCAGTCTCCACATCAGCTCCTTGGTTTTTTAAAATCGATTGCAAGGTCTCTTTATGGCTTCCAAATACTCTAACATCTTCTCCAATAGCGTTTTTGAATTTAGTTAATTCTTCTATTAATGCTTTTGCAGACTTTTGGTTTTGTTGAATTCCCCCCCTTAAATCAGTAATCCCCTTTTTTAAAGTATCCCCATTTCCATTATTGATCGCCTCTACTAATGTTTCATAATAATTTTCAAACTTTGTATCGTATTCAATAATGCCGGTCAATGTATCTAAAAGCTGTTTTTTTAATTTTGTATTCCATGTAACAGCATGTGCTCTTGCATTCTTTTGATCCTGTACAATTTTACTAGGTAAATCTGCATACCCATTAATAGAAATTCCTTCAAAACTCACATCCGGATTATTAATTAGCAAATAAGAATATTCATTCATAGCTTTTGCAAATAACCCAGCATCTTGTACAGTTTTTTTCATCTTTTCTTCATTTGCTGAAAGAGACATATCTCCAGTGTTCGTTTGTTCAGTTTCAATTGCAAAGGTTGCTACTGGTGTGACTGCATAGGTAGTTGTCATAATTAAAAATGCTGATACAGCCAGTATTTTATAAGGTTTTTTTTTCATCTTTTCTTATTCCTCCTGTATAGAGTATGATTTCAAGTCCTATTCTTATTAAAAGACGATGTAGTTGCATAGATTCGATATTATTAAGCGAATCTATATAAACTGTCCCCTATTAATCGATTCTGTTACAAATTTTTAAAAACAAGTAAACTACATGGCTATCTTTTTATTTGGATAAAACTTATATATAAGTGAAAGGCGAAGTCTTTAATGAGACTCCGCCTTTTTAATATATAAGGATTTATTAATTATCGCTTTACTGTTTAACAGTGTAATCATAGACTCTCTATGTTATGGTTCACTTTGCAACAGAATTAATATTTCCCTATTTTTGTGGAGTAACAGTTTCCACTTTTAATTCCTTTATCCCTTCTTTTAATGTAACAGCATCTGTTCTTAATGTTTTCCAACTGTCTTTCGCTGCATTTAAATTAGGTTTTAAGAATTTAAATTTATTTTGATCCGCTTTTTGAGCTGCATTCTCAATATGCCCTAGAACGCCCGAATATTGAGAATCTAAATCATGCCACTGCGTGGACATATAAGTAAGAGCGTTAATAGCATCATCAAGTGCCTTGTGCATTTCATTAATATTACTATAAGCAACTCCAACTACGCGATTTAATGTTACTTTATAATCCACGGTCTGACGTAATTCTGCTAATAAAGGCTCTAACTTACCTAAATTATCTCTTGCTACTCCCACTATAATACCGCCAATTATCGGTAGACCCAAAATAGCACCCTTCATTACATTAAACCCATCAGATTCTAATTGTTTATAATAGTTTACTGATCCTAATACTTCTTCTAGACGCTTTTGATCGGCTTCAACATCTGCACCTTGGTTTTTTAAAATCGACTGCAAGAGATCTTTATTGCTTCCAAATGCTCTAACATCTTGTCCAATAGAGTCTCTTAATTTAGTTAATTCTTCTATTAGTTGTTGTGCAACCTTTTGATTTTGTTGAATTTCACCTCGTAAATCTGTAATCCCTTCTTTTAAAGTTTCTCCATCCCCTGTATTAATCGCCTCTACCATTGTTTCATAATAATTATCAAATGTTGTATCATATTCAACAATACCAGTCAATGTATCTAAAAGCTGTTTTTTTACTTTTGTATCCCAAGTAACAGCATGTGCTCTTGCATTCTTTTGATCTTGTACAATTCTACCAGGTAAATCCACATATCCATTAATAGTAATTCCTTCAAAGTTCACATCTGGATTTTTAATTAACATATAAGAATAGGCATTCATAGATTTTGCAAATAAACCGGCCTTTTGCAAGGTCTCTTTCATTCTCGCTTCATTTGCAGAAAGAGCCGTATCTCCATTGTTCGTTTGTTCAATTTCACTTGCAAAAGTTGTTACTGGTGAAACTACATTAGCGGTTGTAATAGTTAATAACGTCGATACAGCGAGTAATTTGTAAGGGATTTTTTTTATCATTTCATTTTCCTCCAATTTAGGTTTTAATTTTCAGTTCTATTCCTGTTTAAAAGCAATATCTTTTGAAATGAATTCTGCATCTTTATGAATATCATTCCAACTTTCTTTAGCAGCTTTTAAATCATCCGGTATTAAAGAGAATTTGTGGTCTTGCATAGAATCGATATTATCCAGTAAATCTGTATAATTTGCGCCCATTGTATTCCATTGCTTTTGAATATTTGTTAGAGACAAGATCGCTTGATCTACAGTCTGATATAGATATGCCAATGTTTCTTTCGCGTTAGTAAGCGAAAGAACTGCTTGATTAGCACGATCTGCTTTCATACTTAATTCTCCGATTTTGTTAGAAATTTCGTTATAGGAGTCCATATGCTTAGATGCCGTGACACCCGCCGCAGTTCCTAGACCGATACCAGCTGCTCCAAGAGCTGAAAGTCCACCAACAACAGCTGGTGTTGCTGTACCACCAGTTACAACAATTACAACTGCTCCTCCAATAGCTGCAATAACTAAAATAGCTGCTCCCAATCCACCACCAATTGACCATGCTAATACATCATCAAAATGTTTTTTCTGAGTAGAACGAAGTTGCTCAATTTCAGCTTGAAGTTGCGGAATCGTTGCCTGTTGACCTGCTAATATTGCAGTTAATCCACCTTTGCCATCTGGACCACCAACATTATTTTTAAAATCTGTAGAATTTTGATATAGTTTCCCTTTGAAGTCTTGTAGCATCTTAATTACATCTGTAACCTCTTTTGAATTTGTATTAATTGTAGTAATTAAATCACTTATGCCCTCTTTTAGACCTGCCTTATCTTTCTTTTGTACAGTATCTACTAAAGTGTCGTAATAATTTTGAAATTGTTCATCGTAATTTACAATATTACGAGCTGTTTTTTGAATCTGTGGCTTCGCTTTATCTAACCAATAATTCGCATTGATTCGTGACAGTTCTTGATTAAGGTGAATATTTTTGAGCAACTCCCCTCCTTCTGATCCTAAATCGATATTAGATAAATTTACATTCGGTTGCTTAATCATTGTTTTTGCGTACAAATCCATTACAAGAATATGAGACCCTGTTTCAGCCAATGCTTTCTTCAGTCCCTCGGGACCTAAAGCATAATTGCCTACTTTTTGTTCTTGAGCGGTCGTTTCTTGTGCAAATGCATGAATAGTGTTACCAGTAGTAGCAGTTATAACCGTTGCCAGAGTGGCTAAAGTTAGCACTTTGAATGGGAATTTTTTCATAACTATTCTCCTTCTTTCGCTAGATTCTTATAATCTTTATAGTTTTTTTGAAAAACGTAATATCAAAATTTATATACCTGTTCTTCAAGGTAACTTATTACATTTTTTAATTGTCTTAATGTATCTTTTTGAGACTGCTCGTTAGTTGCATCAACATTAGTAGATAATTTTGTAATGTTATTTTTTATTAGATCCAAATCTTCTTTATAGCGCTTTAGTAGGTCAAGTTCTACATCTACTTGATTTGCAAACGTATGCAAATCATTTTGTGAAAGAAGAAGCATTGATTTTTGTAAATCTGCTATTGATAGTTTCGTTGTTAAATCATATATTTTTTGGTTTTGTTTCTCTAAGTCATCTAAATATGCTCGCTGCTCTGCTGTTAGTTTATTTACTTCTGCGAAGACACCAAATGTTTTCTTAATCTTTTCAGTATCAACGGCTTTCATCAGGTCATATTCTTGCGTTTTTGCGGCTGCAGCTGCAGCTATTTCACCTTGTTTGCTTTTCTCAATTGCTTCACGAGCTGCTTTTTTGGCCGATTCAATCTCTAGAGCAGTTTTACCTTGTTCTGTCGCTTCTTGCGCCGCTTTTTTCTCCGCTTCTAGAATAGAGTTGTTAATTTCTTTTCCTTTGTTATACGCTGCCATCCCTGCTTGAGCAGCCGGTTCAATAATTTCTTTTGAAAGACTATAAACTTCTTTGAATATAGCAAATCCCTGCTCATTTAAAGCTCCTGGTATTAATGCAATTTGTTGTAAATCATTTTGAATTGCTTTTTTGGTATTTAATATTTCATTTTTTAACTGATCTATTTTTCCAGTTCCATCTGTACCTAATATGCCTTGCGCAGTTGCCACATTAGTATCGAAATCTTTTAATTTTTTATCAAGCTGTAATTTAAGATCTGTTAATTCATTAATTTGTCGTTGCGCATTTTCTTGATTCGTCATAGCCATTTCTTGAAGAACTTCAAGTCTATCCGAAAACCCTTCTCTATCTTCTTTATTGTCTACATACGATTTTAATGTCGGGTAATAGCTATTAAATTTCGTTACAAATCCTTTACTTTTTGAATTTAATAGAATTAACTGTGGATAGAGTTCCGATGACCATTCCTTCATATCTTGTTTAATTAGGAATTGATTGGTATTTAAAGCTGGGACTTCCTCTAGCTGTACATTAGGACTCATTAAAGATTGATCAATATACGTTTGGATTAATTTAGATTGCGCACCTAATTTTCGTAATGATGAAGAAATATCCATGCTTTCCTGTTGAGTTTCTGCTTGAACGATTGGTGCTGCGAGAGTATTGATAGGAATAGTTGCTCCAGTTACAATGGATGTTATTAAAAATCCTGTCATTATTTTATTTTTCATTCCGTACACTCCTTTACCATTGTTTTTTATAACTTGATTCATATAACTTGTACGCCCTAGCGCTAGGCTCTCTCCTTGCACACGCATGGGGAATGGGAAGTCTTTCGGATAGGGTGTTATCGTTATTATTTACTTCTAAGAGGATCTAAGGATTTTACTTCCCTCTCATTTAGATACTCTATTTTTCAAATAGTAAACGATAAAAATTCATCAGCTATATTTGAATTAGCTGCCCAATGAGTAGTAAAATATTATTTCCCCCTTAGAGCTGCTGTTTAACTTACAGATCCGTGAAGATAGATAACCATTGCTTCTAGAGTTAATCCTGTCATGACCTTTTTTTAATATCAATTTCATAATATGGTTTTTAGTTTTGTCAGCAATAGCCTTACAAGACTACAAAAGATGAAATTATACTGTACATTGCTTATACTTTTATTGCGGAATAAATTCACTTTTGCTATGTAGAAACTTAAAACCCATTTTTACAAAAATACTACTTTTGAGATTCTAAATACCTTAAAAATAAACTGATTATTAAGAAAATTATTCACAACATAATGTTACTTGCAAATTTAATAACCTCTATCTCTATTAGCTTGCTCTTCTCCCTTCTGTGTGGTCATACCAGTTATGTTGTTCATTAAAACATTAAATTTCCAATGCGTAAATAGCAAAATTTTGTCGATTGAGCTCGATAATTTAACTATTAAGTAAAAATACGAGTCTAATTAATTATACCAATATAATTAATTAAGAATTACAGCTCTGTAATTGTAATGATTACAAATTAAAGTGTATACGGTTAGTAAATAACCATTTTAGCTCAACCAAGCAATTTTATTTTAAAAAAAATACTTATAGAATAATTTAATAGGTTTTTTTATACTTTTTTCCTTTTATTTGGTTATGTATAATTGCATATAATATAGATATATCAAGTGATATATGTTATATTATTAAACTTTATGTAATAGTCCCTAATATCACTATTATTAAATACTTAACATGAAGATATTAATCTATAAACTTATTCCTCGTTATAACTATGGGTTTTAAAATATAAAAAAAGCCGCAAAGCTTTCTCGAAAAGAACCTTTGCAGCCTTCTGTTTTTTTATCTCCTTAGAAAAATAATGGATAGTGTACTCTTTAAAATTAACAACATGTTATAAATCTTACCCTTGTCCTTTGGCTTCACTAAATGTTTCATAGACTCTTCAAGATCTATTTGAATACATATTCCTTTTCTAGATCAATCACATACCCTTTCTAGAGTAAAAGAAACAGTATGCTCAAGTTTTAGAGTTACTTGCGCGTATATTAAAGTTTTTTCACAAGAAACTGATACTAAGCTTATATTACGGTATATTTTTCACGATACTGTCTAGGTGTCATGTTAGTTGATTTTTTAAAAACCCTTGTAAAATAACTTTGGTCGTTAAAATTAAGCCAAGCACAAATATCTGATAGTGGATATGTAGTGAGTGTTAATAATTTTTTTGCTTCTTCCACTCGTTCCCTTTGAATAAATTCACTTAAAGGAATTCCCACTTCTTTTTTAAATAATTTAGATAAATAAGTAGGCGTAATATCCAAATGATTAGCGAGTTCATTGAGAGATATTCCATCGTAAACATTTTTACTAATATGGTTCATACATGTAGTAACCGCATTTGAAAATTTTTGCGCATTGAATTCTTTCACTCGATCTGCAAAAGTACGTAAGGCATCTCCTGACAATCGCCTTACAGAGTCCACGTTCTCTAGTTGTTCCATGGTTTGGATATACAAAATACTAAGAGCAAAAGCAATGTCTGGTGGGAGATTACCTTCTATCGCATATCGAGTTGCTAAAGTAATCGCAATAATCCCATGGTTTTTTTGGTTTCTGAGTGGATCCGCTGTTAAAATTAATTCCGTATCTTCCTGCGAAACTGCATACATATATTGCAACAACTTCTTTTTATTTCCCTCTTTGATTGCTGAAAAATAATTATGTACTAATGCCATGTTGTGAGTTTTTGGTTTATTTTGTTGACGTTTTAAAATATATAGATCAGGTTTCACAATTTTATAGGGAACTTCCTCTAACACTTTATTTTTTTCTACCACAATATCAACATCTAACTTTTCATTGAAAATCATGTAATGCAATAAAATTCCCATATCAATTAAAGAAGTTTTTTTAACCTCAGGTAGGGATTGAAAATAGGTTAGTCTTTCTTGAATATTATCATTTGAGTTAAATTCTTTTCGAAGTTTAAAGGTTACATCATCCGATCCCTTTGGATGTATAGTGGGGCCAATTATTATAGTCCCTTTTATATAATCATGATTTTCTATATGAATTAGGATGAAATTTTCAAGATAACTGTTACATCTGAAAAGGGGCAAATTATAGGGATCATTTTCTTGATAAATGTCACTAAGATATTCTTCTTTAGAAGAATAAAAAGGACTACAAATATCCTCAGAATTAGAATGATATAAGATTTTTTTGTCTGTGGATAAAATGTGAACAGGTACATTAAAGGCTTTATGTGCGAGATCACACAAGTGTTGTATATCGATTGAATTATTCATTACCTTCTCCTCTTAATTAGATTACTGATAAATTTTTACATCGTTCCTGTATAAATTCATAAATTATTTTCCGTCAGGTATAACTCACGACAAAATATTACTATAAAATATCAAATTAGTACAATTCACGACAAAATATTACTATATTTTTTTTATGAAAATCATATATTATTTATTTGTAAGTAGCATCTAAATATCAGAGTAGTTAGGAAAAGTGTGAAAGAAATAGATTCTTTTCTTATAATTTTCTAAACGACAATGAAATGAGCTGAGGTCGTTTCTTAATTCTCCAAGATCTAATCATAGAACTTGGGAAAACAGTGAAGAACCTACAAAATACAGAAACAAGGGATGATTGGAGTATACAACTCTAGTAAGTAATAACTTCTTGCTAATCCTGCGAAAAATCTAGCCTTTGCGGATACATTGCCAGACGAACTAGAATATGCCCCAGGTACATTACAAATAGTAGGCTAAACAGTGACAGATACAATTCGATACAGACAAAAGTAAATTTAATGTAGGAAAAGAAAACGAAGAATTTTGGGATGTGACACATACAGAGTGGCATACAATGGTACTCCATGCGAGGGACAAGCTGGAAAAAAGATTCAAAATACAGTGAAAGTCCAAGGAGATACTGTATCACCGTAAGAACTAACAGCCAAAAATTCAATCACTTGGACAAACTGAGATTAAAAAAGTGGATGCTGCAAATTCGAATATAAAACTGATAAACTGCTGTATTCCAAATTTTTGACAAAGATAATAAAGAAGTCGAAAATTTAACAGCAGATGAAAATGATAAAGCTATTTCTGAACCACTGTGCTTCGGAAAATTCACGTTGGAAGAAATTCAAGCACCAAATAGGTCTACGTTATTTAAAGATCTAATTGAGGGAAAGGTCTTATCATCAGTACAAAAATAAAAATAGAAAACACAAAAAGCGAATGGAATATTAAAAATACTGACGATATAGTGCCAACTATTTTTATCTAATTGGCACTATATTACTGGTCGCAACATTAGTTTTAGTTTCCGCAAAAGCGGAAGAAATAAATAGATTCAAAAATTATTAGGGATAGCAGCGGTGACACAACATATAAATATTTTTTTTATATGTTGTTAATCTTTGTAGTATCAATCTTTATGCTACCTAGCTTTATTACTCCATCACATAAACATATTATTTATTTTCTAAGTACAATGGCTATTACTTAACAAAAACAACACCCCTAATTAAGAGATGCAGTCACATAGATCCAAATTAATAGTAGACATTAGACACTTATTTCACAGTAAATTGACCTCAAAATAATAGTTACTGCAATATCAGGATTTGTTTATTCTATAACAAAAGAAATGTCACTTAAGCATTCTTTGTATGCTACTTTTAATTAATATATATGACACCCTTAATTTTCCACTCTATTTTTAGTTAAGAATCAAAATACTGAAGCCAATGAAATTGTATTACATTGGCTTCAGTATTTCAGATTTAAAATTACGAATAAAAACAAAATAACGTTTAAACACCCTGTTTTCAATCGTGTGAAATTTAATCCTTATCGATACATATGACATTCACACGACCGCTAAAAACCCTTAAAAAGCAATCTGAGAGTCCGTTTTTTCTGATTAACAATCATTTTTTAAAAATTTATGTGAAAAATCAATATTTAGTAAATCTTATTATCCGAGACACAATTATTGCCGTAATCAAGATAATAATAGCGGTTATCAAGCCAGATTCTCCAATCCAAATCTCAGTTTGATACCCTGTACTTGCACGTGCGAAAGGTCCTTGAATAATGGCATTCCAAGTAGTATGGATGATAACCGAAGGCCAAACGCTACCTGTGATAAGTCGTAAATAAGCTGTAATATAACCGAATGGTACAATACAAAGATAGATGCCCAGTACTGAAAGAACGACAGATGGTCCCTCTACATATAGACCAGCAATAACTATTGGAACATGCCACGTTGCCCAAATCAATCCACTAATAAGGATAGGCCGTGAAAACTCTGCATCGACTAGCCTTGTGAGCATATAACCTCGCCAACCCATTTCTTCTCCCAAAACTGGGATTAAGTTAAGCAAACTTCCGAAAATGCCGCTCAATACTACTAGATAAATGAAACTGAATGGTGCCGTTACATACTGAAGCCCAAGTAAATTGTAGATCGGTTCTAACATACCACCTTCGGGATGCTGAAACCCCGCAATTCCGCTCAACCAGGCGATAGAATAAGTAATTCCACAAATAATCATAGGGATTAGCAGAGCAAAACCAATCCCCTTCCATATCTTTAAGTTACCGAGACTAAAAGATACATCTTTAAACCCTTCTTTCAGTATTATGCGAGTCAAAATAGAAGATAATGCTGGGGTAAACATATATACCACAATAAGCGGCATACTTTTCGTAATTATTACTACTACATTTAGGATAATTGAAGTAATGATTAAGATACTCAGAAAAAGTTGAAGTCCTACTTTAGCACGTTGGATTTTATCTTTATTGTGGAACGATTTTGCGTGTAATATCATTGTAATCCGCCCTTCCCCTATAATTCACTTGTTTATCGAATATACTTCTTGTCATTTCCACAGACACAACTTAGAATAAAAATATTTTTGTATACAAATTCATTCATCTTTAAAATCCCTCCCCAATTTATAATCTAGTCTTACTTACGACTCATCAATGTAATTATTATTTATAAGTTGTCATAGCCGATAGTACAAAAGTGTAATGATTAGTCTATGACCTGTGTCAATTAACCTTATGACAATATGTAACTAGAAAATATGATATGGGATAGATAACAATTGAATTAAGGCAATTGATTCGTGCAAGTACATGAATCAATCTTGCTTTTACAAATAATTCAATTGAGGTGGAAAAAATGAATAAGAAAAGAATAATTGCAATGGTTAGTACAGCTTTATTAGTCACAGGATGTGTAGAAGTAGGAAAGGCTCAAACAGTAGCAGTCGAAAATTCAGATCAATCAATCCAAAAAAATATAGTTAAATCCATACAATCACAGGCTTACCCATTAAAAACGATAGAGCCGTCAAAAAAATTTGAGGATTTAAAACCACTTAAGAAAATGATTGGGAGCGCACAATATGTAGGATTAGGAGAGACTACTCATGGAAGCTCTGAAATTTTCACTATGAAGTTTCGCCTTGTGAAATATTTGGTTACTGAGATGGGCTTTACAAATTTCACAATGGAAGAAGATTGGGGAAACGGCTTAAAACTAAATGAATATATCCAAACAGGAAAAGGAAACCCTAGGGAATTTTTAAATTATTTATATCCTACTGATGAAATTATAGCCATGATTGAGTGGATGAAAGATTATAATGCTAATCCATCCAATAAAAAAAAGATACAATTTATTGGGCTTGACTTAAAGGAGATGGACCAAGGTTGCTTTAATAAAGTAATTGATTATGTAAGGCTGCATCGACCAGATTTGCTGGCAGAAGTAGAAGAAAATTATAAAGAATTGTCGGCTTTTAATGGAAGTACAAAGGAATATATGGACCTCGCTCCTGAAATAAAAGAAAAGTTCAAAGCAAACGCTGAGAGAGTAGCCCAATTACTAAAAGATGAGAATGGGCAAGCCAACACAGAAATGGCTTCACCCGAGTACATCTGGGCGAAAGCAACGGCAAGTGCAATAGAGAAATATACAACAATGCTAATTCCTAACGACTATCCAAGTATGTTAAAGCTACATGAGCAATACTTGGCCGATCATGCAATGTGGGCACAAGAGACATTGGGTGGTAAAACGATGGTATGGGGACACAATATTCATATAGCTAAAGGAATTATCGATGAGGAATTATACCCTTATGCTGCAGGGCAGAATTTGAAGGAACGTTTAGACAATAATTATGTCACAATTGGCAGTACAACTACGGAGGGGAATTTCACCTTATACAACGACACCGGAGATAAGATTATAACAGATCCGATTCCACAAGATGTAAATAGTTTCAATTATACCCTCGGAAAAGTACCATATAAAATGTTTTTATTGGATAACCGTCACCTTAAAGGACCGGCAGAGAAATGGGTTAAAGCAAAAAGACCATTACTAAGTATAGGGGCACGACTCTTACCGAACCAATTGGCATACTTTGATAAGTCATTGCTTGAGCAATTTGATATTATTTTACACATTCGAAAAACGAGTCCATCTCATATTAAATAAAAGTACAAAACAATCCCTTCTTGCATCTGCAAGAACGGGATTGTTTTATGGTGATTCATATAAGCATCTTTTTTAACCAGAAGTAGGTTACTCTCCCCTTTTTAGCATCATTTAGAAATGTCATATGACACTTTTACACTAGTGAGAATGACAAAAAAAGCAGTACAATTCGGTTATTACATAGATAGGAGCGATGAACTTTATGAAATCAAGATTCATCCAGAATGGTTATTTTTTATTGCTAACTTTCGTTACAGGATTGTTTTATTTTTGTTTTTATCTAATAGCTCTGCTATTCAGTTTCACCCTTTCATTTACGGTAATTGGGATTCCACTAGTTATACGTGTACTACAGACTACTACACCTTTTATCCAATTCGAGCGCATACAGACGAAAATTTATACAGATATTTCAACAGACTCTTATGATAAAAGTATAACAATAGATACATCGAACTGGACTCAGGTGAAATTAGTGCTTACTGATCGTCGCACTTGGTCTGCTGTCTATTGGTTAATGCAGAAATTTGCGATTGGCATTTTTAGTCTCATTAGTGCAACCATTTTTTATGTAATGCCACTTATGTTCCTGTTAGCACCACTACTGTATCGCTACATTGAAATGAATATAATATTCATACAGATAGATACGTTTGCCAAGTCACTCTTTGTAATGTTTATGGGTATAGTATTTACCGCCATAAGTATTAAAATAGTAGATGGTTTAACAAAGAAAATTGGGGGCTATACACGTAGCATGATCCGGAAACTAAATCAATAGAAGTTTGCCTTCTGTAAGAGAATTGCAGTGTAAAATTAAAAAGTATAACAATGTATGAAGGATTAATTTATAATATAGGAAGTAAAAAGGTAGGCTACTTAGGGGGTAAATGACTTGTTAGATATGGTTAAGTATTGGTTTTGGTACGATTGGATTATGTTAGGAGTCCGTATACTTGTTAGTGTCTCTATCGCCATAACCACATTCGATTTTCAGGATAGTTTAACATTGCCAATTTGGATTATTATTCTTTGGGAAATTATTGCCTTCTCTGTTCCATGGGTAGCCTTACTATTCAATTATAAATATTATTTGTTCACAGAAATACTGCTATATGGTGGACTGTGTATATATTTAACTTCTTTATTTCCGGGAGCTAACGTTACATTTCTTATATCGGTTTTTCTGATTGCTGCGAATAGTCAGCATTTGTCCTATTATTGGACAGCTCCAACAACAGTTTTTATAACAACTGGAATTTTCTATGCGGTTGCGCCAAGTAATAGCTATTGGATTATGGTTACCAACTATGGACTTGCTTATGTAATGGGCTTTGCTTTCCATTTATTAATCGTCAATCATAAGCAAAATGAAGCAATTCGTAAACAAAACGCGGTACTTGAGCAATATATGTCTCAAATTGAACGCATTACACTGGCAGAAGAACGGAACAGACTGTCGAGTGAGCTTCATGATACAGTTGGTCACGCTTATACTTCTATTATTATGGGGATGGAAACATTGCGTACCGAACTTGCTACTGAAATGGGGATACAGAGGCTAGATTCTCTGCTTGAAATGGGACGGAAAAGCATCGAGGACGTGAGAGGTTACCTACATCAAATGGATTCTCCGTGTCAATCGCCTTCCTTAATTCAATCTCTACAAAATCTTGGAGCCGAATTTCAGGAGCACGCTCAGGTAAATGTAAGTTTTAGGATATTCGGAGAGGAATATGAATTGTCTCGGCAAGCGAAGATAGCCTTCATTCGTTACTTACAAGAGTCCCTTACGAATGCAGTACGTCATGGACAGGGAACTGAAATTATAGTTTCATTGCAGTTTGAACAACAATATACGAGATTAGAAGTTCAAGATAATGGAAAAGGAAATGTAGAATGGCAGGAAGGCTTCGGTATGAATGCGATGAAAGAACGGGCAATGAACTTGCAAGGTCAATTGTCTGTATATACAAAGCCAGAGGAAGGAATGCTTGTTACATGCACCATACCGCGACAAACTGAAATAAAAGATGGACTTATTCGTTTGTTAATTGTAGACGATCAGCCATTTGTTCGGGAAAGTTTGAGGACACTACTCGATAGATATGAAGATTTAAATGTAGTCGGCTTGGCTGAGGATGGCAATCAAGCCATCGATTTGTGTGGGCGCCTTCAACCCCATGTTATACTTATGGATTTAGATATGCAGCACATGGATGGAATCGAAGCAACCAAAAAGATTAAGCAACAATGGCCACATATCCGCGTATTGATTTTTACAACGTTTCAAGATACCGAACAGGCATTGGAATCACTTCGCAACGGTGCGGATGGTTTTTTACTTAAATCTATTGAAACGTTGGAGCTAGCTAATACGATCCGACTTATTCACAAAGGTGGGACACTAATTGATCAGGGAATGTCTCACAAAATATTTGAGAAGTTTGATGTGCAAAAAGAGACACCACAATCAAAAGCAACCGCTTATGAGCTAACAGCTAGGGAGATAGAAATATTGCAGCTAGTAGCAAAAGGCCTTCGATACACTACCATAGCATCAAGATTATATTTATCGAGTGGTACGGTCAGAAATTATGCTTCCACAGCTTATACAAAGCTAGGAGTCCGTAACAAAGAAGAAGCCGTTCAAAAGGCTCTAGAAATTGGAATTATTGAATAACAAAATGTTTTGCGGTATATAAAAATGAGTAACTGTAACAGAGTAAATAAGGCTCGTTATCGTATAAGTAAATGTTAAAACACTTACTGTTTTGTCATAATAAAATCATTGAATCTTATCCTCTAAAATACAAAAGCCTACTATCAAATTAACTGATAGTAGGCTATTAAAATTACTTAAGAACTTGGTTATGTTCTAATTTAACAGTTTTCATCAGTGGGAATATTATCACTTCGGCTCTAAATTTAACACTTTCCCCTCTATCCCCTCCGTATTCAATGTAGTCGTATGATACGTTCCGTTTACCCAATCATCGATTTGATCATGGTACCAATTGCTTCTAAAATGTCCCGATTGTCCTGGCCCTACAATATGATAACCGTTTGACATATCTTTCGTATCAATAACGAATCGCCAAGAAGCTCCGTGATTTACAATACCATTTTCTCCGTAACTCGCTGCTTGAACGGTAACTTGGCTTCCGCCAATTGGAACTGGTGCTTCACGATTAAATGCAAGTAGTGCTAACATACTAGATGATTTTGAAATTGGATGTGTGAACGCCAGTTGATGGTAATCGCCCCACTTCCACTCCGCAACATCGGGTCCATATTCCTTCTGCAATTTCTTCATTACATTCTCATACGATGTATGCACAACTTTTGTGAATCCTCCGTACTTCGTAAACCAAGCGCCGTTTTCTCCTGCTACTTCTTTTCGAATCAATTCATCAACAACTTGTGACTTTCCTTCAAATAACCCCATCACATCTTTCGGTATTTCTTTTGAAAATAACGTATTCGAAATCTCTTTCATTAATAAATGGAATAGTAATGGTGCCGCTTCATCTTTACTATCATAAAAATTCCACTTTGTTAATTGTTTTACGCCTTCTTTCTCTACTTCATTTAAAGATGCTTTATTTAACTCTTTTAAAAATATAGGGGCAAATTCTTTCCCGTATAAATTTTTTTGATCCATCTGTAACTCTTCTAAATCTTTCACCGTATACTTTTCTTTCTCTTGTAAAAATTCTTGAATACGCATTTGCCTATATGGCTGTGCCCACGTATTACTAATATGGTACGGATAATTATCAACCACAATTTTATTATTCGCAGTTGAAATAAACCCTTGTTTTGGATTTATTACTTTTGGAAGTTGATCATATGGGATATACCCTTCCCATTCATATTCATCTGTCCATCCTGGCACTGGTAAACTACCATCACCTTTTTTACGCACTGGTATATTTCCGTTCGCTTTATAAGCAATTGTGCCGTCATTTGATGCAAATACAAAGTTTTGAGTTGGTGTATGAAAATCTTGAAGTGCCGTTTCAAACTCATTCCAATCTTTCGCCTTATTCATATTTAATACAGCCTTTAACTCAGCGGAAGGCTCCAAAGCAGTCCATTTCAAAGCGAATACTGTTTTCGTTTTCTCTTTCCCCTTATCCGCAAACTCTGAAATGACTGGGCCATGCCTCGTAACAGTAACGTTATACGGAATTGTTTTCCCGCCTTTTACTTTAATAGATTCATCAACAACTGTAGCTTTCTCCCACTTATCGTTATACAAAAATTCATTTTCATTATTAGGATTTCGCTTCTCAATATATAAATCTTGTACATCAGGGCCAGTATTCGTAACGCCCCATGCTATTTTGTCATTGTGACCTAATATAACACCTGGTACTCCTGCGAAAATAACGCCACTCACATGTAAATCTTTCATTTCAAGTTGCGATTGATACCAAATAGAAGGCGTCGCAAGAGATAAATGAGGATCATCTGCTAAAATCGGCTTACCAGACACACTCTTCTCACCGCTTATGACCCAGTTATTGCTACCGTTAAACTCTGGCGGAATAATCGTTTTTGCAAAACTTTGTGCTACGTCCACATTTGTATTTTCCAGTTCAGCTAGCAATCTAGGCGCATCTTTCGGATATGTAGGAAATAGCTCATTTGCTTGCTCTTTCGGTAAATTTTTCAGTGCCCAATATCGAAACGCCTGTCCGTGCCAATGTCCGCCTAAGTCAAACGCCATATACTTTCCAATCGTTAACGTATCAACAATGGACCATTCAGCAGGCTCATATCCTAATATAGTAAACTCAACTGGCAATTTCTTTTCCTCTTTCGCCTCGCGTATAAAAGCGTTCACCCCATCAGCAAATGACTGCAGGGCATATTTCGATTCCCCATCATATTGACTAACAGACGCTTCGGCTGCTCGTCGTAAACCGAGTGTTCGAAACAATTTATCTCGATCAACAGCTGCTTCCCCTACAACTTCACTCAACATCCCAGAAGCTTGCCTTCTACTTAAATCCATTTGAAACAAACGATCTTGCGCTTGTACATACCCTTGCGAAAAATATAAATCATGTGCATTTTCCGCTTTAATATGCGGTACCCCTTTACTATCCCTCTTTACCTGAACAGCATGTTGTAAATCCTCTAGCTTTATCGTCCCATCTATCTTTGGCACAGAACTAAGCGTATATATGTTCAAAAAAATCACTGTACAAATAACTAACAAAAGAACGACACTACTAGACCAAATAAAAATCCTCTTACCTCTAGTTCGTTTCTTCTTTATGACAACTTCCATATAACCCCTCCTTTCTCAAACTATTCGCTTCTATTTAAGGAAACGCCTTTTAGAAAAGTTGAAAAATCCATACTTTCTCATACTATGGATCATACAAACTACATACCGCTCTCTTATGTACGCCTTCCTTTCTTTCAATGAAATCTACTCGCCCTTTCTTACACCAATTCCTCAAAATCCCCTTCACATAAGCGAGCGTTCGCTTATTCTGTTCAAACGCAACTTTAAGTGCCTTTAGTACTGTCTCTCCTGAAGCTTTTTGTATCCACTCTTTTAATTCCTTCACGATATATGGAGATAGACTACTTATATTTTGTTTGTAAAACTTATAAACTTCACTATGCGATGTATCCTCTTCTGTCTCTTCTATCTCTTCTATCTCTTCTTCCTTCTCCTCAACAACTTCTTGTAAACTACTATTATCCTCTCCTTTTGGCATACAAAAATGCTGTAATAACAATGGAATCTTCCATTCTTCTTCAAGACATTTACGTAAAAACATATGTATGAACTCTTTATTTTTTACAGTCTTTAACTCACGTAACACACACTTCTCTACATTTGTATTTAAAATAGGGTTATAGTGTAGCCAATTTAGTATGTATAACTCTTTCGTTTCCGCATCGTATAAAATTTTCCCATATGCAACAAATCTATTTAACAGCTTCTCAACAGTCTCCATACTGTAGCCTGTTTCCAGTTCTGCCACACGCTTCGGTAATACGTAAATTCCACATTGCTTCGTTTTCGTACCAGTTAACAAGTATATGTAAAAATAACGCTCCTCTGGCGTTAAATCTAATATGAATTCATCTTGCCAAAAGTTCACCTGCACATTACGGTACACCGCCATATATTTCCCTCCTCCTTTTATTCATAAAAAGGCAGAATTCAACCCTTCAATATACATATAGGAATGAGGGCTTTGTTTTTGCATTTGAATTCCAAATTTTTTTAACTACTACAACGCCAGTTTTATTTTTTCGCGCTTTTTTGTTCTTGTAGTTGTTTTTGTTTTGTTTTTTCTTAGTGATTTATTACTTGGTAGGTGCTTATGAGGGGCTTGGAAGGGAATTCATAGGGGCTAAAATAAAAAGGAGCTGTTCCAAATTTTCATTTTGGATAGCTCCTTTAACATCCTTATTACTTTTTCTTGCATCAGTACAAACTTTTACATACCATTTTTATTTTTGCATAGAGTCTAACATCTTCACTAAAAAGGCAGCTGCCTCACCACGAGTTGTTGTACCTTTAGGATTAAACTTGTTATCTCCAACACCAGTAACTACCTGTAAGCTGTATAATCGCTGAACAGGCTGTTTGTATGCGATCAAATGTTGATCTGTAAATGGTAATGTGACTAAATTACCTGTAACACCTTTATACTGTAATGCTTTGTCAATCATAACCGATGCTTCTTCACGAGTGATTGGTGCATTCGGGTCAAAAATACCTCCACCACGACCGCTAATAATTCCTGCACTTGCACTCCGCTTAATACCATTATGAAGTGACGGATGCGCTTTGTTAATGTCTACAAATGACTTATTTCCTTCTGGTAATTGAAGAGCATTTGAAATTAATG
The DNA here is from genome assembly GCF_008368755.1 of Bacillus sp. AR2-1. NCBI lineage: Bacteria > Bacillati > Bacillota > Bacilli > Caryophanales > Bacillaceae > Bacillus > Bacillus sp. AR2-1. Next base: position 132,625 of record NZ_QORY01000001.1, read on the forward strand.
CAGCAAACTCAGCTCTCGTTACATTACGATAAGGCGCAAATACACCATTTCCTTCTCCGTGCATAATACCTAGACTGTGTAGTTTACGAATATGTCCCTCAAACCAGCCACCTGTAATATCATCTTTTGGCTTTTGTACTTCTTCTTTTGGTACATTGTAATTAATCTTAATCCAACTCGGATTATAGAAAATCCACTCTCCATTTCCTACTTTGTACCAACCGTTTTTAACTGCTAACACTTTGTAACGGTCACCTTTTGAAGCTTTACGAACAATATGATGCTCAAGGTCCGCACCGCTACGTACATTTATACCGTCACCATTAACGACTAGCTCCATGCTAGGTTCAGCTGGATTAAATTCATTTGAATCAAATAGCTCGTTTCTTTCTTGTAAAGGCGAGTCAATTTGCGCATTAACATTTGCATACCATTGAATTCCTTGTACGAAGCCATTCCAATTTCCACGAGAAATTAAAATATCAGGACAGTTTTTTCCGCTCCATTGTTGATGCCTATAAATGTGATCCGTGCTAATTCCTTCTTTATTCATTAAGTATCCTGCAAGTCGCTTCGCATTCTCTAACGCTTTATTATAATCTCCATCTTGGTTAACTGAAATTTCAATACCGATAGACTCTCTGTTTCCTGAACCATCACCATCTCCTGCATGCCAACCATTTTCATTTGTTGGTAAGTGCTGATAGATTTGTTTATCGTCCACAGTAAAATGCCACGAAGCTGTTCGGAACGTACCTTCCGTTGCTTGCTTATACAAATATTTCGCATGATTTTCAGCATTCGCACCACGGGCTGTATTTGCAGTCTCATGAATTGTAATATAACGTGCTTTCATCGGATTAGCCGGGCGAATATCAGGATTTCCTGCTGGAACAATCCACTCTACAAACGGGACACCTGCAAGTGTTCCATATTTTTTTGTAGTCATCGATGCACTATATTGGATGGCTCTTGGCTTTTCAACCGGCTTCATTTCGCGAGTAGAACCATCATTTCGACCGTCTACATGTTCAAAAGCCTTTTCAATGTTTGAAATAGCTTCATCTTCCGCTACTTGACCTGTTTTCGCTTCTTTCATTTTATGTAACTCTTCTGTTTCATCATATTTATGTTTATATTCTTCTAGAAGAATTTTCTCATTCTCTGATACTTCCGCTTCGTTAATTTGCATGTGATCTGGAGTTTCTAGATTGAAATTAGAATAACTTAATCCGCTCATTCCACGTTCCCCTTGCGCGATACGAAGTTGATCAGTTTGAAGGTTTTTGCTCTCTTCTGCTGATATTGCTAAAGGTGCACTCCCTAACATTACTAAACTTGTTGATAGTGCAATTACTCTTTTTTTCATGATTGTATTCATTGCTGTAATCGATACCTACACTGTTCGTGTAGTATCTCAACCTCCCTTTATATTCTCATTAGTGAAAGACTATGAATCTACTATGTACTTGTAACAAAACTTTTTTCATCATCTATGTATATTCATCCTTTTACATGCTTTCATTTTATCCCCAGCAGGTGAATGATAGTTTCTATAAAATTCCTTAACAGACATTATTTTATAACCAATTGCAATTGCCGTCAAAAACACTTCCCCTCATACACACTACTACTTCTCAAAAATAGATGAGGATACCTTTTACTGATTTTCTTCAACAAGAAGGATCTTTATGATTTTTCATACCTATCGAATAAATCCTGTTTCTTTGTGCTTTTTCCCCTTGAAAATATTAACATTTTTACATTTTTGCGATAATATAGATGTAACCTTTTATATTGAAGGGAATTTTATTTGGAAAAGATTTCTCATATTGATAGCTGAAATGAAGAAGACCAAAAAATGATGAAGAAAAACGAGAGTACATACGAAATTCAGCAGATGGGATATATTTTGAAGGGCTAGAAATCACACCGGTAGAATGGCTTGAAAACATAGTTGAAATATTAAAACAAACCATACAAGTTTATTAGATTATACATTAAAGGGGATGACCTAATTGTTAAATACGATCGTTTATGATAAAGCGAAGTACCATTATCAAGGTGATTTCCCTGAGGACTTACCAATTGATCAAGCTTTTGTACATACTGGTATGTTTTTAGGATGGATACTTGAACATAATTTATTTAGTGAAGAATTTGAAGAAGAGTCTCAAGACGAAATTAATCAGTTTAAACTTAAACAAATGACTGGCACAGAAATTTATATGAACTGGGATGGCGTTTTAGCAGACGACATGTTAAATGATGAGGGCAACCAATTCGCAAAGTACTACTTTAACCATGACGAGGACTGGAAATATATAAATGATTACAGTGATGTTTTTATAGACGAAGGCGAAACTCTCTACCATGTGCAAGATACTTGGGAAAACTATTTCAAATTAAAAAACGTTATTGATAATAGCTATAATTTTTGGAAAGACAACTTACAAAATAAATAATTATAATAAGTCGATTTCTTATTTTAATAAGGAATCGACTTTCTTAATATCTAATTTGCTGATTAACACCTCACCCAAAGATCATTTTACTAACGATACTATTATCGATATCGAATTTTCTATAACGGAACGTTCTGGACGTGATTTCATTAACACTGTTAATCCAATTAAGGACGTGACTAATGTTTGCGCTAATGCTTTAGCGTTCAAATCACTTTGCAGTTCACCTGACCGTATTCCCTTCGTAATTAATTCTTGAAAAATAACTGCAAGATACATTTGATGTTCTCTAGTCAGTACTTCAAATTTTTCATTATGAGGAGCAAGTTCAACCATTGTGTTAATACAAAAACAACCTTTACTGAACTCTTTTTTATATTCCTCTTCCACCATATTTTCAAAAAACGTCCGAATTGCTCCTTTTACAGATTGTTCGTTTTGAAGTTTTGTTCGTATATTAGCCGCATGTAAATTTGTGTATCTCCTTAATGCCGCTTCAAATAAACCCTCTTTATCACCAAAGGCTGAATATAAACTCGGCTTTTGTATTTCCATTTTTGCAGTTAAATCGCTTAATGAAGTAGCTGCGTATCCCTTCTCCCAAAAAAGTTGCATAGCAGCATCCAAAGCTTTTTCTTCATCAAATTCACGTAGTCGTGCCATTTAAAACCATATCCTTTCTATATCTATTTATTAAGATTACACAACGCTATTTACGTACCAATCAGTATGTTATATATCGTATTAGATTATAAACGACATGTCAAAAAAATATAATTAACTCAAAATAAACTTGACATATATGTTTCTTCAAGATTATATTTTACTTACAAAATAATATACCGTTCGGTACGTTATTTTTAATAATACAAAAAGGAGCTGTTTTTATGAATAGTAAAGAAAAAATGATGCCCATTCTAAAACATACTCACACTCAGATACATTCACCTGTTCACGCAACTATGTCTCGCTATATGACTCTATTATTCGCAATCGCTTGTGGGATGGCTGTAGCAAATATATACTTCGCTCATCCACTACTTGATTCATTGTCAAATGAATTTAAGATGAGTCATTCAACTATCGGTATTGTAATTACTATTACTCAAGTTTGTTATGCACTCGGTTTACTTTTATTAGTTCCACTTGGTGATTTATTAAACCAAAAGAAAATAATAATTCTCCAAATGCTTTTATCTGTTTTCGCTTTAATTATAATCGGGTGCGCTTCCTCAAGCACCGTACTTTTTATAGGTATGGCCTTAGTAGGTATTCTTGCAACGGTTACGCAAACACTCGTCGCATATACATCAATTTTAGCTAATCCAGCAGAACGTGGACGCATAGTAGGTTTCGTTACAAGTGGCGTTGTAATAGGTATTCTCCTTGCTCGTACATTTGCAGGCACATTAACAGATTTAGCTGGATGGCGATCCGTTTATCTCACCTCCGCTATTCTTTTACTCTTCGTAACTGTTTTGTTACACCGGAACTTACCAACTCTTGAACTTAAAAAAGTGACAACTATGTCTTACCGAAAATTAATACACTCTGTTCTCTTATTATTTGTAGAAGAACGACTTTTACGCGTTCGCGGAATACTAGCATTTCTCATTTTTACTTCATTCAGTATTTTATGGACTTCTTTAGTATTACCTCTAAGTGCTACACCACATAATCTATCTCATACAGCTATTGGCGCATTCGGCCTTGCTGGAGTTGCAGGTGCATTAGCTGCTACTAAAGCTGGACAATTAGCTGATAAAGGATTCGGACAAAGAACAACTGGTATAGCCTTATCATTATTAGTACTTTCATGGCTCCTAATTAAATCTATTTACCATTCTCTATTATTACTAATTTTCGGAATTATCCTTTTAGATTTAGCGGTGCAAGCTGTACATGTCACCAATCAAAGTATGCTTTTCACAGTGCGTCCTGAAGCGAGAAGTCGCCTCACTGCCAGTTACATGATTTTTTACTCTATCGGTAGTGCAACAGGTGCAATTCTTTCAACAAATACGTATGCAAAATATGGTTGGGATGGAGTATGTATATTAGGTGTATCTGTTAGTGCTTGCGCTCTTTTATTTTGGATAATAACCTTACGGCGATCATCACAGCTGAACGAAGAATAATTCATTTATGTTTAATACGTGTTTTTCTACAAGACTATAGAATAGCACTTATTTTTCAATACAAATCAACGGCATTTTCATATAAAAAATGCCGTTGATTCATAATTTCATGATAAGAGATCCTATACTATCGAAATACATCAATTACAAATTCCCTTTAACGTTTTCGACAATCTCATTTATCGTATTTCGATCAAACTTATCACTAATTTCGTATGACTCACGATCTCCTACTAATTGTACGCCTACAATATCATTGCGATCCTTATCATATTGCACTTCAATAATGGATCCACGCTCTATTTGTTTCCAAATGAGACTTGCTTCATCTTTATTATCTAAAATCATACAGTCCTCAATATTTTCATCAATTCCTATTAACTTGTTGTCATCTATAAACCCAACCTCGTATTGTTGACGCTCTTTCGCTTTGCTGCTTACTAATATACCTTTGCTACCATATGAATAATCCATATAGTCCTTCTTCTCAGATTGTACCGCTTTCGTCTCTTGCGCTTTAGTTTTTTCAGCGTTCCCACAACCCATGATAAGACTAATTGGCATCACCGTAGTTAGTACTACTCTAGTAAATTTCTGTATCATTTATAAGCAACTCCCCATACTTACATTTAAGTTCCGTTTATCAATTTATTAAAACATAACATGATATAAAATAGGCAAAACCAACGATAAAATATTCGCTGCATTCCCACAATTTAATTAAGGACCAGGCCATTTAAACCTGGTCCTACATAACTTTACCTTTGCTTCACATACTTAATTGTATTGAATGAAGTCTCATTAAATAATCGTAAGTTTTCCCCATCATAATCTTGAACTTTATATGCTATTTTCTTTTTTTGAATTGTATCTTCTACACCGTCTACTAAACGTTTATTGAGATGTAAATAGATTGTAAAAGCTTCCTTATCATATTCCCAAGTTCCTTCAATATAATTCTTTTTATTTGGATACTCACCTTTACCATACGTTTCAAATGTCTTATCACCTTTTAGAATGAGTGACATAATGAAACCGTCTATTCCTTTGAATCCCCAATTACCGATTAATTCCGTACCATCTTTCACATTCTTCATAACGTTATCCGTATTAATTCCAGCTTTCTTATCTAACTCTTTCAAATCTTTCACAGATACTGTACCGTCACCGATTTTAATATCCCCTTCAAGATCTTTGAATGCCTTAAGCCAGTAAATATCTCCTTCTTTCACTAACTTTTCGGATTTCTCGATTAACTCTTTATCAGTTTTATCGCCTTTTTCTCTTTTTTCTTTTCGGGTGAATACTTCATTTATTAAAGAAAAAGACTCTCTAAAATAACCAATGGCTTTTTCAAAATCCTTTTGTTGATTTACATACTCTGCAGGGGGATCTATCGACTCAAATTTATCTAACATTTTATTTAATTCTTTCACACTATCTACTATATCTGATTTCTTTTTCTTACCGTCAAAAACCTCTCTTGTAATATTGTTATGCTCCGCAAACAACTTATCAAACTCTACCCCTAATTTATACACTTTATTAGGATAGTCTTCCTTTGAAACCTTTTCTTTCTTACTATTAGACTTCGATTCTTTTACTTTAGACTCTTCCGTTTTCTCCTGTTTAGAAGTGTTCGTTTTCTCAGACACTCCACAACCAAATAACAACATGACCGGAACTGCTACCCCTAGTAGTTTCTTTGCATTCATGACTGATTTCTCCTTCTACTTGAATAGATTACTCTTACTATACCCATCCTCTTTTTTTATCTTGTAATTAAAGTTACAATCGCAATAACTCCTAAAATCGGTCCCCAATATTCCATTTTTATAAAAAATAGTGAGTGCTTTTTGTTAAACATAACTTTTTCACCAGTTTCAGCATCTATATAAACTTTCCCGTTTGACTTATTAATATATTTTCCTAAATACCAAGACATAACCCCTGATATAATAAGCATTACTGCCATTGGCCAACTATGGTCTTGAAAATATGTAGCGTCCCCCGTTATAGATCCAAAAATAACCTTACCCAAAAGAGTATTAATAATTACAATAATTGCGACTAAAAAACCCCAACCAGACCAAATAATCATCTATTTCTCCTCCTAAAGCGTACAACTTTGTACCTTATGTTAATTTGAACTGCGAACGAAAACATCAAAAAAACCGAATATTCAGACGTGGATAATTATATTTATCCTACATTCGATTCTAACTTTAGTGTTCTAAATGCAAATGAACCAGACATAATTTGTAATATTGTTGGAATAAGCAAAAAGAATAATGACATAAATAACATAACTATAGGAATCACAATCATACAAACTCCATAAACTTTATTATTAACCTTATTTACTAAACATGATAAAATAAGCAACCCTATTTGAGCCGTTAAAATAATAGAGTAATAAGCTAAAAGTCCATAATCAAAACCTTCCATAATATTAAACGCTACAACTATTAATAGTATGGAAATAATAATTCCTATAATGCCACCAATTAAACCTAGTACGAATTCAAGCGTTCTTTTCAATACTATCCTCCTTTTATGAGCCACTAACAACTTGTATATTTTTCCCATTCACCATCATACCAAATATTTATTGGAAAAACTATACATACTTTTCATTCTTCCTTACCTTACAGTGATCTTCTTACCATTATATATAGCTTGTAGTAGTTACAAAATTAAAGTCTTCACAATTACTAACTGGTTTCGATGCCTTTAGAAAGTAGACATACCTCTTGAATACAATTAGTATTAACATAAGAAATATGAAAGACTGAAAAAGGCTCTTACATGAAGGAAGGAAGTGCACAGCTATGGATTTTAAAACAGTTATGCAAGAACTTGAGGCTCTAGGTAAGGAACGAACGAAAAAAATATACATATCTAACGGCGCCCACGAGCCAGTTTTTGGCGTAGCTACAGGTGCCATGAAACCAATCGCTAAAAAAATAAAATTAAATCAAGAATTAGCTGAAGAACTTTATGCCACAGGCAACTACGATGCTATGTATTTTGCAGGCATTATTGCCGATCCAAAAGCTATGAGTGAATCGGATTTTAATCGTTGGATGGATGGTGCATATTTTTATATGCTATCTGATTATGTTGTAGCAGTAACTTTATCGGAGTCAAATATTGCACAAGATGTTGCTGATACATGGATTGCAAGTGGGGACGAACTTAAAATGTCTGCCGGCTGGAGTTGCTACTGCTGGCTTTTAGGGAATCGCAAAGACAACGAGTTTTCCGAAAGCAAAATTTCCGATATGCTTGAAATGGTGAAAGATACAATTCATCATTCTCCAGAACGAACAAAATCCGCTATGAATAATTTCCTAAACACCGTGGCAATTTCATATGTACCACTACATGAAAAAGCAGTCGAAACTGCAAAAGAAGTTGGTATAGTTGAAATCAAACGTGATAATAAAAAAAGCAGTTTGTTACATGCTACAGAGAGTATTCAGAAAGAACTTGATAGAGGAAGACTTGGTTTTAAACGTAAGTATGTAAGATGTTAAACAGATTCGTATCTGGGTGTCAATTCGAGAAAGATTGACACCCTTTTTTATTGAGATTATTCGACTATTAGATAAGCTCAATGACTTCATTAATAGATTTACTAAACATATCAGGATCTTCATTTTTTATTTCCAATAATAGTTCTTTAATGCTACTTGTAATGGATAAATCAAATTGCGAAAGTACTTTTCCATACACCGTTCTTATTTGGGGATCATTAAGTATTCTGTAATGTATAATCTCTACCCAGTCTTTAGCGCCGCTCATCATCGACGGAGCAGCTGTAGCAATACATTTCAATCCCTCTTCTATATAATTTTCATATAAGCCCTCTATCCCATGAATCAAACTAAACATCACTTCAGGTTGTTCAGTATCATCATCAAAGACTAAACATAAATCTGGAATAATAGAAACATCGTTACACTCAATCACTCGTATGCATGACTCATTAAACTCTTGTATCTCATTTTCATTTTCTAGCAAACGGTTATCATATAATCGATTTAAATGTTCTTTAGTATCCAAAAGAGATTATCCTTTCTTTTTTTCATCTTCAAAATATTCACTGTCCCGATAGATCTTTATCATAAATTCCATCAGTGAATCAGCTTTTTTATTTTTAAAGTAATATACAAGCGTTTATTGAAACGTATTGAAATTAAAAAGTAATATCCTGATAACCTACTTCAATTACCTTGTATTTGATCTCTTCATAGAAATGCTTATAGTACAAACTACCTGTACGGCATAGAACCAATAAATGTAACCTCTAAACCATCAAACATATCTTCTCTTTTCGCTTCATTATATTTAAAATCATAAAGAACAATAGCAAAGTTAATATCGTTCGCTAAACTATCTCCATTTACTAGCTTTTTTATTTTAGGAATAATTCGTTCACTATAAGAAAAATCACTTAAAATATGTTCAACGTACCTTTTATTATTCTCATAAAAACAAATTTCAATATTATCTTCATCATAATAACCGAATTCAAAGCTCGTCCCAAACTTTGAATGAACTGAATCACCATCTAACGTGTAATCTATATCGACATACTCCTCAAGATTTTGGAGTGATTTAGAAATTCCAAACCAAACTGAAGCCATTCCACTATATTCCACTTTCCCACCCCATCTAGCCGGTCTATAATTCATATAAACATTCTTTACTTTACTATTTTTATAGCCTCAAACAAGAAATCAACTCATTTAAACTATTCGAAACCTCTATAAACACCCACGTTCGAAATCCTCGAATTCGTTCTTTCCTCTTACATTATTTAAAACAACTAGTAAACCATTTCCTTTTATCCCTATAGGAATCTTATCTAGTCCCTTAATAACCCGTGATTAAGTCTTCGCCCTCATATCTAGGATCTTTCTCCACTTTACCATCTTTTGTTTTGATGACTTTTAGTCTACCTAACCACTCTGCTCCGTTATATGTCTCTTCACTTACCCATACATTATGCTTTTTACCGTCTACCTCAACTACTAATGTTGGGTGTGTAAATATGAATTCCTCCTCTACATGCCTACCTACTATTTCTGCATGTAATGATGTACCTTCTTCAACTAATTTACTATTCTGATACCCTTCGATAATAGGTAATCCAATAAATACAAAAAATATCAGCCCAAATATGGTCACTTTCTTTTTTGTACTCCATTTATTCTTTTCTTTCAATTTCTTTTGTCTTGCTTCTCTTTCTTCGCGTTCATCCAAACTCTCATTTAAAGCGTCTTCCCATGCCTTAATTTCTGCTTCGATTTCCGCTTCGACTCTTGCTAATTTTTCTAGTTGTTCATCGGTTGCTACCATCTCATACGAGTTATCTCCAACCACACGAATTTCAGCACCATTTTCTTTTACTTTTCGCAAGTCTTTTTCTGTACAATCAAACTCTCGAATAATTTCCCCTTGTGTGTTTACAAGTCTAACGTAAATGTTTTTTTCTCCTTCTTCTTAAACATCTGAACTCCCCCTTTATTTGTCTCCTATCATAGATAACCCTACTGCAATTAAGAGAAAGAAAACGATAATAAGGAGAGTCTTCCCTTTGCTTACTTGTGTTGTAGAACATTCCAAGACAGCCCATATAAGAATTGGGAAAAGAAGAATACCAAGGAGAATGTCAACCAACTTGTTGCTACTCTTCTTTAGTGTTTTTGCTTCTTCTACTATCGGTTTTATCTGAACAGCTTCTTTTCTTATTTGTTTCGGCTTCTTTTTCTTGCGTCTATGATTCACCCAACATACCCCTTTTAGAATAACTTTTTACAACTATAAAAATACCATCTATTATTATCTACACTTATTCACTAAAACTCCCTAGTTCTTCTGTCCAAAAACATCCTTCCGTTAAAGCAACTGCATCAATTTCTTGAAGTGCACTAGAAATCCACTCCACCAAATCTTCAGGTATATTTTTTTCAATATAAGCCCATCTTCCATTGGCAGCCTTTACTTCTTTTATAAATTCCAGATAGACAAGTAAAGATTCTGCAAACTTCTCTATCGTACTATTTATAAGAACGACTTTATTTTCATTGTCATAATCTATATATACGAGTTGTGATTTAGATTCATCAATACAGATTGGATTTCCACTACCAGTAAATCCAAAATATATAAACTTATCATACATCGTACCTAATTCATTTTGTATCTTGCTCAACCTTATCCCGCCACCGTTATCTCCAGATTCAAATGTAAGAAATGGGGGAGCAGACTCGGGAAAACCTGCTTTAATTAAGAAGTCTTTCGTTTCTTTCGAGAAGGAAAACGAGTGAATGATTTTTTCATTATAATGAATTAAACCGTATATTTCTTCATTCCAATTCACTAAAAAATCTTGTGGTGAGATCATTTTATCCTCCTGTATATCATATTATTATCTCTGCTCCATTTTTAAATTACTTATCAACTCAACTAGGGAATTAGAAAGAAACTCCTTTTCTTCTGTTTCAAAGTTTTCTATTAATACTTCTCCTGTTTCATTGTCAAAAATAATAGCCTTATCTTCCGGAGAGATAAATCCTATCTGTATATACCTAAATTCTCCCCCTTCACTCTCCTCATACCGTTTCATTATTTGAATAAATTCTACTATAAATTAATAGGATTTCATTTCCTACTGAATTATTAATATTTGAAAAATAATTGGATTTCATATCCCACCTTAATACTAATAGTAAAGTTATATAGCGATTCTTATTACTTTTCCACTATAAATCTCTTCAATCGATCCTGCCTTATTTACACGTATTCTCTCGATTAAAGTCAAATGCTGCTTCAATACCATTTTTTAGTAATTTTTGTAATAACGTATCTAATCCTGCTTCGAAATAACATTGAATTTCTTCTTTATATAACGGTAATAGGGTATAAAAATAAACCGGCCAGTCACCCTCTATTCTTTTACCATCTTCACGAAATTCCATTTTGAATGCCCCTGAACACTGTGGAATTGGTGGTACAATCATAACACCAGAAAATTCCGTCTCTTTACTATATGGATGAATTGACGCATTGCAATCTTCCTTACCTTCATCTAATTGATTCGGAAATATAAGCCATTGCTCTAATCCATATTCCCTTGTCGTTTCCCCAAATTCTTGTAAAAGACGCAAAGGCCAACTGTATTTCGAACTCGCCAAAGCGGTTAATGAAACATCCCAATCCTTCGGTAGATGCATGACAAGTTCTGAATAACCACTATCTACACTTGATGGAGCTGGCATACGGAAATAGCTATTCCGATATGTTACTACTGTATGGTAATCAACTATTTTATTTGGTCCAACATCATATAATTCTACATCGGTAATCCTTTTTGTATTTGCTTCTATATGATTCGTAATCAGTCCATAATGCTGCTGAATATGTGATTTAAAATCTTCTATTGAGGTTGGACGTATCACTGGGTTAGTTTCTATTTTTTGTTCATGATTTTTCTCATCGGATTCCCATACTAACTGAAAATTAAACCCCTTTAGTTCACTTTCCACAACACAATCTTTAAATTCATCTGATACGAATGTTTGTACAGATACAATTGGAAAATCTCCGTATTTATGCTTTGTGTTCATTGTACAAAAAATATGTTCTCCTTTAATTTCATCTGCAATAAAAGCAAATTTATCGAATCCACCAAAATCATCAGGTTCTGCATTTTTATAATCAATACATGCCAATACGTTTAATACATGTATTGCATAGCATTCGTATATTTCATGAACAAGCGGAAGAACTTCAACTTTCCCTTTTATTAAATCAAATACTACTTCTATGGCTGTTTTTGTAAAAACAAGTGGTATTTCACTTAATAAATCAGATACTTCTCCTTTATTTGATAATTTCATTTGCAATGGATTCCACGTATTAATTACTGATTGACCTTGAAAATAGTTATTAAAAATTTCTTGTCCTTCTTCATTCTCACACTCTAATTGATCAAACTGCGAATCTCCAATAATTTTCCATATTTTCATTATACTCCGCCTTTTACTCTATATAAAATACACATTTTCCCTGTCAACAACCATTTCTAATCTATTTTATCCTTTAATGCTTTTTATCGCCCACTGCTTATATGTATTTTTTATCTCACTATCTTCTTTACTATTTCTTTTTTACGATTTAACTTCTTCTAATCATGTAACTTATTTAAAAACTCCGTAAAATTATTAGCAATATAGAATACATTTTCTCTCGCTACTTCCTCTGCCTCCTCAGCCGTAATCCCTTCACTCTCCATCAATGTTTCCTTTTCCCATGCCCCCTCATGTTCCCAAAAGACGACAATTGGATCTTCTTCATAATTTTTATAATCAAAGCAGATTAAATTTCCTGCTGGATCAAATGCGAATGGCACCAATTCATTTGGCAGAGTAGAAATATACTGGTTATATACTTTAACGATATATTCACTACTATCTACATCATAAGAAAGTAAAGTTCCAAATACCTTTGTTATCGTATCTATTTCAAATTTATAAGGTAATACAGCTGAACCATTATTATTTGTAGCACATTCTACATAGTCACTTGGAAATATATACCCTATCTCTTTTCCCACATTGTTTATATATTCTGCTGAAACTGGCTCATCCGGTACTGGCCATGTTAAGTCATTTCTCATTTAACTTCACCTCCTAACAAATCACATCACGTTTATCCAAAATAACTAATTGCATCATCAACCAACCATGCGAGTCGTATGTCTTCTTTCGTAATCGTTTCATTGTTATGTAAGTCTTTCCACGCAATCAAATCAATTGACGCAGTCCATAAAATGTTGTCACCGCCTTTTGATGCACCGATTCCTAATGCCCCTGTGACAGCTGCTATTTCAATTACATTTTCTGAGAATCTATTTTCAAATCTACTTATTTCACTTGATTTACTCAATTTCGAATACATTCCTTTCATCACCCACAGGCATAAGTACTTTGTGAGTTTTCCTGTTTTATTATAATTGGTCATGGTAAAGCCTATATAGAATTATAGCTATAATTCTATATAGGCTTTTTTTTCACCTGGAATTTTAAATTTATTTACATCATATTCTTTAATTATATATACTTTTATAGCTTCAAAATCTTTACCAAATGCAAGAGATGGATTTTTTAAGAAATATATTATTTCTTCCTCGTCATAAATTCGGGCTTTAATTATTTCTTTGTCCGAGTGAAACGATAAATTGACTCCTTTGTAAAAATATTCGTAGTATCCCTCTTCATCCTGCTCACTCTTATCTTCAAAAGGAATAGATTCAATATGATATATATTCCCATTTACATTTATTGATTTCATACAGCATCACTCCCTTTTCAAGAATATTCATAAGAAATCAAATAGTCTCTGTCAATCATACCAAAAATAAGGGATTTACTTTTAGAATTTATAAAAAATATATAGGATTAAATTTAAATCTTTATATTTTTTTCATATTACTTCATTATCTCTGTACAATTGTGTAATGTGTCACAGAAGTAGACATATTGCAATGAGTTGCAGTGACGTGGAATATCCCTTGCGAATATAAAATAAGAAGATCAATCTAGAAAGACTATCTAGTTCGATCTTCTTTTATTGAATTTTTAATTAATTCATTTTTACCCTTAAAATAATATAATCAACGGGTGGATTATTATTTACACCCTCAAAACTGGGTCTAATTTTAAAGTCAAATTCATTTGTTATATTTTTCAATGAATAAAGGTTTGTTCTATCTACACTTGTACGGGGGAGCAATATATCCGAAAACGTAAAACGCATGAAGAATATGTTGCGGAACTATTAGAAAAACGTGGATACGATATGCCGCAGAGGTTTTAGAAGTTCATGGCGATAATATCGAAGTTATAGGAACATACAAAAGCGCTAGAAATACCACAGAACACAAATGTAACTCATGTAAAAATATATGGGAGGCAGCACCAACAAATATTTTAAAAGGAAAGGGAGAGAAACATTATGTCAAAGTTATTACGTGAATTATCTAAATCGGATAGTGAGGCCCTACGTTACGAAGCACTAGAACAGTTGAAAGTTACTTCAGGTAAAATTGTTGCTTGTGATCCTCTTATTTTTAATAAAAATCACTTCGAACAAACAATTCAGCCCGGTACATATCCAATTGTTGCTTGGTGGCATAAGGAAGATGGAGTCATTGCTGGTGCTGAATTGAAATTGTCGGAGTCAAAAGCGGTAGGATGGAAGATGGCAACAAAACCAGGACAAAATGTCAGTGAACTGGAAGACGGATATATTTTTGGTTACCCAGTTGATACAGGCTTAGGGTGCTTTGCAGATGTTGAAGCAATTGATAAGTTAGAAGAAATAGAAGATAGGTTACAACAAGAACTAGGAGAAGAATTTACTAGTTTGTATGATGATCTTATAGATGACATACTAACAGAACATGATGAAGATTGGGGAAATTGCGTGGTGTGTGAGGAAACAGGAAGTAATATTATTATATTCCGTTCAGGTTATGGAGATGGATTTTACCCTTCCTATTGGGGAATCGATGAAGCAGGAAAAATCGTTTCACTTGTTACTGATTTTCAAGTGCTACATGAGGAAAATTGAGGACAACATCAATAATGATATAAGAATCAATATTTTTTCTTTTACAGCGTCAAATATTCCTCGTCTAATATTTGTATATAACTCGTAGAATAATCTCCTTATATACTACTGGTTCTAATAAATAGGGTTATATTCTTAAGTGAATATAACCCGTCATTAATTCTCGTTGTTTATTAACAGTTTTTTATTTAAATAATTTATTAACTCTACTGATGTAGAGTTAATAGTGCACTGTTTATCACGATAGAGGTGAACTTCAGATACTCTACGCTCCGAAATTACTTTTTCTATGATTTCCTGGCGATTATATTCTACCTGCACCGTTTCACAGTTTCCCCAATGAGTAGGAGCGGATTTTTCGTTTGATTCAAATACATCTAGAAGACGATTCAATATCTCTTCCTCGTTAAATGCTACAGTCGGATACATTGCGATTGTAAAATAATTCAGTTTCATTTTACTACTCCTTTTATTTGCTTTATCACAGCCAAATAAGTTTAAATCCCTTTCCCACTATTAATCATGTAACTTATTTAAAAACTCCGTAAAATGATTAGCCACAAAAAATACATGTTCTCTCGCTACTTCCTCTGCCTCCTTAGCCGTAATCCCTTCGCTTTCCATCAATGTTTCCTTTTCCCATGCCTCCTCATGTTCCCAAAAGACGACAATTGGATCTTCTTCATGATTTTTATAATCAAAGCAAATTAAATTTCCTGCTGGATCAAATGCGAATGGCACCAATGCACTCGGTAATGTATCATTGTAATCATTGAATATCTCAATAATATTTTCATCATCATCCATATCATAAGTTAGTAATGTACCAAAAACTTTTCTCTTCCCCTCAACTTCAAATACTTCTGGGCTAACATGTGCTCCGTTATTCTTCATTACACATTCTATATAATCTAAAGGAAAATGAATGCCCAACTCCTTTTCCACATTCTTTACATTTTCTCGCAATAAAGGCTTATCTGGTGATCTCCATTCTACTTTATTCATCTCCTACCACCCCACTGAATCTCCTCAAGTCTTTTTCTCATTTATATTTGTTTGTTCGCGCCATAAACATAATTCTATATTTCGATACCTCTTCACATTTCCTATATATCTTTCTACGACTATCTCCCAATCGAATTATAATTCGTTATTTTATTAATCTTCAATATTTTTAATATAGTGCTTCTTACTTGTTTAAACCGCTACTGAATTTTTCCGCATATAATATATCGAATTCAGTAGGTTCTATTTTTTGTTCTACAATATTCCCTTGTTCATCATACTTTTTAAAAGTCATTTCACTTCCCGCAATACATTCAGACTCATGCTTCTTCATTCCGTTTTGAAAAAATTCAACATGGTAGCCTTCAACCGTGCTTCTATTCATATTGCTGATTCTTTTTATATTTCCATTCATATACAACTCCACATACTCTCCTTGTTTAACACCATTTTCTACATAGAAATAACATTCTATATTTCCATTCTCATAAACATCATAAGCTAAACCAGTAAACAATTTTTCTTTACCATCATCTGCACACTCTACTATTCCTAGCCCATAAGGTCCCCCATATTCTAAACACTCTTCAAACTCAAGGCCATTCTGTATTATATACTCCTTCGTTAACACACCATTTAACATTTTCAATCCTCCTTTACAATATTAGCTAATGGTTAAGCTCTGTTATGTAAAAGTAAGTTTTTATCGTAATATACTTCTATTTTTATTATGTAATTTCTATATACAATGAGAGGAATTTTCTAATATTTGCTTATAACGTATGCTATCCATCATAGGCCTTTAAGTGTTCAAAATTCATTTACTTCTCACCATGTTTCATATTTGCTTTTTCATACTTCCTTCAAACTTGGCTCCTTCTATCTTTGCTCCCTTCCAAACTATACCGTCAAGTTTAGCCCGGTGAAATTCGCATCCGTAAAATCCCCATTTAAAAGGATCGCTCCCGTTAAATTTGCATTTCCCAAATACACTTTTTCAAAATTTTCCTTCTTTAGCCTTTCCCCTTAATTCACTCTCACCTTCAACGAACTCATATATTTCTATACAATTTGTATTATCTATTCATTCATATAACTTATCACCAGACACACTTTTCTGTTCAATCCAAACCTCTCATTTACACAGTGCATCTCTTTCAGTAAATTAAAGCAATAGAAACTATCTTTAGTTTTTCCTCTTCTCTTATTTTTTCCCACAACTGTTTGCTAAGTGAACATGTTCATTAAAAATGTTGTTGTTAATTTGTTTTTCATATTTCTTTAATTCTTCATTGATTTTACTGCCAGTTTTACTTTCAAAACTTTTCTCTAATTCTGCTGCTATATCTCTTAGACTTGTTTGTAATTCATGAAATGCCCCTATGTTTTTTTGAAGAGCATATGTATCTTCTTTTATAATATCTATTGATTTAAACCCTACTTCTGTTTTTAACATCATACGCTGCATTTCTCTTTCAATCTGTTTTTTAGCAGCTTGTAACTCCTCAACAACCTGATCTGCTAAATCTCCTGTAACACTTTCGATTTGCTTTTCTATCTTTTTAATTTCCCCCATAAAATCCATCATATAATTATCTCCTTATCTAAACTGAAAATTCCCCGCTAATTGATTATCTTTATCCCTAAGTGAATTTGCTGCATCACTAATTTCATCCCCAAATCTCCTTAAACTTTTTTGTTCTTTTCTTAAAAGATGAATTAATTCTTCTGCTATGTGTACATCGTGAAAATAGTCATTTCCACCTTCTTTCGTTTTGGCAATTTGTGAGATGGCTTCATCTATTTCGTATGCTTCTAATAGATGATATTTCCCACCTGGTCCTGTTTCATATTTTAATTGACTTTTCAACTTTTGAACCGCTTCAGCTTCTCTTCTTTGAAACTCTTCTATATTTTTTGCTATATCTGATAATCGATTACTGAGCATTTGAATTTTTTGTGCTTGTCTTATAATATCTTCAGGTTCTAATTTTAATAGGGGGCTTCCATTTGAATGAAATGCTCCTCTAAATGTATCTCTGCCGTGTCCTTCCATAGTTAAACGTGTAAAAAAATCTTCTTTTGTATCATTCTGTCTCACTGTAAATTGCTTACCAATTAGAGGTGCACCGAATTGAGTATGGTTACCAATTGGGTCATTCTCATGTGTATAATCCGTAGCTTTGTTTTCCATTTCTCCTCTATCTACTCGTTTTTTCGCTTCAGGACTTAGCAAACGATAAGGATTTGGTGCAGCCCATGTAGTTGCATAACAATCTAATTCTGCAGCGATAAGGTCCGCTTCTGCACCACCTTTACTATGTCCAGTAGTATGAAGAGAAGAAGGGTTATATTTTGCTACGATGTCATCTTTTGCCCATTTTAATCCAGTATCAAATGATGTTGCAGAATCCGGTTTTATTGTTTGACTATTACTTGGAGTAATTCTTTAGAATGTGTTTTAATTCCAAACGTAATTTGATCGATATCTGTTTCGAAATCTGCTAATTGGTTAGGCTCTGTCCCACGAAATGCTAGGATTATCTCATCATAATGTGTTGCATTTTTATCATATTTGTCTGCTGGTACTACTGCGATAGCTTCTAATCCATTTTTTACTTTTTGACAATCTGCATCAATTGATTCTATAACCCTCCATGCTTTTCTATTACTAGTTTTTATTAGTTTACCTTTTTCTAAAACTTGGTCATCATAAACTTGATCTGATAGTTCGAAATAATCTTTATCTGTTGCAATGGTATTCCTTTTAAATTCATTCATATGTTTCTCAACTCATTTCATGGTATATTTTAACTATATTTAAATATAAGGGGATTTCTTATGAAGAAAAAGTTGATAATTTTTATATCCATTATTTGTATTATAGCAGGAGGGTATTTTACAATGGAATACTTAAAACAAAAAGAAGAAGAGGAAAAGTTTTGGAAAGTACAAGAAGCACGAGTAGAAAAATATATTCGTTATAATACTCAGGATGTAAAATCTATTACGTTTACAGAAAAGAGTGTAAGTCCTATGGGAGTCCCAAGATTAAAAGGCTATATAAATAATAATAAAGAATTAGATTTCATAGCTCGTGTAAGTACAACTGAAAACTTTGAAGACCAATTCACTTGTTCTGGAGAACTATATGATAAATATGTGAAAAAACCGGAAAAATCGGTATCTGAAATTGAAAAGGAAGAGAAGGAAAAGAAAAAAGAGTAGTCTTCGTACTACTCTTTCCTATCCCATTTTTAAGAATAATACATTGGTAATTTTTTTATAAGGGGATTTTCTAATGAAGAAAGTAGTTATTTTGATTGTATCTGCTTTGTTACTCATGGCAGGAGGATTTTTTACTTTGGAATACTTAAAACATAAAGAAGAAGAGGAAAAGTTTTGGAAAGTACAAGAAACAAGAGTGGCAAAATATATTCATTATAATGTTAAAGATGTAAAATCTATTACATTTACAGAACACGAAACTAGTCCTATGGGCGTTCCTCATATAAAAGGATATATAAATGATAATCAAGAATTATGGTTTGATGCTGGTCTTAATAGTAATGATAATTCCGAAAGGAAATTGGGGCGTTCTGGAGAACTTGGACAGCTTATAAAACAACCGGAAAAATCCGTTTCCGAAATTGAAAAGGAAGAGAAGGAAAAGAAAAAAGAATAGTCTCTGCACTCCTCTTATCTTGCCTATCCCATTTTAAGAAGAATGCAATCGTAAATTGTTCATAAGGAGATTTCCAATGAAGAAAGTAATTATTTTGGTCGTATCTGTTGTGGCGCTCATAGCAGGAGGATTTTTCACTTTGGAATACTTAAAACAAAAAGAACAAGAAGAAATTTTCTGGAAGGCACAAAAGGCACGTGTAGAAAAGTATATTCATTACAATATTCAAGATGTTAAATCCATTACATTTAAAGAAGACAGTGTAAGTCCAATGGGTGTTCCTAAATTAAAAGGGTATATCAATAAAGATGAAAATTTATGGTTTATAGCTCATATTAGTACTACAGAGAATTTTGAAGATGATTTTGGGCGTTCTGGAGAACTTGGACAGCTTATAAAACAACCGGAAAAATCCGTTTCCGAAATTGAAAATGAAGAAAAGAAAAAAATCCAAGAGTAGTCTTTACGATTACTCTTTTGTTCTCCTATAAAAAATAAAACAAAAGTTGGTTATTTGTAATATAGTAATAACCCCTTAACTATCTATAAGATAAATTTTTTTATGTTTGATACCCATATGCCTATTAATCTCTTTATTTTAGTCTTATTCTTTTTCCAACCTTTATTATCTCTCATCCATCTTACGTTTTATGTATGCAGCGATTTCTATTCTCTTGTTTAGCTATGTCTCTTACATTTGCAGAAACATGAATTATTCAACCGAAGATTTATAATCACTCTTTACATTTTTTAATCCTTCTATTACATTATTTATTCTTATCGATAAATCTTTTATTTCCTCTACTGTCAATTCACCTTCTGCCTCTTGAAGGTTAAACATACTTAGCCTCTTTGTTATACCTTTAATACGCCCAACAAAGACCATATGATGATCGACTGCTATTTCTCCTATGGCAGTATCAACGATAACATCTTCAATCTTTCCTAAATTATTAAATTCATCCGCTAGTTTTGCTATAGCATATCGATACCCTCTCTCTTCATCTAATAACTCTTCATACACCTCCCGAATTGCATGAAATAATTCATTATACTCCCAATCTTTCATACATCCTCCCTCAAAAAAATCCCCACGCTTATGTGAAAATAATCTTTCAACACAAATATGAGGACTTCCTCATTTCATTACTATACTTTATACATTTTATTCGTTAGAATCTTCGTATTTCAATTTATATACTCTATCTCTTTTCTCATCACTTTTGACAAAAATAAGCTTTTCTTCTTTAACAAAACCTTCTAATAGTAAGCATACTTGCCCATATGCTTTAGGCTTATTCGTTGTGAATCTTTCATCTGATATTTTACCAGCTCGTATTAATTGTTCGCATAACTCAAGTGCACTTATTTCTTCACAATTAATTAACTCTAAAATATCCTTTTGTAAGGGCGATAAAGGTACGGGAATCTCAGCTACCTCCACCTTTTCTGGTTTATTTTCTTCTTCAAATAAATCTTCGAATGAAATTTGATTCATACTTCTTTTCCTTTCTAACGATTGATTTGTATAACATGAACTGAATCCTATAGCGTATGTATTATTATGTATTACTTACCTTTTTTCAAAAATCTCAAACTCATGTACATCGTTTCATATAGTATATTTTGATTATACCAAATATACGTTCTGTTTTCTATTGTAGAATTCGTTATAATAGGAATGAAAGTAATTATGAACATTTTTCTCGTTGTTAGTTGTATCCCCCCTGTAAAAAAATAGAAATAGAATCTATAAATTTGTATAATAAAATAAAAAGAGTAAAATTTTATTATAGAAAGGTTCTGGTAATATGTTAGGTATTCATGTTGAAAAAACAAAAGATGAACTAATTATTTCATGGCAATTCTCTAAAATTCATATTCCATTATGTGAAATCACTGAGGTAACGGAAGATAATACATATGCTGGTGTTGAAGAAAAAAGCACAATCCGAATTGGAACAGCATATGGTACAACTGATCGTATTTTAATTAAGACAGTAAAACAAAATTATTTATTATTCACTACTAATAGAGTATCCATTTTAAATAAAATAAAAGCTTAATTGTTTTTCTTCCTATATTTAAATGTTAAACACCTACATTCTATTATAGGAAACGCTACAAAAGGTTCGTTGATTACTCCTGCTCCTAATTCGGAAGCATATGGTGAAACTATATAACACAAACACCCTAGCTCTTCGCTAGGGTGTTCTTAGTTTTATCTATAATACAGTATTTCTACACTTCTTATTTATTTTTATGAACTCCTTGTAATTGACTAAGAACCTCATTGGCAGTCCTCTCAAATCTTTTAGGGTTATCAGCAATAATTTCATTAAGTAAATTAATTATCGTTAGTTGTATATCATGATTCATTCCTACAAGGACTTTAGCATACTCACTTCTATATAAATCATTATTTAAAATTCTTATGTTTAGTAGCATTGCCCACTCTTTTGCACTCTCAACCATTTTTGGTAAAGCTTTAGGCATCTCTGTTAGATATTTTCCCATTTCAAAATCTTCAATAAAATGAACTAGACCAAACATAACTTCTTCCTCTTGTGTTTCATCCTCAAATACTATACACAACTCTTTAATAAGCTTCTCATCATCACAATCTGCTAAGTTTTCTAATACACTGTCAAACTCTTCACATTCCGATTGATTTTTTAAAAATCTACAACTATATAATCTCTTAACCTCAGATTGATAGTCCATATAAATTTCTCCTTTTAAATGAATTGGATAATTAAATTAATATGATCATTAGTTTTCAACTTTTCTATTACATCAATATATGGCTTCCATCTCAAGTGTACATTTTTAAATATTCAGCAATTTCTACTTCTCCTCTTTCAATAGCAAATTCGTAAGCTCCCATCTCTTTCATAGTATCCCCTGTATACTTTACAGTACTATCAATACCATTCTGAACAAGATACTTTACAATATTAAGATGCCCACCATAAATCGCTGAGAATAGAGGATTTCTATTTGGGTCACTAACATCTAATATTGCACCATTATCAAATAAGTACTCTACAATACCAATTTCACCTTCACTAGCTGCATGTGCAATAGGCGCTGACTTTGGTACACCTTCATTAAGGTTAATATCCATACCAGATTCAACAAGAAATTTTATCATATCCAGTTCACCAGCTCTAGCTGCAGCATGTAGCCACGTTCCATAAGGCGTTACAAAATCAAGCAAACTTTTATCAGTAATAATGATCTCTTTCGCTTGTTCTATAGCCCCTTTTTTAATGAAATCATAGATTTTTATCGCTTTTCCCTTACTTTCCATAGAATCCCCCTGCACTATTTTCATCTAGATTAAACAGTTAGACATTGACTACGATACATTTAGCTAAGTGCTGCTGAGAGAGCAGATTTAAGCATAGTATCAAAATCGCAAAAAGTTTCCATATGCTCGCCTGAAGGCTTGTCTAGTTCAACAAATTTCTTTTTGGAAACATTATAACAATACCAAGCTATATCTGAATCTCCGAAAAAAATCAGTTCATCTTCGTCTTTAATTGATTCCCATATTTCATTAGCATCAAAAAAACTATCTACCTGATTTATTGGCTTAAAATCTAAAAAACTTTGGTCAATCCCATATATTATTAATCCATTAAATTCAATTCCATTAACTGTTTGTAAAAATTCATAGTACTGCTGTGGCAGGACATCTTCACCAAATTTTTCTACTACAGATTTACGAAATTTTGATAACTCCTTTTCGTTGATAGGTAAATTGAGTTTTCGATTTCGTTTCTTTCCTATTTTGGATATATGACTAATCTTCTCTCTCCACATAACTTCACCTTCTAATAAATATTCAATCCTTTTTTAGGCTAGAATTACACAAAGTTATCCTCAATAGTACGTCCCATTACAAGGATTGGTTTCAAATTGCCCATTGCTTTTGGCGTGCTATTCAAATATTTTTGGAAGCCACTCTAGCTAGTATTAACCATATGATTTATCTAGATTGATATTTTAATGAAATATATTAAAGCTATTTTCATGATCCTACACGCAAACTTTAGAGTTATATTATAATTAAAGTATTAAATAACCTCTTTACAAATCAAATCAACTTTTTCAAAATATTGTTGTGGTTGTTTCTCACTTATTTCTTTCAAAATTTTAATAACGTCTTCTTTATTTGTAGTTTTAGCCTTCTTCAATACATTAATAAATGGAATAATAAAATCATCTGAAGCTAGAAGACTTCTATAGAATCTTTTAGCACAATATTTAGCTTGTGGCAAAACAATGCTTATCCCTTCAATCAGTTTACTTAAACCATCTTCAACTCCATTTTTTTCGATTATATAAAAAATCGATTCAATTAAATCACCAACAATCGAAGGTTCATCTATTTCATCATGAAATACACTGCACAAATCAATAATTACTTTATTATCTGCCATTTGCAATATTTCATTTAAGATTTCCTCAAATAGCTCAATACTATCATCTTCATGATCCAGAAAACGTATTCTTTTTAAAATAAATATCTTTTTTTCTAATGACATTTATTTCCCTCCATACTTTGAGTAGAGTTTATTGAAGAGTTTCAAAAAATTTATAGTTTAATACAAGAATTAACTTCTAGAATACAAATCTATCTTTAGTTATTAATTCAAATAGGTTGGTAATTGATTTAACCATTCTTTAAAATTATCCGCTTCCTTAGTTACACCATGTTCTTCATGAAAATAAAAGTAAACTCCCGTTTGCTGGCCCTCTTTTGAATGAAGACAAAAGTAATCTCCATTACCTATACTATAAAAAGGGATTAGTTCGTTTTTCCAAAAACCTTCTTTCATTTCATAATCATAAATAAATTCAATAGTATCATTTCCGTTCGTTTTACCACTAGAAACATTTAAAATATCCCCTGGAAATACATATTCAGACATTAGTTCAATAAAGCATTTAAATTCTTTAGGAAATTGACATCCAAATTTTTTCTCCAGTTCCCTCCAATCATTATCTGAAGGGGAATCTAAACCCTCTAATTCTTTATCTAACATACTGTCTAATAAGTTTGCAATTTCATCTTTTCCCACAAACTATCCCCCTTATACTAGAAAAAAGGCTGAATTCTATTTTATTTACAAGTATTCTCTCGATTAAAGTCAAATGCTACTGAATATGTGTTTTAAAATCTTCTATTGACGTTGGGCGTATCATTGGATTATTTTCTATTTCTTATTCATCATTTTTCTCATCAGATTCCCATACTAATTTAAAACGAAATCCTTTCAATCCACTATTTGTAACTCTTTCTTTAAAAGCATCTGATACAAATATTTCGACAGATGTAATAGGACAATCTCCTAACGAATGTTGCGTGTCGCTATTGCGAAATATATGCTGATTTTCCACTTTTTCTAGGATAAAGACAAACTCATCGTAACCACCATATTTAGTAGGAAGCGATTTTTTATGATCCACACACTCAAAAATATTCGTTACATTTACAGCATAACAACTATATGTCTCATGTAATAGCGGTAAACACTCTACTTGATCCTCTATTAAATCATTTAAAATATGTATAGCTTTTTTTGTAAAAATAGGTGGGGTAGGAAATGACTCTCCCTCAAAACTTAACAAATCAGCTTTTTCCATATGTTTATATGTTTTCATTTGAATAGGTTTCCATGTACTAAGCATAGGTATACCTTTAAATCCATCTTCAAATACTTCTTGTCCATTTTTATTACACGTAGTTAATTCATCATTGCCTAATAAATTTGTAAGTTGCCATATCTTCATAATAGCTCTCCTTATTCTCAAGCATTACAAGAATTATATTTTGCTTTTCATAAAAACTCCCCCTTATTTTACCACTTCTTGTTTTTCCTCTATCACTATCTGTTAGTTAATTCTTTGGCGATTGTTTCAGCTTTATATAATTCCTCTAATAATGCATGTGGATAATCATTGTGACTGTCCATATATGCACGTACACCACCCACAATGGTTATTCCCTTAATATCCTCGTTATTCTCTAATATTTCTAACGCTTTCTTATATCTTTTATATATTAATTGTAAAATAACACTATTAATATCTTTCACATAGTCTTTCTCCAACTTATGTATCACGACTTTTACTTGTTGAATTAACTGCCTTTTCTTCTTCACTATGTCCTCCTATTTAATTAGCACAAATTTTATTTCCATTATCAGTTCAATAGTATTCTATTATTTGGATAACTCTATTTTCCACACTCCAACAATGGCCTTTCCTCAACTATTACTTGTATCTAATTCTATACATATATTCCTTAGTAACATTTCGTTTACCAACCAGTATGTCACTAAGAAAAGACCCTCTTTTGAAAAAACGAATCAAAAGAGAGCCTTTCTTTATGACTATATTTCCTATCCATATCTTCTGTCTAAAAGACTAGTTAATTATTATGCATCTCTACGTTTCATAAATAATATTGCTCCAAGAGTTAATAACAAAAGACCGGCTCCGACTGAGAACCACATAAAGGACGTATTTCCACCTGTAGCTGGTAATGTTCCAGCTTTTGATGTTTTTCCTGTTTTAGGTTGATCTAATTGCGGCTTTTCCTGTTGCGGTTTTCCTAATTTTTCCGCTTTGAACTTCACTGTATGGCCCGCATCTTCAATATCAACGTTGATTGCTACTAAAATATCATCTTGATATAGTTTTTCAAATACTACTACTTCTTTACCTTGTAGTTTAGATGCATTAAATGTGAAATCAAGTGTGATAGAACCATTCTTCTCTTTTGCCGTAAACTTAGATTCTACTGCTACTTCTTTACCATTTACTAGTAAAGGTTTCTTAGTTGCTTTATCCATTAGTTTACCTTTTGCAACATATTCTTTTCCTACAATTAAGTCTTTGTATTCCACTTTATCTTGGATCGTGACAGATTCGTTTGCATACATATCTTTTCCACCATCCGCTTTATTTGTTGCGGTTGTTTTGATTGTTGGTTCTACGAATCGAACTGTTTGCCCTACATCGTTAATGTCAGATTGAATTGCCACTAAAACACCGTCTTGATATACCTCTTCAAACACTACTACTTCTGTTCCTTGTAGTTCTGCACCTACGAAAGGAAAGTCTAATGTTACAAAACCATTCTTTTCTTTTGCTGTAAACTTAGCCTCAGCTATTACTTCCTTTCCATCTATTAATAATGGTTTGTTCATAACCTTGTTCATTAATTTACCTTTTACAACATATTCTTTTCCTACGATCAATTCCTTATATTCCACTTTATTTTGAATCGTGATGGAATCTTTTGCATGCATCTCTTTTCCACCGTCTGCTTTGTTTGTCGCTGTTGTCTTGATTGTTGGTTCTACAAATCGAACCGTTTGCCCCACATCGTTAATGTCAGATTGAATTGCCACTAAAACACCGTCTTGATATACCTCTTCAAATACTACCACTTCTCTTCCTTGCTGCTCTGCACCAATGAAAGGAAAGTCTAATGTTACAAAACCGTTCTTTTCTTTTGCAGTAAACTTAGTCTCTGCTGTTACTTCCTTTCCATCTATTAATAATGGTTTGTTCGTAACTTTGTTCATTAGTTTACCTTTTACAACATATTCTTTTCCTACGATCAAATCTTTGTATTCCACTTTATCTTGAATCGTGATGGAATCTTTTGCATGCATCTCTTTTCCACCATCCGCCTTATTTGTTGCTGTTGCCTTGATTGTTGGTTCTACAAATCGAACCGTTTGCCCTACATCATTAATGTCAGCATGAGTTGCCACTAAAACACCATCTTCATATAGTTCTTCAAACACTACCACTTCTCTTCCTTGCTGCTCTGCACCAACGAAAGGAAAGTCTAATGTTACAAAACCATTCGTTTCTTTTGCTGTAAACTTAGTTTCAGCTGTTACTTCTTTTCCATCAATTAATAATGGCTTGTTAATAACTTTGTTCATTAGTTTACCTTTTACAGTGTACTCTTTACCAACAACTAAGTTAGTGTACTCTACTTTGTCTTGGATCGTGATAGACTCCTTTGCATGCATCTCTTTTCCGCCATCCGCTTTGTTTGTAGCTGTTGTTTTCAATGATGGAATCTTTTCAATTTCTGCGCTAGCCTTTGGTAACATTAAGTTAAAGAAAAGAGATATGACAGAGAGTAAAGCTAGAATCCTAATTACATATTTCCTCCCCATATTTACACCCTCCTGTTTGATTTAGATTACAAACAATTCAATATTTAAAATAGTCTTACCAAACAACAATTCCATTATAAAACAAATAATTACATACTTTAACATTTTATTTTAATTTTCCGAATTTTAATTATAGGGATTTGCCAATGATTCGTTGTGACATAAAGCGATTAACTACTAGTTCTTTATCTTCGGATATATGAAGCAGCTGTAGTTCATTCTCTTTACAGTCCCGCTCACGCACTTGTCCTTCCGTTGAAACTCGTACATAACCCACTACTTTCTCTTCCATATTGAGTCCTCTCCCGTTACAGTAATTACAATCCCTGTAACGTTTATCCGTTTTTTGCGGATAACGTGTGCATAACGTCCATCCGTTAAAACGTACTTTACGATGACTTCAAAAAGTAACACAACCCTTTATTTTTTCCTCTACTATCGTCGTATACTGTACATAGCCACTACAGTCTATAAAACCACAATAAAAATTTAACACTTAATGCACTTATAAAAGTATATTGCTCTGTTAAATTTCTACGCTAAAACGCAAAAAAGCACTTGTTGCCTTTAATTGACAATCAAGTGCTTTAAGTTCATATGTTTTTAAGTAGCATAAATTTGTAAGTTTTATAGTAACAGTATGACACCTTTTATATGTCGTGACAACTACTACGTTAAAACTTACGAGTTTGTACGAGTTCGTTAGTTTCATACCCATTCCATGTGTTTATATTCATCGCCCAATAAAATGTCATCTCGCCTAAGCTCGTACTTTATTTTCTATTCAATCATTGCACATAACACTCTATGATGGTACAACCATCATGGAGTATCTATTTTCAAACGCCCTATTATTTTTTCTGTCTTTCATTTAGTTAAATAGGATTATTCGGAAATTCACTATGATATTTATCGATTAACGCTTTATATTCTCCATCATTTGGTACTTCTCCTAAGTATTTATTTTTCCAAATAATCATTTGGTCACTAAAACCATATTCTGTATCGAACCAATTTGTATAATCATAATGCATCTTAAATTTCCCACTACTCTCAAGAGTCATTGTAAAGGAATACCAAAGTTCTTGCTGATTATCTTTAAAAACATTTCTTAGTTCATCACTCAACTCAAACAGCTTTCTTTTATTTTTTTTAAATTCTTCTTTATCAATAGCATAGTTAAATGGGATTTTCACACTATAATTAAAGCATTGTCTATTTTCAGGTGTATTATAAAAAAAGTACGTTCCCCCTCCAGTTTCCGATATCTGAGCATAAAAATAAAATTTCTCCCATTCTTCTGGAATCATTTCATTAACCGTTTCAGCTATTTCTCTATACAACTTGTTCATTTCTTTTTCCACTTTAATCAACCTCCTGCGTGATTTCTAATCGTTTTCTCAAATATCCCTTTTCCTTCTATTTCATAAACTATTTCAAAATAATTTGGTCTTAATGACGTTCCTTGATAAACTGGTTCAATCTTTACTGTTACTTTTTTAGGAGGCTTTCCACCTAACGCATTAGCCCACTCTTGCTCCATATTATACCACTCTCCACCAGAGCGATTAATTTGTCTATTTTGAGCAATCAAATTATCTATATCTCCAGAACCATGGAATTGAGTTCCTATCAAGTGGCCACCATCATCATCATCATCAGGTAACCTATCTTCACGGCCTGCTGCCACTTGCATTCCTTTGTTTCGTTTTCCTTTTTGAAGTATTAATTCTCCTGCCTCAACATCTACTATTCTACCAAGCTCATCTGTTGTATATTTATAACCATCCTCGGTAACATAACGCACGTTTGGTGCCAGTTCTTTTCTTCCATTTTTCCCTTTAATAATGTGCTTCCCAAGGTCCCCCTCTTGTATTTCCGTTATCTTAGGAGGATTACCCGTACCCTTAACCCCACCACTCTCCAAATTCGAGATCTTACTCTGAATACTCGCCTTTGAGGCATCATGGGCTTCTTGGAATTTTCCGCTATAGTTCGTTCCAGATCTAACGACACTTCCATCTGGCATTATTTCTACACCTTTAGCGAATGGGGTTACGGAGTCCACACCTTTTGCTAATGTATTTTCAATTATATAATACCAGTAATTTGGGTTAGCCTTAATTCACAAAAATAATTTTTATAAATTTATAGCATGCTTATCTATTAAAAAAGCACTTGTTTCCTTTAGTTGACAATCAAGTGCTTTAAATTCATCTGTTTTAAGTAGCATTAGATTTGTAAATTTTGTAGTAACAGTATTATGACACCTTTTTATATGGTAACAAGTAATATATTAATACTTACGAGGTCATTATTATTGTGTCCTTTCCATGTCTTTTCAATAAAATATCATCTCGCCTAATTCTCACGCTTTTCTTTCTAATACAGTTGTAAAAATAAAAAATTCAATAGCCACTACGTTCTCCTAACGTTGCCATTGAATTCCTTTACTAATCATGTACCTTTGTCAGCGTCCAAGTAACCAACAAAATAGGCACATTTCTCAATTTATTTTTCTATCTCTATTATCAACCCTCCCAAATCCAAAACATTTTTATTATTTCGAATTCAGGAGGTGAAAAGTTTAAAAGCATTTGTAGTAACACATGGTGTTATTAAAATTGTACGTGGCCAAAAATAGCACATTCTAGATGGTTATGCAATCTTGATATTAACTTATAAGAAAATCTTGATCGGATTCAAGGGTGAAGGCATACAATCCTTAGGTCTATCTATAATATTTGATACACCTTTCTTGAAAAGGAATTCTATCATCAAGCAACACCTCTTCTTGCAGGATTTTTGTTATATTCTCTATTTTCCCAATGAATAATGCATAAAAGTCGCCCGAATTTGGATATAACAACAGACCATATCCCTTTGGTGACAGTATTTTGTTGGCCATCTTGATCTTATCGGGTAAAAATTCATAATTAAATGCTTCTAATCTCTCAAGTTCTTCTTGTGTTGCTAATTCAATTTGGTGGGCAAATTCGTAATCAAGAATAAAATTGACAATTTCTTGGTATTGCTCACCTTTATAGTCAACGTATAAAAACTGTTTCGTTGTCAATCCATATTTTAATAGGTCTTCATGTAAGTCATAACCTCCTTGTTCCTTCAAAAATGTTTCCAAATCCTTGCTATCAGGAAATATAATCTGCGCTATCCCTTGATCAGGCATCTTAGCTTCCTCCCTTTTATTGAAATAATTCTCCATGCTTGTTAGGAATATATTCCGGATAGTTTTCACGATAAAATTGATCAATCATCTGAAGTACGGGATCCCATTCAGGATATGACTCATGTTCCCCAAATACCATTCTAGCTTCTGGAGTATTCATCAGAAAATTATCGATTTGAGTAGGTACTGGCAACCCTAGTTGTTTCCTTACATGGATTAAAAATAATATTTCAAAAGGATAAAATCCGTATCTGAAATCACCAAATTCACCTAGCTGTCCGATTTCAGAAGCTAACGCAGAATGATACTGAGACATTATCGAAATTAGATATTCTATTTCTTCTAAGTCACGAGTCGACCAACGTCCTAACACTTCATCATATATATTTAGGTCTTCAGGGATTAAATCGCATCGCAGTTCAGCTTCTTTAAACTTACTTTTCACGACTAGATGCAATTTTTCATTTGTCCCCATGATGGTTTTATTTCTATACTGCGAGTATAGTTCTAGCAAAAACCAAATATGTCTATTCTCTTCATTAGCATCTATTAAATGTCCACCGAAGTGATGAACCATAAAATCATATAATATATTTTCTTCTTTCTCCCATCCATACATTGCAAAATGAACTAATGTGAGAACGACTTCTCTAAACGTATACCCCAAAATCATCTTTGGATATCTGATTTTATAAAGATCTTGTCCCATGCACTGGTAAAATAAGACTTTCTGCATGTTCTTTAATCCTTCTACATTGTTTCCACCGCTTATCAATACATCGTTTTTCCATAGTGACAAGTGATATGAGAAAATTTTGCTTAAATTTATTAGTAGGATATGATCTTTCTCTGTTTCATTTTGCTCAACAATTTTCTCAACCTTACTTCTACTGACATTATATTTATCTTTAACATCTTCAAATTTGATTCCATCCACAAAATTTTTGCTATATCTTTTAAAAGCCATTTCTAACTTTTTGGGGTTCATCATTGCATCCTCCCTATGAATTAATCTATTTTCTTATTCCAGTCCTTTACCTTTAACTCATCAACACCGAATCCAGTATCAGTAATCTTTATATCTGTTTCAACTCTAATAAAATCGAATTGTAGATCCGGACTCTCCTCCATCAGATTCTCTAAGTTATCTCTAAAATTAGCATACCTAGGATCATCGCTGTTAACCATGTCTTGAAAATAAGTATCTCCACCCTTTTTCTGTTTATCCGAGTAACTAAAACTAGCGGAATCTGATGCCTTTGATTCAATAATAGTTAACTTTGGCGGCGGCCCTTTCGATAGGAATGCTGCATCTATACCATTTCTCCCCACTTGGAACAGATCGGAAACATCTTTACCTAAATCACTGTCTCTAGCTACTATTTTTGTCACTTCTTCCCCAAAATCACCTTTATCATGAGAAAAATATTTAGAATTATCGATTTTTCTTTCATACTCCTTTGCAACCTTCAAGTCATAATGATCACTAATAACATCTTTCGTATCCAACTTGTTGGCCAATTTATTTTTTTCTCGCGTTAATCTTTTGACTTCTTTGTCATTTCCCTCTATTTTCAATCTATTTATTTCTTTATCTAACTCTTTAATTTCTTTTGAGATATTGTCTGAAATGTTACTGCCATAACCAACTTTCCCCGTACCCTTAACCCCACCACTCTCCAAATTCGAGATCTTACTCTGAATACTCGCCTTTGAGGCATCATGGGCTTCTTGGAATTTTCCGCTATAGTTCGTTCCAGATCTAACGACACTTCCATCTGGCAGTATTTCTACACCTTTAGCGAATGGGGTTACGGAGTCCACACCTTTTGCCACTAGACCTTTAATGAAGTAGTCTGCATCATTAATCTTATCTACGGTTTTCCAGCCTTGTATTTTTAAATTTTTTAATAGATTATTTTCCTTAAGCGATTGTACCACATTTTTACCCAAATTTGGATTAAAACCAGGCATTCCTTCTTTGAATTTTAATAATTTCGCTAAATCAGCTAATTCACTCGTGCCTTTGAATGCTTTTACTCCTTTTCCTACTGCTCCAACAACTGGGATTGCATCTAATCCGCCAAAAATGATGTTTCCTACCCGCTCTTCTTGGCTCAATTTCCTATGTGTTCCCCAGTCTTCTCCGTCGATACCACTTTTGATTTGTACAGCGCCGTATACAACTGCCGCAGCGGTTCCGAGTGGTGGACAAAGGATTGTTGTGATGATGATTCCTAGACCTATTCCTATATCTCGCACCATTTCTAGTTTTTTCTGTTCATCTTCTATCGATTTGTATTCAAATCCTCGTGTGGATGGGACTACTTTCTTATATTCTTCATAATTTAGTTTTGCATCTGGATTTTGTTTTTTTAGTTCTTTGTATTCTTCTTTAAGTACGTTATCAAATGCAGGTGAATCTTTAAAAATATCTTCTACTGTTATTTTATCTTTTTTTGTTTTAATTGTTTGTGGTACACTTCCGTACCCTGCATGCGCATCTGGTAATACTGTCGTTGTTGTAGAGCCAATTCGGTTATTTGTTTCGAAGCTAAGAATAGATGTATCTCTCATTTTTTGAGCAAATTTATCCATTTCTACTAAAAAAGGTTTATCTATATGTTCAGAGACCAATCGCCCTGCTTCTCCGCAATATCTTTGTAATGTCGAATAGCTATCAAGTAATTCCCCGATTTTTTGCGATTGATCTTTTGGGTTAAAATGTATACTGCCATCTGAGTCTAAATCTCGTATTCTTCCATCAATTTTTTTCAATAATTCATTTGCGCGCTGTAATTTTATGAGTGTATCTTTTGTAATTCGATTCATACCATCCCCCATGTTTTGCCATGGTTCAGGTCTATATTTCACATCCATTTCGTTTTCATCCCCCCAGCCGTATGGTGATTTCTACAACTTACTTAATATTTCACGTAATTGTTCGTCCTTTTCAAGCATTTCTACACATGCGACCCTTACAAGTGTCGCCGACCTAGAATAGTGTTCAGCAAATTCAAGTGTTTTGTGTAATATATCAGGATATTTTTCAATTACTCTCATCGCTTCACCTTTTTGATAAAAATCACTGCTTAATAAACTCTCAATATTCGTTCCAATGACGTCTACATGGATTTTATATATATCTTCTAATTTCATTACTATATCAAGTAGTTCTTGAAAATTAACTAATACTTCTTCTCCACCACCAGAACCACCGTCTCCCATTGATACTTGCATTATTCAATACCTCCTAACGAAAATTGTCTCGGATCAACTAATTTTTTATACGGCATTTTTAACACGTCATACAATTTCTTATTCACCGCATAGAGGCTCACCCAGTCATATCGATTACGTTCTACATCTATTTGAACGTAATCTTCTCCTTCAGTGAAATATAAGAAACATTCCCATTTTCCTCCTCTATTACTACGAGGCCTCTTATACGTTTCTATCGCTATAACATCTTTATTTGATAAATCTTTTTCCTCAAATGTTTGTTGTTCTGTTTCTGTCATTCTCTTTGAGAAAAATGTATCTTCTATGTCCCTCGGTTCTCTCAATAAGAAAGGGATGCGTGTTAATAAGGAAAAATATACGTCTGGCTTTGGTATGTAGTCGATCTCGTATTTTTTATTTGGCTCAATTTCCGTTAATACAGCCACTCGGTCTTTATCCTCTTTTAAAAATCCAATTAATACATTATTCATTCTCGTGTATTCATGACAATTTTCATATTCTTTTAATAGCTCAATCATTTGAAAAGCTGCAGGGGTAATTCCATTTTCACTTGTAAGTAAGCCTTTTTCTTTTAAACTCGCAGTTGCTTTCGTGACACATTCTTCATCAAGTAAAATAATTACGTCACGATTTGGCAATCCAAATATATCCGTAACCCCAGCTGCACCTGCGAGAACATATAATTCAGCAGGTGCAAAATTTATTTCTTTTCTCATTCTTTTATCCCTCATTTCTCCATCACAACTGTTTTATCGCCCTTACTTCCGATATATCGCCGTACGTTTGAATACTTTTATCTAACTCTTTCAAAGCTTTCGTATGTCCTTCAAATGCCTCTACCATTTCTGAGTTATATTGAATGATTAAATCTAGATAACTTAAAAAGGCATCTCTCGTTTTTCCATTCCAGTTCGCACATGTAACGTATGCTTTTAAGTTTTTCGCTTGATTTAAAGAATCCTTCATGCCGTTCTCTATGTTTTGTGCGTAAGAAATGGCACTTGCTGTGTTACTTCCTATAATTTCAACCTCTTTACCACTCATGTGGATTCCCTCCATTCTTCGTATGCTTAATGGATAAAGTTTTCAAATTCCTTTTTCTTTTCTTCAAAAGCTTTGGTCGCGGCAGCGTATGCTGACGCTTTCTCCGCTTCTGCTTTCGCTTTATATTCCAAATACTTTGCATAAGCTGTACCTATCGCAGATCCAACCTCGCTTAATGCACTTTTAAAATAGGATAATACTGTATGTAAGTCTTCATCCTTTTCATGACGTTTTTGTTCAAATTCCACTGCTGGAATTTTATTTGCTTCTAAGCCATTACTTTTACTCTCATAATCTCTCTTCGCTGATTCAGCCTCTTGAATGTATTGCTTTAATTCTCTTTCTTGATCTTTTAAATAATCATGTAATTTATCATACTGATCTCGTTTCCTCGCGCTTTCTGTAAAACCGGATGCATTTAAAAAAGCATTATACAATTCATCTAACATCTTTCTCCCCCTTTATTACAATAACTATGTAGTTAAATTCGTATATTTAAACATGAATATTCATTACATTGAGAATTTATAAATAATTATTTTTGCATATTGCTATTTTATCAAAGGGGTTTTAACATTTCCATATTTTATAAAAAGGTTTCGCATTTTTCTTCAATTAAATAGCAATGAATATTTATCATCTAAAAATTATAGCTTCATATAGATTATTGAAATTTTATCCACATTAAGGAAATGAATGACAAATAACCATCATTTACATGTTATAATTGCGATGTATACATTTAATTGTATTAAATGTATATGTGTAATACGTATATTTAATAAAGTTAAATTAAACTGGGGAGGCTTTCTCAAATGGGCAAGAAAACAAGCAAAGCTAAAAAAATTTTCGGATTCTTAATCACCACAGCACTAACAACTACAATGATGGTAGGCACAGCAAACGCACAAACAACTACGAATAACTTTAAGGTAGCTGGCAATGCGAACACTGTATTTACAGATGTACCAAAGGACCACTGGTCAAAAGGTGCTATTGATTACTTAGCGTCAGCAGGACTTTTTAACGGATATGGAAATGGAAAATTTGGTTTTGGGGATAATATTACTAGAGGCCAGGTAACTTCTTTAATTGCTCGTCATTTAGGTTTAACAGCCAACAATGAACAGAGCAATATGTTTAACGATATTAAAAATCATATGTTTGAAAAGGATATTAAAGCTATTGTACAGGCTGGAATTATGACAGGTGATGGAACAGGTGCTTTTCGTCCAGATGATGCATTAACTCGTTATGAAATGGCAGTAGTATTACAAAAAGCATTTCAATTACAATCAAAAGGACAAAGTAACTTTAAAGATGTACCTCAAGATCATTGGGCCTATGAATTTGTAAATACGCTACGTAGTAACCGAATATCCTACGGTGATGAGGCAGGTAATTACAATGGCAACATGCTTGTGAAACGTGAGGAGTATGCACAATTTTTATATAATGCAATAGCAAAAAACAGAGATTATAATTTCAACATCAATACAAAAGAAGAAATGAAACAAATGTTAACAACAGCTTTACAGGATGGGACGTTTGGTCCATTTAAATTAAATGCATTGGGTAAAGATATATCTGAGGTGAAAAAAGAATTTGGAGTACCTGATGTTTGGAAGCAAGCACCATGTACAGAATGTGATGCACCTAATACAGCAGTATACGGAGATTATAATATTGACATGTACCCTTCGGACGCTAGATATATATGGGTAAAAATGGATATTACTATCAATGAATTAAAAGAGTGGTTTGGTGAACCAGATGGAATCGGAGAGGATATGACTAGTAAAGGCTTTATATATAATCGAGGAAGCTATTCTCTTTATTTTAGCTTCTCTGATGGTTATATTCAACGCGCTGAAATATCTAAAAATAAATACAATTAATAAGTTACAAGCAATATAAAATATATAAAATATATAAAGCATAAAAAATCCTTCAAGAACATGCTTTTTCTTGAGGGATTTTATTTGTCTCTATCTATTTAATATAATCCAAAACTATATAACTCCTACTGTTTAAACTTTATTTTTCTTGATGCTCCGCATCCCATTCACTTAAATACGTTGCATATTCTAATTCATCTGGATCATCATGTAACATAGAAATAAACTCTAATTTATTTCCATCACAATCTAGAAAATATACACTTGCAGCTGGCATCCACCTTTGGACAATTGGTTCTCGATTTCCTTTCCCTTGACTCCCTACTACCTCTATTCCACGCTTCTCTAACCATACTTTTGAAGCATTTAAAAACTCTAAATCTACACGAAAAGCGAAATGTTTCATCTCAAACTCTTCATTCGTATGTACTTCCCATAACCCGAGCATTTGCTCTTTACTTTCTCCTACCCAAAAGAACGCAACTCGTCTTTCCGATAATTTTTTTGCTACTGTTAAGCTTAACTTATTTTGATAAAAATCTATCGCCTTTTCTAAATTTCTTACATGTAAATGAGTTTCATATATGCTTTGTATCATTATATATTGCCCTCTCCTCTACATTCTGATTTTTAAAATATATTTTGTTTTTATCATACAAATATTTATATTTTTAAGCATCCTACTTTTGTATAATTGTTCTGTCCTACAAATGTATAGGTATCCATCTTTAACTAATATCCCAACGCCGGAATTTAATACAATGAAACTAGTGAGGTTTTATTCCTCCCACACTAATCATACTTTTATGGATAATTGGCTCTCACCTAATTTCCTCCCATTAGAAGTTTTACTGCCCACAAATAGCAGGATAAAAATTCTATTTACATTCATAAATTTTTATAATGTAATAAGATTAACATCTTAATAATAGAGGAGGAGCCACTCTGGATAAAACCAAAGTTATGGCTTATTTTAGTGCAACGGGTAATATATTCCCTGTTGAAGCAATTACCGACGCCCTAAGTATCGAGCCTACAAGAACTTATAAAAAAGGTGATGTTGTTGCAAAACGTGATAATCCGAATCTTGTATCCACCAAAACCCTATATAGAAAAGAAACTAATTGGACTTTCAGCACCGGCTATCAAGAATCATACGATATAAATAATCAGTTGCAAGTTATTCTAAAATCCCTTGAAGGAAAAACAGAGCAATTAAAACATCTCAAGAAGAAGTATGGTTTACATTTTCTTTTTATGATAGTGATTCAAGTGGAGAATAACGAATCACCGGCAATGTATTTACAAAAAAACATTATTGACTTTGCTAGTTTCATTCAAGCAGAAATTCATTTTGATATATATTTCCTAAAAACAAAAACGCTATTGATATTGGCATCAACAGCGTTTTTTCATGTAACTATTTGTTTTATCTTATTTGTACCTGAAAGTAATTTTTTATATAACTTATTACTTCAATTTCCCCTCAAAGACAATCTTTCTACCGCACGGTTCAACTTCTGTTTTGCCGTTTTTCTTCACTTCATGAAAGATTGGTTCTTCCATACGACGAGACGGTGCATAGCCTTCTTGTTCCATACGTGCTAAGCAGTCTGTAATTGTTTCGTTTTCGAGTACTTCAAATTTCTTTTTATTAGGTTGTTTTGTCATGCCCTAACCTACTTTCTATTTTTCTTGATGCGAATTGATTCTTCATGTAGACCATATATACCATTGCGAGAATTCCCATTATAATCATAACCGCAATAAAAAAGCTTGTATACTGTATTTTTTCTATAAATACGCCTCCTAATACAGGTCCCATAATACTTCCTAAACTAAAGGCGATTCCAGATAATATATTACCTGCTGGTAGTAAATGTCTCGGTAATAAATCTGTCATAAATCCAAGACCTAGTGAGAAGCATGATCCAATGACCATACCCGCTAACAGCATACAGGCAAAGACGATCCAGTAATAGTGATCAAATACTGCTGCAAGTAGGAAAATGCCCGTACTTACGCTGAACGTCCACGTTAAAATACGATCTCTTCCGTATTTATCACTTAATATACCGAGTGGAATTTGTGTAATAATGCCCCCAACTGCGAACGCTGGTAATAAGAAGGATACATCTGATACAGACCATCCTTTACGAAGCGCGTATACTGGCAAGTTACTATTTAACATTGCTTCCAGTACGCCGTATGCAAGTGGTCCTAGTAATGCAATCCAACCTAATCCAACAACTTGTTTATAACGAGAAAATGATGATTCACTCTCCACTTCTCTTTCATCTTGCGCCGGGAATGCATTTTTCGTTGGAAGTAATAATAGCCAACCTATTAAGCAAAGTATAGTAGATATAATAAATGGTGTTGCAAGACCGTACTGCACAGTGCTTGCTAAATACGGACCAACGGCAAAACCAATTCCGAAGAATACACCGTATATCGATACTTGTCTCCCTATTTTACTCGGGTCTGATGTTGTCGTAATCCATGTTTGTGTTCCGACATGAAGCATATGATCTCCGACTCCAACTAGAAATCTAAGAATAAACCATACCCAAAATGAAAAAGTTTGTGTAAAAAAGAATAATGAAATAATAACGAGAAACCCACCAATAACGATAATTGGCTTCATTCCAAACTTTTGCATCGGTTTTTCAAGAAACGGTGAAATAACTAATATCCCAATGTATAATGCCGTCGCATGAATACCGTTAATACTTGAACTTACCCCTTCTTGTTCAAAAATCATTGCAATGGCCGGTAAAAGCATCCCTTGTGACAAACCCGAGATTGCTACAATTCCAACCATAATCCAAAAAGTAAAACGCATCGACATCCTTTTCCCTCTCCTTCTCACGCTTTCCACTTTTCATTATAAACTGTTTCTCCAAATGCGTGTACGAATATTATGAATAAAAAAGAAGCTAAAAGAATGAATCTTTTAGCTTCTTATCCTTCCCATACTTGCGCTTTCACATTGTTATGGAATTGCTTGAAATACGGATGTTTATAAAAAGCAGTTTCATACACGTATTGCTGTGCATGAGCAATTGGTGGCTGCGGGTATTGCATTTGTAAAGGAACTACAGCTGGTGAAACTTGCATATACATCGGAGCTATCATTATTTTTGTATATAAGTGATGATTATATGGCGAATGCGCAATTAAGAACGGATGATGCATGGATAATCTCCCCTTTTACCTACAATGTTATAGTATATGCAATACTTATCATTTCGGGGATTATTTCTCTTCTAACCAATCCTCTACATGTTTTATAAATACATCTAAACAATCAATAAACGGCGAATGACCGCAATCCTCTAACACTTTCAACTCTGCATTCGGCAAATGTTTTGCTAATTCCTCACCGACTACTTGCGGTACGACATAATCTCTGTCACCTTGTATGACGAGTGTTGGAGCTTTAATATGATGAATTTGCTTATTTCCCTCTACAACCCCGTTATGTTCATCCGAAATATTAAATGTAATGAGCGCATAATTTACATCCACGAAATTACGTTGCGTTAACATATCGTCTAAATACTTTTCGTAACGATCCGGTTCCGGTTGATTATGTGTATATATTAATAGATTCCATACTGTACGGTAATATAATTTATTCATATTTTTTATCGCATCTAGCACTGGAGCAATTTGTACGGGATCTTGCGCGATTTCTTCTTTCGTCTTTACTAAACTTGATACGATCGGTTGCCCGTTTATATCTTTTTTAAAAATTGGATATCCCTTCATGCCTACTGATTCTACTAAAATTAACTTTTCAACAAAAGTTGGATGATTCGCTGTAAATTGCATCGCAACACCACCACCCATTGACCAGCCCATTAATGAAAATTTCTCTAGTTTTAATTGATCAATAAATAGTTTTACATCTCTTGCAAAGTCTTGTAATGAATCTATCGATTGATTATATGTTGATTGTCCAAATCCTCTTAAATCAAGAGCGTAAATATGGTATCGGTCTTGCAGCTTTTCAATTACTAAATCCCAATGTTGTGACGATGTCATGTTTCCGTGAATGAGTACAAGAATTTCTGCATTTTGCCTTCCAACTTCCTGATACGCAATCGTTTCTCCGTTCGATAGTGAAACAAACTCCATTGTTGCAGGCTTAATCATCACAAGTTCCCCCATTCTTTTTAATAGAAAGAAAATTCTTTACTTACTTAAAGAATAGCATGCAGAATATACGTTCGCAACATAAAACCTATACGAAATTTTTACATAAATCAACATGTCTATTACTAGACAATTATAATGAAAAAGTATATAGTTAGCTAGGTAACTAATTTGAAAGGATCAAAATACATGGACGAAAAACAACATTTTTTTCACATTGTCAGCCAGACTTCTCGAAAATTCACAAAGAAATTTAATGAACGCGTATCTCCAACTGGGCTATTCAGTGCGCAATGGGCTGTTATTTTCCGCATTAATCAAACCGGTTCTTGTACGCAAACAGAATTGTGCCAGTACTTAAATGTTGAATCACCAACGATGACTCGTACGTTAACACGTATGGAAACGATGGGCTGGATTATTCGTACAGAAGGAAAAGATCGTCGTGAGAAGCTCATTTCTTTATCAGAGACAGCGATAAAAATGATTCCGGTATGGCAAGAAGAAGTTGATACTTTCGAAGAAAAAACACTAGAAGATATTAACGAAGATGATTTACATCAAGCATTTGAAGTGTTACAACAAATTATTAAAAATTTAGATTAAATTGGAGGGATGACGATGCAAAGTGAGAAACTTTGGACGAAGGATTTCCTCGGAACTTGTTTTAGTAGTCTATTTCTCTTCTTAACATTTTACATGCTTATGACTACTCTGCCTGTCTATGTAATAGACGGCCTAAAAGGAAAACCTGAGGAAATTGGTTTAGTTGCAACTGTTTTTCTTATTTCATCTGTTTTATGTAGACCATTTACAGGTAAATGGCTCGATGATTTAGGAAGAAAGAAAATATTATTTATTTCACTTTCATTATTTTTAGCTGCTACTGTTATGTATTTCGGTGCGCAAAGTTTATTTTTATTACTTGCCCTTCGCTTCTTACATGGTATTGGGTTCGGTATGGCAACGACAGCAACTGGTACGATTGTCACAGATGTTGCGCCAGCTCATAGACGAGGCGAAGCACTTGCCTATTTCGGCGTATTCATGAGTCTGCCGATGGTAATTGGTCCTTTTTTAGGTTTAACAATTATTTCTCATTTTTCATTTACTGTACTATTTATCGTTTGTTCCGTATTTTCATTGCTTGCATTTTTATTAGGACTACTTGTAAATATTCCGCATGAAGCACCAGTGAACAAACAAAAACGAGAAAAAATGAAATGGAAGGACTTAATTGAACCATCCTCTATTCCGATCGCTCTGACAGGATTTGTTTTAGCCTTTTCTTATAGTGGCATTTTATCCTTTATTCCTATTTATGCGAAAGAGATCGGTTTAGGAGAAGTTGCTAGTTACTTCTTTATTGTATACGCACTTGTTGTTGTAATTTCTCGTCCATTTACAGGAAAGATTTTTGATCGCTTCGGTGAAAATGTACTTGTTTACCCTGCTATCATTATTTTCACAATTGGGATGTTTATTTTAAGCCAAGCACAAACTTCATTTTGGTTCCTTGGCGCAGGTATGCTAATCGGTTTAGGCTACGGGACATTAATTCCTAGCTTCCAAACGATTGCGATTTCTGCCGCTCCAAACCACCGACGTGGTTCTGCGACAGCTACTTACTTCTCATTCTTTGATAGTGGTATTGGCTTTGGTTCTTTCATTTTAGGTATCGTCGCAGCGAAATCAAGTTACCATAATATGTATTTTATCGCAGCTATTATCGTTGCCTTCACTTTACTTCTATATTATGGATTACACGGACGAAAACAAAAATTCAAGAAACAACATACAGATGGAAAAGTTTCCGCTTAACATGAATAAGGAAAGTAAACTTCCCCGTTTACTTTCCTTATTTTGTATTTCTTTTAATAGAAGCGTATACTTATAATAGAAATAAAAAAGGAGGGACCGATATGAAACTTAAAAAATCTCCCCTACTCTTACTCATAATCACATTCATATTTGTAATTACAGGGCTCGGTTTTACATACTTCAAACATAATAAAACAATCCCATCAAAAAATAACGTGACGAAAAAAAATTGGTTAGATGATCCTTACTTACGTTGGTCGTACACACATATGAAAGAATTCACTTTAATTAACGAGGTAAATAATAACCCGGATCACGTTTCCCACTTCTCTACCGCATCACAAAACTTAGACGATTTTGCTGTGGAGCGTAGATTTCGAAATACAACTCCTCTAAAAAAACTTTTAGACGATAACAAAACGGATGCTTTTGTCGTTGTACACAATGGACAACTTGTTTATGAACGATATTTCAACGGGTATAACGAGAGTGAACCTCATGGCATGGCGTCATTAGCAAAGGTTTTTACCGGTGCAATTATACAATCTCTCGCTGAAGAAAATCGTATTGACTTAGAAAAAACAGCTGACGCATATATAAAAGAATTAAAAAATACACCGTTCGGTAATGCCACACTTCAGCAATTAATGGACATGCAAGTTTCTGTAGAATACCCTACTCACGGATACGAACATCCAGCGTTAGAAAATCAAGATGCACAACTATATTTAGCGAGCAATATTTTACCTAGAGGTAAAAACTACGACGGTCCGATGAAAATTTATGATATGTTACGAGAAGCAGAAGAAACTGCAACGCCTGGTTCCGATTTTTCTTACGATAACGGATCAGCCGAAACACTCGCTTGGGTTATTCGAACTATCACGGGTAAATCATTAGCTGAAAATGTTAGCGAGCGCATATGGTCTCAAATTGGTATGGAAGAAAATGCTTATTATGTCACCGATGAAACAAAAGTTGAACAAGCTAGCGCTGGTTTAAATGCAACTGCTAGAGATATGGCTAGATTCGGGCAATTACTATTAAACAACGGGGAATATAATAGAAAACAAATTCTCCCTTCTTCTATTACTAAAGATATAAAAAATGTCCAAGAAGGTGAACTTGCAGTTGGCCCTGGAGCTTCCATTTCTTATCATAATCAATGGTGGATTCCGCACAATGAACAAGGTGCTTTTGAAGTGTTAGGTAGTTACGGACAAACACTTTACATCGATCCGAAAGCAAATATGGTCATTGTCCACTTCTCTTCTAACGCTACGCCAAGTAATGAAATACATTCAGTCTACTCAAATATGTATATTGATATTGCACATCATTTAGAGAAGCTTCCACAGTAGTGGAAGCTTCTT
The DNA here is from genome assembly GCF_008368755.1 of Bacillus sp. AR2-1. Lineage (NCBI taxonomy): Bacteria > Bacillati > Bacillota > Bacilli > Caryophanales > Bacillaceae > Bacillus > Bacillus sp. AR2-1. The sequence continues at coordinate 177,502 of NZ_QORY01000001.1, forward strand.
CTTATTGGGGTATTTATTTTAATAAATCCCCTCATCACGATTATTCTTTTCTTATTCATACGTGAATTTTTTATTAGCAATCCAATAATTTGTCACGAAGAGTGTCAATAAGATCCAAATAATCGTTAGTAGTACATTGACCATTGCAGTTGCATTCACTCCCCCTGTGACTAACGTTTCCATTGCGTGTTTACTCATACTGGCTGGATTAACTTGATCTATTATTGGACTCAAACCGACGATTATTCTACAAGCTAAAAGAACAACAATTGAAATTAGTGCAATAATACCTTGACTGTGAAAAATAGCACTTATCATTGTTGTGAAAGATACGATAAAAAGAACCCAAATTAAATAAAATAGTAATCCAGTAATCATGTGCGAAAACGGAACAACAGTAAAAAGATAGTTTGTATATAGATAAGAGGTAAAGTATCCAATCATTACACTAAGCGCTACTATTACATAATTTGATACTATTTTCCCCACTATATATGAAGTAACCGTAACAGGTCTCGTTAAAATAAAGGCCAACATACCGTTAGCTTTATCTGTTTGAATAGCACCCATCATAGAAATCACTAGAATCATAAGTCCGAGCTGATCAAACTGAGACCCCAAAGTACTCGCTAATACTTCGCCTCCTTTTTGTGATGTCATACTTGGATCGATGGTAATTCCCTGCCCTCCACCTAATGCTCCTAAAATGGATGGTAAGTAATGCGTTACTATTGGCTGTGTTGCCCCTAAAAATATAAAAACAATTGGTAGCCAAATGATCTTAAAATCACGTAACATTTGAACACATTCTTTTTTTATCAATATCATTGAGTTATTCATTTTTGCACCACCAATTTCAAGAAAATTTCTTCTAAAGTATCGTTGTTTATTTCAAACTTAACGATGTCCACTTTATGTTCGAGTGCATTTTGCAGTAACATATTTTTATTTATTTTGATACTTTCAACCTTCACTTTGACTTTAAGTCCAATCACTTCTACATCCTTCACATAAGGCAAATTTTTTACAACGTCAATCCACTCTCGATCTTTAGCTGTAATTTCAATGATTAATTTATTTTCGCTATTACGGTGTAAAAGCTCAGTAATTGTTGTATCTTCTATCTTTGTTCCATCTTTAATCATGACAAATCGTTCACAGATTTCTTCTGCATCACTCAATATATGGGTTGATAATAAAATAGTCGTATCTTTTTTTATTTCTTCAATGAGATTTAATACTTCCCTTCTACCTATTGGATCTAATGCGGATACTGGCTCATCCATGACAATAAGCGCCGGTTTATGCAGTAATGCTTGTGCAATACCGAGTCTTTGTTTCATTCCACCAGAAAAGGTACTCACCTTCGAATCTTCTTCCCCACTTAATCCAACTTTCTCCAAAATTTTTGGTATCGACTTTGACAAAGCTTCTTTTTTCATCCCTGAAAGTTGCCCCATAAACATAAGGGTTTCTCGCGCTGTCATCCAATGAAAAAAATTAGGGTATTGCGGTAAGTAGCCAATTTCCCTTTTCATTTTTGATATTTTTATCCCATTCAATAACACTTCACCCACATCTGGATTAATAATATCCGAAATCACTTTTATTAATGTAGATTTCCCTGCTCCATTTGGTCCGATTAACCCTACACATTCCCCTGATTGCAGTTCCATTGAGAAAGTATTGACAGCAATTTTCCCTTTAAATGATTTTGTTACATTTCTAATCTCTAATTTCATAATTTCTCACTGTCCTTTCTCCCTATAACAAAGTATAGAATAGGTCCCAATACGTTAACAAAAAGAATAATTAGCGCCCATACAAGTACATTTTTTCTTGTTTTTCTATGTCGGTATAAATCAATTAGTGCAATGAAAACTAAAAGTACCCCGACTGCAATAACTGGCAATATGATTGGGAGAAACGCCATAATATCCATGTCTTTAAGATCATTCCATCCATAATGTAGTTGCATTTTTATCATTCCTTCCTAAACTCATTATCATTATTGATAATAATAATGATAAATCAAGAGCAGATGCATTGCAAACATTATTCTCATTATTTATAATGAGAATAAATAATGAATAAGGTGATATATAGTGAGTAATAAAGTTGAAATCTTAATGCATCCAGTAAGAATGAAAATTTGCCAAGTATTAATGAGAAATAAAGAAGATGGACTAACACCATTAGAAATGGTAAAAATCATTAAAAATGTACCACAAGCAACTCTATATAGACATCTACAAACTATGGTTGATTCTGATATCGTCCATGTAATTAACGAAAAAAAGGTAAAATCTGTTTCTGAAAAATATTACGCAATCAATGAAGAAGATGCAAAAATTGAAGGAAGTGAGTGGAAAGGATTATGTGATGAGGAAAAGTTAAATTACATTTCCTATTACCAATTATCACTTATGACACAATATCAAAGTTACCTTAAAAAATTAGAGGAACAAAACAGTCAAGAAGATAATGCTACTTTTTCTGTAGTGGAATTAAAGCTAGATGAAGAACACTTTATGAACTTTCAAAACGAACTTAATGAATTAATGAATAAATACTACCATACCCAAAGTAAAGGTGACGAAAAAGAGGCTCCTGTTCGGACCGTCGCTATTACAATTATTCCAGAAACGTAAACTAACTCAATATAAATAATACAAGCCGATGTTTCCTATGTTAAGGAAACATCGGCTATTTTCATTTCAAAAATTGTTTAGCTTCTGTTTTAACTTCTGCTGTAAGGCTAGCGAAAAAACTGATCTAGAATTCGAATGTGCTTAAAGCCCCTGTCTTTCTTTTATTAAATGAATTCTTTTCTTTCTTTTCTCATGCTACTGTCATACCGTCCACACTCTCTCCAAACACTTTTTAAAAAGAAGCATGGGTAAACTAATAAATATAAATTAGGAATCCACCAAGAAATATCGAAATCTAAACGGATTGTCCAAAATGCTAGAGCTTGTATTCCTGAACAAAAAGTTAAAATTAATGATAAGAACGCCAAGTGGCTCCAAATATGTTTTTTTTTAGAATGTAATTACATGAGCATACCCCTGTTGTTCCCTCTTATTAAAGGAGGAACTATTATGGGATTTGGTGGTAGTTGCGATTTTGCTGAAGGTTTTACTTTATTAGTTGTATTGTTTATTTTATTAATCATCGTTGGAGCTGCTTGCTTCTGCTAAAAAACTATAAGAAAAGAATTTATATCGACCTCATAATTATTCCCATATGGTCTAAGCGCCGAAAGTTCTTCCTTTGGCCCATAAAATAATACTTTCAACTCATCATCTTTATACTGAACTACAAAGAAGTCATCAAATTGGTCAAATGTGTTTTGATTGATCGTGATAAACCCTTTTTCTTGGGCAGTTGTTTTAACACTTATTCTTCGTCCATCTTTAATGACATCATATCCATGCTGATTCGTCACTTTGGATAGCTCACCATTCGTATAAAGAACACAAAAAGATTCACCTAGACGACCTATAAGATGCCTTAATTCAGTCGCCTTACAACCAAGAACATTCATTTCAAATCGTAACATTTCAAAATATGCCTCATATAACTTTTTAATTTGTGAGATTCCTATTTTATCCTTATCCCCATAGACAAGAAGTTTCCCATTATCCCACTCACCTACAACAGATTCACAATCTGTCCCTTTAGGTTTGTGAAAAACTAATCCTGTATAAGGATAATTTTCACCTACATATCTAAAAGTTTTTTTATTTATATATATAAACAGATTTTTATTAACAGCTCTCCCTTTGTTATAACGGTTATAACAATAATCAGCAGGATTAATACTCCCCGGTTTTGTATTAAATTTTGTTATTAATCTGTCCTTTATCTCTGCAGATGTTACAGTATCGCCTATCTTTTCTTTAAGAGCCTCTATAAATTGCTCATAAATAGTCAATGTAATCCTCTCCTCATGTTTCTCAATAGTTTTAAGCCTAGTAGAACTTGCACTCTATAATTTGGCCTAATTGTAGAATAATATATTTAAAGTTCTTCATAAATTTTTATAACTTACTATATAAATTTTACATTTAATTAATTAAATTTCATAGACTATTAGAGTAAAATATAAATTGGAGAATTTTATTAAATGCTCAAAATAAAGATAATACTCCATTAAGAGCTCGTTTATTTAGGAAACGTGTCTTTTTTTTATTGGCTTTTTAAATAAGGTAAACGTGAAGAAGCATTATAAAAAGCAGGGCAATAATATTAAATTAACTTCCATTCGAAGGAGTTTAAGCCTTGCCTGAATGACTATAATGACTATTTGGTTGAGCAATCGATATGTTGTGCCGAAACGTCAATATATTAAAAAAGGATCTCTCTTTATCAAGAGAGATCCTTTTTTTACTTCTTCTTCTTTTCTGTCGGTTGGCTTTGTTTAGCGAAATTAGATGAATCATCGAAATTCGGTTGCTTTTTACCAGCATTATTACTTCTACCTTTTCCCATATGTAATGCACCTCCTCTCGTCCTTACTATTCCCAATAAAAAAATCCTCTTGCATCCAAGGGGATTTTTTGTTGTGCTATTATTAATAATGCCCAACTATTACCGCAGTACTTCCAACACGGTCCTATCCTAACTTTTAACCATGGTGTTGATCGTGGCCATCAAGCCTATGATTATCTATCCGTCTTGGCGTTTTCCTTTAAACGATACCCTAGTCTTCGATCGCTTGATAGGTCGTGGTCCAGAAGTCTTGGATAAGATGCGATGGGGCCGGAGTGGACATCCCAACCTGGGTGAACAGAATTCCAATAAACTGTTTATCTGGATCAGCGTAAGCTGAAGTACCGGTTCCACCATCCCAGCCGAATTGACCAATAGACGCGTAGTCTCCAAGATAGGTACGCACCGCCATCCCAAAGCCCCAGCCACCTTGGATCCCTTGTCCGAACGACAAATGGACGTTATTTTTGGCCAAATCGTCTCGGTATACTTGTTGTTCCGGAGTAAGACGGTTGGTGGTCATCAGCTGGACTGCGGGCCTAGACAAGATCCGTTTAGTACCGTGCACCCCTTTATTCAAAAGCATCTGCAAATACGCGTGATAATCGTCGACGGTTCCAAGCAGTCCACCACCGCCTGCTTGGAATGCTGGAGGTTTGCTGTAACGTCCACCCGCCCCCTCATCCCAAACGATGAATTCACCTGTCTGCGGATTGGGGTTGAAGGCTGGTGGAAGCCGATCAATCTTGAGCTGAGGTACGTAGAATCCAGTGTCCTTCATTCCTAGCGGATCGAATATGCGTTCGCGCAAGAACGACTCGAACGTCTGACCCGTGACCCTGGCAACAAGAACGCCGATTACTTCTATACTGATATGATACTGCCACCGCTCTCCGGGCTGATAGCTTAGCGGAAGTGCACCTAGGCGACGCATAAACTCATCTGGATCGGGCATATCCTGACCTGGCGTGTCGAATATCCCACTCTCGAAGAACGCGTTCATGATTGGAGAACCCATCAACGTGAGATCCACTCCGAGCCCGAATGTGGAGGTCAACAAGTCTCGTACAGTGATAGGACGTCGTGCTGGGACGGTCTCTTCTAGCGGGCCATCGGGCTGTTTCAACACTTGTCGGTCGGCGAGTTCCGGTAGCCATTTGTCTACTGGGTCGTCTAAATGCAGTTTGCACTCATCGAGCAGAACCATTACTGGTGAAACTGCGATTGGCTTGCTAGTGGACGCCAATCGAAAAATCGTGTCCCGACGCATTGGTGCACCACCATCATGCCTCATTGTTCCAAGCGCTTCGACATACGTCTCGCCGTTTCGGCTGACTAAGGCGACGAGCCCAGGAATCTTTCCAGAATCAACATGCCGCGCCAATATATTGCGCATTTTGCGCAATCCTGTTTCAGAAAAGCCCTTATTGTTTTGTCCCATTTTGTTCTCCTTTAGTTTAGATTGAGATTTCTAATACATATTGACAATCAATTATTAGTTCTTCAAATAGAAAAATTCCCCTTTTTAATAATTTCGACAAAATGCATTTATATACATTGAGGCACCATGCATCACTATCAACCTAAGATAGGCTACATTTATGGGGATTTAATAATGGGAAATGCAATCATTAATAACATTGATACAGCCATAAAAAAATATGATTACAAGATTTGCGAATTGATTATGATACATCTAAAAACACCGATATTCTTTCAAACAAGTAAAAAAGCGCCCTATAACCAGGGCGCTTTACTCCAACCTAATGACTAATAGTAGCAGTTGGATATAATGTTGTTCCTCCAATTGAAACCTTTATTTCATTTGTTAACGGAACGTTTTGTTCATTAATAATTGTTCTCCACCATTCCCATGCAAGACCTGTACATTCTCTTGCTACAATTTTTATATTTTTTGAATTTGGTGGAAGAGGGATAACTGTAGAGTAATGAGCCGTTTTGTCTTTGCCACTACCTTCCCATGTTTTATGTGTTAATACTTCTTTCCCATTTTGATCAAATGTGAATTCATCCCAAGATACATCAAATTGAGCAACGTAAGCACCGTAATGATCAAGTGTCATTTTAGCACTTGAATATTCTGTAGTTGTCGTCTCGATATAATCTGTATTGTTATGAACAGCAGCAGTTGCATTATCTTTTAAGAAAGTGCTTGTATATGAAATTGGGTATGCTGGATTTTTAAAACTTAATTCAGCATTATCTTTAATGATATTTCGGATTTCATTGAAATCTTTTGTAACAACCTTGTTATGCTCTTTCGCATCTCCGCCTAATACGACAGCAGTAAAGGTACTTTCTTCAAAAATATCTTTATACTGTCCACTCGTTTCGACGCTGTTATTCTTAAGTAAAGCTTTAAAAGCAGCTTGTACATCTTTACTCTTAGATGTGGTTTCTAATTTTACATAAACCGTTCTACCATAAGCTACATTTGAAACCATAACAGGTGGAGCCGCATTACTTACTCCTTTACGAGTTAACTCACCAAAAGTAACACTATTATCAAAGAGATCAGATGGATTGTTTGGTAGTTCAGCACTTACAGTATAAAATATTTGTTTATATGCGGCCACCATCACTTTCTTTTCTCCATTTGCTACCGCATTAAAGTCAATATTTAGACTGTTATCAAGATATTTAGCGTTAACATTAAGAGCACTTGCGATTTGTGATTTACTATAAACCATAGATTCTGTATATTGCATTCTTGCAGGTAACGTATGTGTTGTAGAATACTTTTCATTCCAAGTAGATACTAAATCGTCTACTGCTCCAGCCACATTACCATATGTCGGATTTTGAACAGTGATTGTATTTTCTTTTCTCATACCAGGTAAGTCTATACTAATATTCAAAGGCTTTCTCTTAGCCACTAATAAACTCGGTTGATTGTCTGCAAATGCTTTATTGGCAAGTTGTACAGCTCCTGGATACGTACGATTTACTACAGAATCAATAATCGAAATATCGACTGGTGACGTTGTAAGTGATTTTTTCTCGCGTTCCACTACTACAAATTTACCATTTGAATTGATACTTTCTTTCGGAACAAAACTCTCTACTTTATCACCATTTACAGCTAAAACCTCTTGATTATTGTATTTAAGATTTCCTATACCAGTATCAATACTACTAGCATTTTTAGTTATATCAGTTGCATTACCGGCTTGTGTTTCTGCGAAAGAAATAGATGAATAATTAAGAGTGCATAAACTAACTAATAAACATGCAAGGAACTTTCTTCTCTTGGTACTTTTCTTATTATTCAGAAAAATCACCCCGTTCTTTTTTAGTAAGATATAATAATGATTGATATATGATAGCTAACTAATAACCTTACATAAACGCTTTTAAAAGTTCTTGAACTAAAGGAATTACTCCACCTAAAAATTTTAAAACTGCCATTGCGATTTCCATATTACTTCCTCCTCTTTGCTGTATTAAGATGCGTTGTATATTTATGCTTTCATTATAATAAGCTTTTGCATTTGCATCAATTCATTTTTATATGCAATATTTCATATTGAGGAAAAGCAACTTTTTCTGTCAGGGTGATGGTGGTACTACTCTTCTTGACAATATTTCAATCCCTCCAAAAATATCAGAATCTTCTAATTCTAAAAGGTTATGAACGAATCAACCTCGAATAATTGTAATACATATACATAAGGAGGTTGATCTATTTTGTTTCGTTCTTTTACAAATGGTTGCGTCGCCTTAGTGCAACGTTTCTTGCCAGAGCCGTTTATTTTATCATGTTTATTAACTGTTTTCGTTATTTTCTTCGGCATGTTTGCGACTCACCAAACACCTGTGGAAATGATTAATCACTGGGGTAATGGCATTTGGGGACTACTCGCCTTTTCTATGCAAATGGCACTTGTACTCGTGACAGGATCTGCTTTAGCAAACGCGCCTCTCATTAAAAAAGGATTAACGAAAGCGGCAAAACTACCGAAAACGAATGGACAAGGTATTATTGCCATTTCAATCGTAAGTTTACTAGGGGCATACATAAACTGGGGATTTGGTATTGTTGTATCTGTTTTATATGCAAAAGAAGTAGCACGGCAGCTTGAAGGATTAGACTATAGACTAGCCATTGCCTCTTCTTACTCTGGATTTCTCATTTGGCATGCGGGGCTTTCTGCTTCTATTCCTCTTACGTTAGCAACAGGCGGCGAAACGTTAATTAAAACGACAGCTGGAAGTATTAAAGAAGCGATTCCAATAACAGAAACGTTATTCTCACCATACGCACTTGTACCAGTTATTATTTTTCTCGTTACGATGCCTCTCATTAATAAAGCGATGCATCCAGATGAAAAACATACGATAACGGTAGATCCTAGCGTATTCCATGAAGAAGCTGCCGCGCAAGAAGTAGGAAACAATACATTCGCCGAAAAAATGGAAAATAGCATCATTATTACACTTTGCGTTGGATTGTTAGGTCTCATTTATATTTTCAATTACTTTTATACGAAAGGCTTTAACCTTACGCTAGACATCGTTATTTTTATGTTATTAATTGCTGGACTTATTTTCCACCGTACTCCGATTCAATATATTCGCGCTTTTTCAGACTCTACGAAAAGTGCTTCTGGCATTTTACTTCAATTTCCGTTTTACGCAGGAATTATGGGGATGATGATTGGAGCGAATAGTGAAGGACTTTCACTTGGAGGGGCTATTTCGAATTACTTTATTAGCATTTCAAACGAAACGACTTTCCCGCTCTTTACTTTTTTAAGTGCTGGAATCGTTAATATTTTCGTTCCATCTGGTGGGGGTCAATGGGCTGTGCAAGCACCAATTATGATTCCAGCTGGCGCTGAACTTGGTGTACCTGCCGCAAAAACAGCAATGGCAATTGCGTGGGGCGATGCTTGGACGAATTTGATTCAACCATTCTGGGCATTACCGGCATTAGCGATAGCTGGTTTAGGTGCTCGTGATATTATGGGATTTTGCGTTGTTAACTTACTATATGCAGGATTTATCATTAGTCTATGTTTCTTATTTATTTAAACGAAAAGCTAGTTTTATACTAGCTTTTTTATATAATAAATCACTTATTTCCCACGCAATTTATCACGATCTTCCACTCTATATCCGTAAGCTGTAATGCCTCAAATGCAAAAAAATCTTCACATACTTTTTCAATCAGATGTGGATTTTCCCTCAAGAAATTCCACTGTAACGCTTTAGGAAGAAAATACGTTTCATACTCTTTACTTCCTCTTACTACCTCATCCACTTCTCTTTCACAAATTCCTCTTATTAAATAATCATTTCTTAATTGAATCTGTATTTGTTGAAACGTTTCACTACATTTCTTCAATTGGATTAAGCAATTAATATATGTACGAAAAAGTTCGTTATCATACTGACAACAATTTATAATACGTTCCATTTCATTCATAACGTACGAGCCTTTTCTTCTATTTGTAATAACCATTTTTCCCGCTTCTCTCGTTTACTCGTTTTCACAGATTGAAAAACAGATCGTTTTATATCGCGAATGCCGCAAAAACGTAAAATACCTCTCTTCATTATAATCCAATCGGCTGATCGATATAGTAGTGCGACGTACCATAACGGTGAGTCTAACGTATTAATTACCCATGCCTTCTTACCTTTCAATAAGCCTTTCGGCAGGGCACCTTCATATTTATAAGCAAAACCAGCTACGAAAATGCGATCAATAAACCCTTTTAAAATAGCTGGCATCCCCCACCACCATATTGGATAAATGAAGAGAAGAGTATCCGCTTCTTCCACTAACGTTCTGTACCGAGCTGTCTCTTCTTCATTTACTAAATCACGTCTTTTCTTCTCCTCATTAAATACAAGGACGGGATCAAATTGTTCCTTATATAAATCAAGTACCGTAACCGAATGATTTGTTTCTTGTAATCCTTTTTGCACATGCTTTAATATCCCCGCATTAAAACTGGAAGGACTAGGATGAGCGTATACAATTAGTACATTCACTACATAACAACTCCCTCTATAAGTTAAAGTTTCCCCTTCTTTAACATCTTCTCTACAATTTGCACGTTTTTCGAACTTTGTAATAAACGATTTAATAATGTAAGTAACTCTTCCTTTTCTAAATCTTTCAGTTTCTCTTTCACCGTACTCTCACCAGCACTTTGAATATCATAAACAACTGCCGCCATATGCTTACAATAATTCTCATATGGACACTCGCAGCTACTTTCTGTAAAATTTTCAAGATCAATCATTACTTCATAGTTTCCTGCATTTCCAGTAACAAAAGCAAATATTTTCTTTTCTTGTATTTCAACATCTTCTACATGTCCTTCTTCATAATATTCATAACCTTTATCCATAATGTACTTAGGAATCCATTTCGTTATATCATTTAGTAAGTAAGCGTACATAACAACACCTCTTCCTTTAATTCCCTTTTGACTTCCAAAACCCTGCATGTTATTCTAATAACTGTCAAATAGCAAGTCTATATGACAAAACGACTGACACCTATTCGGCGGAGGTGTCTCTTTTCATTTGCAGCCGATATGAAGTGCCTCTTTCAGGCACATTCAATCTTTGACACTACACACTCAACACCATTCCCTTGTATCAGGCTGCTTAAGCAGTCTTTTACTCTACATACTTCAAAAAAAAAGAGAGCTTAGCTCCCTTTTCCCGCCTTATAAAATACCCCTTTTTCAGTATAGAGATATTCATCAGCTAATGTAATTTTCCCATCCAGTTTCAGTTCATCTAATAGTCTTGATAAATAAAATTGATGTAACATCTTTTTCGTGAATTTTCCTTCATGATGCGAAACGATATGTTCTTGAATATCTAACAATGATATTGGCTTATCTTGCTCTATCATATATTCATAAACTGTACTACGCAGTTTTACGTATTTTTCGAGTGTCACAGTACTTCGCAACCCCTTTCTTCTTAATATAAATTTTCGTAATCGGTTTTTTTGCAACAAAAAAACCTCTCCGATAAGAAGAAGTTACGTATATATCTTCGTCTTATCTCCCAGAACAAATATGTTCTGCTGGAATTAGCACCTGCATCGCGGTTGCTGGGTTTCATCGGGCCAGTCCCTCCACCTCTCTGGATAAGAAAATATTCACTTAATTCTTACTATACGTAATTTCATTCTAATTGTCAAACAAATATAACAAATTATATTTTGTTCCTTACTGTTCATACTATACATATATGAATATGCAAGGAGGATTATGAAATGCACGAAAATGCTCGCGGATATGTCCAAAATTCTTTTCAATCATTACAAGAAGCAAAACATTGTTTAGAAGAAGCGCTACAGACTGTTGAAAAAGATTTTAATCGCGCTCGTATTGAACAATCACTTTATGCGATCGAACAAGCTATTCAACGCTGTGATTACACGGTTCATATTTTAGAACAAGATTGAAAAAACTTCCCATCATAAGGTGGGAAGTTTTTTCAAATGGCATACTTCATAATTATTACCGTTATAATTAAAAAATATACAGAATTAGCAATTTCTAAAACCCCTACTTTTATAATAGAAATTTTTTTGCCATATAACATAATTGCTCGAATGACACTCGGTATAAAAATAAGAGAACACCACGGATTGATAGCAAAGACAATGACTGTTAATACAATATGATACCCCCATGATATAAGACGATACTTCGGGTTATTTTTCTCGCGAATCATCGTTTTTACATAAAATGTACTTCCTAAAAAATATAAAAATGAAATAAGCGCAATAAATAATGCTGTTTTATCTATAAGTTTCATTGAAAAATAATAACTAACTAAACCACCAATACAGAAAACAATAATCGCACTAATGTCATTTAGTAACGCTCTTTCATTCTTTTGACGGGCGTAATACATATTTACTATAAATAACGGAATCATTACTGCTATGAATAAAAGAATGCGCCATTCATATAATAGAGAGATCATCCCAAATACGAAAGCGATGATAAAATATACAATTGCAGCATGTAAGTACTCTTTTTTTCGTTTTTGCTTTATGTACGTAAGAAATGGATACGTAGCTAAATAGATAAAGAACCAAGCTAAAAACAATGGAATATGATACATAGTAGGTTTCCCAAGCATGACACTTAATAGAAATGGTATAACGAGCATGGCCCATGCACCGTGTTGCTTCGGAATAACTAACTTCATTAACTATACACCTCCCTTTTGAAAGCAGTTCTCACCTACTATTATACAAATAATTTTATATAGTAACGTATATATATTGGACTATTTTTTGACAATAAAAAATGCTCCTTACAATGTGTAAGAAGCATGAAAGAGGCAAACGAATATGTAAGTCGCGACCCTACCTTATATGAGTATGCTTTTCTATGCCATGTTATGCTTATCTAATATGCCGTATTTCTTTTTAAATCTCGTAAGAATCGTAATCCAAGACGTACTAAATAGTAGTAAGAAAATAACATTCGAAATTGCATGACTCAAATCGAAATAAAAACTTGCAATATAATACGAAACGACTGCTTCCCACGTTGCCTCACGTATGAAACCGAGAAGCCCCCATAAGTTCATAATCCAGCCAAATAAAAATCCAACAAACAATCCGTATAGAAGCCTTCCCCATAGCTTTTTCATTAAAAATGTATTACGTAATAATCCAGCTATAAAACCAATCATGCCCCAAGAAAACATTTGCCACGGCGTCCACGGACCTTGTCCTAAAAAGATGTTAGATACGATAGCCGCTGTTGCACCGATCATAAAACCAGTTTCACTCCCAAACACAATTGCAGAAACGATAATGACAAATGAAGTCGGTTGTACACTTGGTAAAATAGAAAATGGTACACGGCTAACTGCTGCAATTGCCGCTAACACAGCAACGAGCACAATTTCACGTGAAACAAAAGCCTTTCTTTCAAAACGGATATAAAACGGTAACATAATAACAACTAATAAAAACAAACTACTTAACATGTAATAACCGTCCATGATAAGTGTAGTAAAGAGTAGTGTGCCTATTATTACTGCAAAAATACATATTATGAATGCAACATATCGTTTGGACACGCTTCGTACACATCCTCCCACGTTAATGCATATGGTAACTCTTTTCGAATAAATCGATTAATAGAGGTTGTATAAAAGAAGTTGCCACTAAAAAATTCTTTCGGTGTATCATTCATAATGACTGCTCCGTCAAATAACATCATGCATTGATCAACGTATTTCGCTGCAAACTCAATATCATGCGTTGCCATTACAATTGTTGTACCTTCTTTTTGCAGCTTTCTAAATAGCTCTCCTACTCTTTCTTTTTTCCACGGATCTAATCCCTTTGTCGGTTCATCAAGTAACAATAAAGTCGGCTTTGATAATAACGTTGTACATAACGCAAGTAGTTGTTGCTCTCCCCCGCTACAATCATGCGGATGGCGTTCTTTAAGCGAATACAACCAAAACTTCTTCAACATATCTTCTGCTATTTCTTTTCCTTGTTCTCCGTATAACTCACGTGCACGTTCATACACTTCTTCCCACACTGTATCAAATGTAAAATGATAATACGGATGCTGCGATACATACCCGATCCTTTTAAATCGTTCTTTCGAATCAATTTTATGTATCACTTTCCCATTCCACTTTACTTTCCCTCTTCTCGCTTTTTGTAATCCCGCCAAAATCGTTAACAGTGTAGACTTCCCTGTACCGTTTTTTCCAACGAGAGCTACCCATTTCCCTTTTTCAATCGATACGGTTAAGTCTCGTAAAATAAGTGGACTATTTTTTTCATATTGAAACGAAATATGCTCTGCACTTAAAATAACTTCGTGCTTTTCACTTTGTGCTATTTGCTCATTCACATATGATATCTCTGAAAAGTTATTCAGTTTCATTTGTGCTTCTCGCACTGTAAATGGAATATCTTCTACATTCCACTCTAAAAACAATCTTGGAATTTGCGGAATAAATGGACAAAATTTTTCTACTTCCCACATATTCGCTATAACCGTTTTAGGACTGCCATCATAAACGATTCGGCCGTTATCCATACAAATAACGCGTGTTGCAAGTGGTATCACCTCATCTAAACGATGTTCACTTAAAACGATCGTAATCCCAAGTTCTTCGTTAATACGTTTTAACAATCCTAAAAACTCTTTCGCAGCAATTGGATCTAACTGCGCCGTCGGTTCATCTAATAATAATAGTTTTGGCTGCATAACTAATACCGCAGCTAAATTGACGAGCTGCTTTTGCCCGCCAGATAACGTATGAACAGATTGGTGCAATAAATCTTGAAATCCTAAGAAGCTAATAAGCTCTGCTATTCGTTTTTGAATAATCTGTGATGGTAACCCGATATTTTCTAAAGAAAATGCTAATTCTTGAATGACCGTATCCATTACGAGCTGATTTTCTGGATTTTGAAATACCATACCAATTTCTTGTGCAGATAATAAATCAGGTACTTCCTCTAATAAAACGTCATCATAAAAAATTTCTCCTGAACGTGTACCGATTGGAAGTAATTCCTTTTTAAAATGCTTCAATAAAGTCGTCTTTCCAGAGCCTGACCCTCCAGCAAGTGCAATAAACTCTCCTTTTTGAATAGAAAGAGAAATATGCTGTAACGCATATTCGTTTTCATCAGCATATACAAATGATAAATTGTTTATTTCTGCATGCGCCACCATATCCATTCCTTTCCTTCCATTATAATTGGTAGACTAATAAACATCATAAATACTCCGAACATTACTCCATCGTATTGCTGAAATAGAATAGATTCGACTTTCGGATAAATGATTAGCTTTCCCCCGCCATACGTATTACATATAATAGCAATGATAAGTAGAATACTTAAATAACTGAGCGTATACCAATCTCGTCTTTCCATTCTATACCGAATATATGTCGTACGCTTCGTTACACCAAATCCACGGGCTTGCATAGAATCTGCTGTTTGCAGCGCATCTTCTAATGAACAAATTAATAATACTTGCAGCAATTGCATACCATTTTTCACCCGTTCTACAATGGAACCTGCGTCTACTTGTACACCTTTCGTTTTTTGAACGAGTGTTATTTTCTGTAATCGCCTCATAAACAAAGGAACAAACCTCACCGTAATCATCGTTAACAATGCTACTTTCGGTGAAATTCTAGAAAACAAATATAAAAATTTATGACTCGAAATAATATCATTATACGAAGCAAACGTAAACATAATCGCAACTAATAATAATCCCATTACTACTCCAAACATAATCGCCTCAAGCTTAATACGGCTATCACCTAACCAAAATAACGTAGTTCGCCCTCTATGTGTTAATAACGAATTAAATAAAATGACCATAAAAAAGAAAACGATTGTGCTCGGTAACATCTTTCTTATCTTTTCACTATTCCCTTGCATTATATTGATTATGACGATTAATAGTATTGCTCCAATTAAAAAAAGAGGATGAAGACACATCATACATAGTATCATCACCCCGATATAATAGAAAAAATTCACAAAAGGATGTAAAGAAGAAAAACTTATTTTCATAGTCCTTTACCGAATGCCTTTCTTATTTTAATACATACACCCACTCAATTGTATCTCCTGGTTTAACTGTTACTACACCTGCACTATGGTTTGGAAACGCACCGTTCACACGATATTTCCATCCACTAGTATCTGTAATATCTTTTTCATATAAATCATTAATACCTTTTACATAAATATCACCTTTAGAGCCCATTGCATCCACATCTAAACCTGTACGCTGCAATACTTTATAAACAGTATCGCCTTCTTGTACATCCATTTTTTTCGCACCTAATAAGTACCCTTTATCACCTTTTACTGAGATAGTGACTTGTTTTGGTTTTGGTATTACTGGATCTGGCACTGACACTGGCGGTACTGGATCTGGTACCGGTGTTGGTGGCGTTGGTACAGTTGCTTGTTGCTCTTTATTCGGATCAACCTTCTGCTCCTGCTTCGGTGTTTCTTTCGGCTGATTCACAACCTTCGCTTCTTCTTTTATTTCTTGCGCTTTCGGTTGTTTCTCTTCTTGTGCTTTTTGCTGTTCTGGTTGCTTAATAGCAGGCTGTTCCTGAGGTTTCTCTTCTTTCTTTACTTCCGGTTGTGCCTGTGCCTTTTCTTCTTTCGGCTTCTCTTCTACTTTTTGCTCTTGTTTCTCTTTCTGCTCTTCTTGCTGCTTTTGCTCTTGTTCAGCTTGTTTTTCCTCCGGTTTTTCTTCCGGTTTCGCTTCATCTTTTTTCTCTTCTTGTTTTGCTACCTCTTCTTGCTTTGGTTCTACTTTCTTCTCAGGCTTTACAGCTGCCTCTTCACACCCGGCAAGTAGCCCAAGTGAAAGCATTAAAGAAATCAACCACTTCATCTTACTCATGTTGTCTCTCACCTTTCATATTAAAAATTAGGAGCAAATGATTGCTCCTAATTTTTGTTAAGCTGCTTTACGTCTCCATAATACATATGCAGAAGCAATACATAATACACCCATACCTACTTCTGTAGCTGCACTATGAGAAGATGCTCCTGTTTTTGGTAACGTACTACCGTTTCCTGACTTTTTGCTTTTAACTGGTTCGTTATCGACAACAACTTTTAGAGTGTCATCTTTCGTTTCTTGTTGTACTTGTTTTTGTTCTTCTGGTTGCTCAGTAACTTCTTTTTCTACTACAATATTTTCTGCATCCACATTTGGTTTCGTATCAATTTCAGGAACAGATACAGTTGACCAGTCATAAATCGATTTTCCAAGATCTTTAAACTGGAGTAAAGCTAAGAATGCTTGCTCTGTAGCCATTCCGCTACCGTTTTGATCACTTGGTAACCATTTGAATTCACCATTTGGAAGTTGGTATGACAGTAGATTTTGCATTGCCTTATGTAGACGATTTTGATCTACATCTTGTACAAGAGATAATCCAATAATTGCTTGTGCAACACTATTAGAATTTTCTTGTCCATCAGCAGAAAAACCACCGTTTTCTAGCTGTTCGTTATATAAATAGGCAACAGCCTTTTGCACAGCGGGTTTCACATCTTCTCGTTCTTGATAAGGAGCTAATGCTGATAAAACCATACCTGTTACATCAACGCTACTAGCACTGTCTTTACTGCTTGCGCTATCGTAAGTCCAGCCACCATCTGTATGCTGTGAGTTTAAAAGCGCATCTACTAAAGCAACTCGATTCCATTTTGAATTCACTGGCACTTCATATTTCTTCGTATCAAATGCAAGTAAAGCAAATGTATAACCTGTAACAGAATTCACTTTATCTGATTCGTACAATTTTCGAACTAAATTATGTTCGCCAACCTTTGTAGGGTCTGCTTGCATTGCATTCATCATAATAATCGTTCTAGCTAAATCTGTCGCTGAAAAACGGTTAATGCGCTTTTCTACTTTTTCAGTTACTGACTTAACATAATTTAATTTCGCCTCAATTGGAACATTCTTTCCAGAACGAGAAAGGCCTAAAGCTACCCAATCACTTTCAATTCCATCTTGTAACATCTTTTCAGATGTCTTAAAGATCGCGTCATTTACTTGTGCCACTGGAACTTGAATGTTCTCTTGCTTTGGTTGTTCTACCTTTTCATCATTTGTTTTTGGTTCTTCTGGTTTTTTGGATCATCTGTCTTTGGTTCTTCTGGTTTTTCTTGTTTTGGATCATCCGTTTTTGGTTCTTCTGGTTTTTCTTGTTTTGGATTGGTTTTTCTTGTTTTGGATCATCCGTTTTTGGTTCTTCTGGTTTTTCTTGTTTTGGATCATCCGTTTTTGGTTCTTCTGGTTTTTCTTGTTTTGGATCATCTGTTTTTGGTTCTTCGGGTTTTTCTTGTTTTGGGTCATCTGTCTTTGGTTCTTCTACAGTTTTACAAGTACCAAATTTATCCAATGTATGCTGTAATGTTTCCTGGCTCATATTGCTCCAGTCTGCAACAAAACGAAAGACAACAACATCTCCAGCATTTAATTTATAACTATCTGCTCCAACTTCTGCAGATTTATCATTTACATCATACAACCAGCCGCTAGTGTCCCCAGCCATTAAGCCGTCAATGCCTTTGACATACGTTCCAAAAGACATCGTCTCTGCTGTTACTTTGTCCCCCATGACTTTTTGCAGCAAACTTAAAGCTGTTTCCCCATCTGTAATTTGCTCTTCTTTCGGGCATAACATAATGCCCTTTTGTGATTCACCAATAATTGCAAGTTTTGCTGTATTTCCTTCAGCAAACGTAATATGTACTGTATTCGCAAAAGAAACAAATACGAGTGTAACTGCCATTAACGACGTAAGCAGCCATTTTTTCAACATTGCCATCCCAAAATTTCCTCCCTTACTACTATTTACACAAAAAAAGGCCCTTCAAGGGCGTGCAATTGACACTCTTTTTTTGTAAGTGTCGAACAAACTGTGCAACACCTCCTACCCGCATCATTCGCGGCTATATTTGTATAGGAAAAATAATTTTGTTTATGAACGTATCATTGTGATAACATTCACTTTTCTAGGCAAAACTGACTTCCATTCAAGTTATCGTAAAACGATAAACCTATACATTCTGTTAATTATAAATTTCTGTATTATTTTACTATTGACAAAGAATTTTGTCCATGCTTTATCGGATTTATTTTCTAAGAATAGTAGTTTACTATCCTTTAACGATGCAAACTCTTTTCACTAATAATGACGCCATCTTCATCCGCATAAACATATTCATTCGGCTTCCATTCTACTTGTCCAAATTGCAACGAAATATTCCGCTCTCCTTTTCCTTCTTTTATACTTCTATTTGGCATCGTCCCTAACGCTAAAATACCAATATTAATATTCTTTAGTTCACTAGAATCACGAACATATCCATTTATAATAATTCCTGCCAGCTTTCTTTCCTCCGCAATAGCTGCCAAATTATCACCAAGTAACGCACAATTCGTAGACGCTCCGCCATCAACAACTAATACCGTTCCTTCTGGTAATGTTTGCAATCCTTCCTTCACTAGTACATTATCATCCTTCACTTTCACCGTTGCAATTTTCCCGTGAAATTGTTCTTTCTTCCCAAAAGACCGAAATGACTGGCGACATATTTGTAATTCCTTTTCAAACTCATCACATAGATCCGTAGTTTTCCACATCTTTTTTCCCCTCTTTTCCTTATTCTTTCTATATAACATATTCTTGGATTATTTTCGTTTCCCTGTCTAATGTTGCAAGAATTTGTATGTGCAGAAAAAGGATAGAAAAACTATTGCCTTAAGAAGCCACCTTTATTATAATCTATTTCACAGATAAATTTCAGAATATTAAAAATTAACTAAGTGAAAAAGGAGGGGTTTTATGCAATTACATACCGAGGTAAAAAAGCAGCCGAGTAAACGAAAGTTTAAAATGCCTGACGCGTACGTACTACTATTTTTTATTGCCTTACTTTGTGCCATTGCTACATATTTCGTTCCTGCTGGGGAGTTTAAAAGAGTTACAAACGGTACTGTTACAACGACAATACCAGGAAGTTATCATTCTGTTCCACAATCGCCGGTAGGATTTGTTTCTTTTTTTACCGCTATTGAAAAAGGAATGACACTTGCTGCTCCAATCATCTTTTTAATTTTATTTACAGGTGGAGCCATCGCCATTCTTGAAAAAACAGGCGCTCTTGACGGTTTAATCTATCATGTTATTAATAAATTTCGCAATCAGCAATTACTTTTCATTTGCATTGTCGCTGCACTCTTTTCTATTCTCGGAACGACTGGTATTATCGTTAACTCAGTTATCGGCTTTATCCCCATCGGTATCATCGTTGCACGCACATTAAAATGGGATGCTATCGTTGGTGTAGCAATTATTTATTTAGGCACTTATGCTGGTTTTAATGCTACTATTTTATCTCCCTCACCTTTAGGCATTTCACAAAAAATTGCAGAACTTCCGATGTTTTCGGGGATTGGTTTACGCACGGCAATTTATATCTCTTTTTTAATTGCTACCATTTTATATATTAATTGGTACGTAAAACGTTTGAAGAAACCGAATAAAGGAAGCATACTCGGAGATAACTGGTTTCCAAGTAATGCTCTTTCAAGTGAGAAAGAACTAGAGAAAACTGAAGTTCCTTGGACAATACGTCACAAATTAATTTTACTCGTTTCAGCTTTATCATTAATTGTATTTTTAATAGGCGCTTTTCGTCTACATTGGACTGACGCAGAAATGACCGCTACTTTTATTTTCATAGCAATTACAGCTGGAATAATAGGTGGTATGAAAGCGAACGATATCGCTTCTACTTTTCTAGCAGGCTGCCAAAATCTCATATACGGTGCTTTGATCGTCGGAATGGCTCGTTGTATTTCAGTCATTTTAGAACAAGGCAAATTACTTGATACAATCGTTAACCAACTCGCACAGTCTCTCGAAGGACAAAGCCCTGTATTTGGCGTTATCGGCATGTATGTAAGTAGTGCCGCATTACATTTCCTCATTTCATCCGGGACAGGAGAATCTGTTATTTTCATTCCGATATTAGCTCCATTAGCTGATTTCATGCACATTACACGTCAAGTTACAGTACAAGCTGTTATGCTTGGAGAAGGTGTAGTAAACTGCCTCAATCCAACTTCCGGTGTTTTAATGGGCGTACTCGCAGCGAGCGGCATTTCTTACGGCAAATGGATTCGCTTCATGGCTCCACTTGCATTCATTTGGTTTATCATCGGACTTATTTTTCTTATTATTGGCGTGAATATTGAGTGGGGACCGTATTAAAAGACTCATATTATACTTTACTTAATAAAATATCGATTCTATTCTCCAATCCTATAAAAATCACTTATTCTAGTATAGATATAAAAAGGGATTAATCATAATGATTAATCCCTTTTCTCAAGGTAAAATACCTTTAAATATTTTAGTTCCAAATTTTATTTACCCATTCAGGATGATCAATAAAAGGATTGCGGTTATGTTGATATTTTGTAAAAATCACTTCATTACGCTTTCGCTCTAAATCATCTACCGGGTCTTGTTCATTCCATTTTAGTAAAACGGATAGTTTGCCCATGTATGGATCTTTATTGTTATTCACCTTTTCATTTAATTCTAAGTCTATTTCGCCGTTGTCTCCTTCATAACGAACAGCCATGTAAAATAGCATTCTAGCGATATCTCCTTTTACACTATCACGAGGTTCCCAAGAATCACTATCATATTTACATTCTGTCGCTTCCGAATGATTCACACCACCATTATCAAAATCCAGATTTCCACGTGAGCTATTTACAGATACATCCGTCGCTCTTAAATGATGCAAATCTGTTCCAGCTCCTGCAGTCGTTCCAAAATCACCGTGAGATTTTGCCCAAACATGCTCTCGGTTCCAATTATCAACTCCCGAACCATTCGTAAGTTTCCCTTGCGAACGCCCAGTATATAAGAGTATCACATTGTTTTTATTATTTGGATCTTCATCAGTATCTCTTAGTGCTTCCCAAACCGCACTGTATGATAACTTTGTATGATCATCAATAATATTATGAAGTTCCTTCTTTAACTCTAAACCCGTTTTTCCTATTGCATTATTATAATATGTATCATCATAGCTTTTTACAGTAATCTCTTGTGGTGATGCAGAAGCTACTTCACCGTGTATGATATCTGTGAATGATAGAGATGCAGTACTTAAAATAAAAAATGAAGATAGTGTAACCATAGCAAGCTTTGTATTTCGAAATTTCATATACCCATTTCCCCTTTAAAATATAATTTGAAGCTATTAACTAAAAAATGCTTTCTAACCCCCAAAAACTTTTAGAAAGCCATACCCATCCTTTTCTTTTTATTTAATACAAAACTCTATTGATTCTGTATTATTTCCACACTTTTTGTTTATCTACTTCTCAAGGAATATCCTTCTCTAGTAAAGATTATTAAAATATTCTTTACAATTAAAAAGTAGTTTAATGTTAACTTATAAATTTCAATTTTTTCATGCAATTATGCATATTTGATAAATCGTTCAAAAAACATTTTGAATAAAAATTAAGATGATAGTTCGACTTTTCCTTTTTCTATAATTGTCTTTATTTTTTGGTGTAAAACCCTTCTCCCTCTGAAGAATAAGTACAAAAATAGATTGGATACCATGTAGGCACCAATCTATTTTAATTAAAGAAACTGTGTCAATTCTGAGTTCACAACACATTGTGCAGTAATGATAACATTTTTATATTGAGACAGAACTACTACTATTTATTTGGTATCGAATCTATATACTTTTTAATTACTTCATATACATATTCTTGATTTGCCGCTGCTGTATTTGGATTGTATTTTCCGCCGTTTGTTTTATTGTTAGATAACACTCGAATTCCTAAAAATGGTACGTCATAAGCTTTTGCGATTTGCGCTGCGGCAGCACCCTCCATTTCTTCAACAGATGTACCGTATTTTGTATGGAACCATTTAATTCTATCAACTTCATTATTCCAAACATCTGCTGAACCTATAGTCCCTTCAACCACTTTACCTTTTGTATATTTATCTTTTACCACATTAGCTGCTGCAAGTAAACCCTTATCTCCCTCGTAGTATCGGACTTTCTCAGCATTTGGATCTTCTCCTGCACTTCCTTCAGAAGCCATTAAGTCCATTGAAATCCATTTTGTCGGTTCAATCCCTTGATTCTCATCCATATTTGTTGTTTTTAATGAACCTATGTTTGCTACTTGTTTTCCTAAAACAATATCAAATACGTTTAAATTTGGATCGTGTCCACCTGATGTTCCTTGGTTAATAATCGCCTTAGGCTTATATTTTTCAATAGCCACTGCTGTAGCAGCTGCTGTATTTTCCATTCCTTTACCTGTTTTCGCTACGATTACAGGATAATTGTCGACAGTGCCTTTATAAAATACGAAAGTTCCAGACTTTTCTTCTTTCACATTTTTTAACCTTTTTGCAAACTTCTCAGCCTCTATCGGCATTGGCCCTTGAATTAAAATAGGTTGTTGATTACTTTTTGCCTCAACTTGTTTTGGAGTCACATTACATCCCGCAAGTATTGATAATGACAATGCAACAGTAGTTACTAGGGCGGCACATTTTTTCAACGTATTCTTCTTCATAAATAATCTCCTCTTTCTCTTGTTGTTTTCTATACTCGATGCTTTTAGTCCAAACAAAAAAAGTTCTAGAAATTGTAGAAGAATCTCTACTTTCTAGAACTACGGTAGTCAAAGTTAATTAAGCAAAAGATAAAACAAATGCCAAATTATAGATCGGTAGCGCTCATGAAATAGCACGGCCGAATACTTTAACCCGTAGTCCAGTTCTTTCATTGGGAACTAGGTAGAAACGCTCGGACCATATTACCGAGTATATACGAGTGATGATGTGTAAAATTATTATATTGGTAATATATCAAACTTTTAGTGTGCACGCAATCTAAATGTGAACATTTAGATTTAAAGTGTTTTTAATGTTCGTTTTTCAAAAGAATAATTAATCGTATTTTGTATTTCGAAATAAAAAATACAGCAAAAAACTTATAATCTGAATACTAAACTAAACCCACCTACAACAACCGATCTTTTACAAACAATTAAGCTTTCTCACTTCCGCCTTATATTGAGCTGGAAGTCTTTTCCCCCTCGTATTGCGAGATAAAACGCGTATCCATCCAATTTACAATTATTCCTTCTAACTCTGGATGAAGCGGCTTATCTGCACCTTCCGCATAAATCTTTTTAAATTGTAACGCTTTAAAATCACCTCCGAAATATTTTAAGGTATGATCCATATTTTTTATTACATGTACTTCAGAATCCCCTTGCACATAATCACCGATTCTCTTCGCTTTTTCAGGATTCGCCTGAAAGTCTTTATCACCAGCAATTGCTAGTACCGGACATGTTACTTGTTTTAAATCTTTATAAATATAGTTCTTTCCGTTCAGCCAGCATTTTATTATACACAAAGCGTATACATCCGAACGTTTTACGTATGAGATGTGCTTGTTCTGCTGTGGGATACAGACGAAATTTGTACGCCTTATTCTGCTTTGCCATATCCATTCACCTCATTTTCCGCTTCATTTCCCATAAGCTATGACGGTAATCACACAACCTACAAGATTATTATCTACTTTCATTGTTATACCAAACGTTACCTCTTATAAGACTGATTATATCAAGGGCGAAATAAATAGGAAAACCAAATGTTTGGCTACACAAAACCGAAATTCATCTCCCACCTACTGCTAGACTATCGCCTTTCACACGCCCCAGGAAGGAGACTCCTTTCGGATAATACGTTAAAACTATGCAACTCTCTACCTAGTATTTCACCGTTATCTTATAATAATGACAAAAAGGATTGATTATAGTAATCAATCCTTTTTACTTTTATCTCTCAAAACTAAATCTCTGCAGCTAATAAATTGTACTCATTGTCAAAAGAAGCATGGATTCTATGGCCACCAAATACATCTCCATCATTGTATTCGCAATATATATCATTTTCTCTAATTACAATGTCCATAAGAGTAATAGATTGCTCAAATGTTTCTTTCGTCATATCATATTCTCCTGCATCTACAGCATCCCAATCTAAATGTTCATCATTCTCATCATATTCAGGCCAAAAATCATTTTTATACTCTATTAATTCTTTCGCTATAGCGACCTTAGCTTTTTTATCAAATTCCTCTAAACATACATAAAGCTTTTCTGCTCTTTTCATCATTTCATGTACATGTACAAGCTCTTTTCCAATATCCAATCCCCAATGTACGTTTCCTTCGTTTTGTTCATATGTATGAAAAATTTCATTAAAGATAAACATTCCAATTAATTCACTTTTTATTGATTTTTCCATGATTTCATTTCCTTTCTATCTGTGAAAAAGAAACTTTAATTAGCTTGATGGGCATGTGAAGATTCCCTTGCCCATCAAAGGTATCCCAGACTAGATTTTAACCCTGACTTTTTAGAGACATACATAGTCATGATATGAACTCACTTTTGGTTTTCGATAATTTTTTTGTATTATTCTTTATGAAATGAACAACTAAGGCGATTAAAGGAAAAGCTGCTCCAATGAGTAAAGTTACTTCACTATTAAATTTATAGTACGTATAACTTCCAACCCATGAACCAAAGGCTCCCCCCAAAAAGAAGATGGTCATATATAATCCATTCAGTCTGTTTCTTATCTCGGGATTCAAACTAAAGATAACTTTTTGACCTAATAATAAATTTCCTGCTACACCAATATCGATGCTAATGCCTGAAATAAGTATTAAAATCACACTAAACAGTGAATGATCTTGAACAAAAAATAGTAGTACAACAGATAATAGTACGAGCACCATTGATAGATTAGTCATTGTAAACATATAACCTTTATCTGCTATTTTACCAATAGTAGGAGTTAATACAGCTCCAGCTATTGCAACAAATCCAAACAATGCAATTTCATTATTTGAGAAATGTAATGGCTCCGACCTTAATAAAATGGGAATAACTGTCCAATAAAGGCTAAATGTTGCGAATAAGCATGCATGATAAAAAGCTCGTTGTTGTAACGGAGAAGTATGTATAAGTAGTTTTACCATAGAAGCTATTAAATTTGGATATAACATGTTACTAGTCGATACCACTTCATAGTTGGGTAAAAATTTTATAATTAACAGTAAGACAGCAACTAAGACTATTAATGAAAAAAGAAATACCATTCTCCAGCCAAACCATTCAGCTATTCCGATCGATAATGGGCGAGCAATCATAATCCCAATCAATAAACCACTCATTACTTTACCGACATATTTCCCCGTCTCTTCAATAGGCACAATCCTCATTGTTAGCGGAACTAACATTTGAGCCGCACAAGCTCCAATGCCAATTATAGTTGTTAATAGTAAAAAAACAATTCCATTTGTCGAAATTAACGCACTAATTAATGAAAGAATAGTAAGCCCGATAAGACCCCCTATTATTTTCTTACTTTTAAATAAATCTGCCATTGGTACGATTAAAAACAATCCCAATCCATACCCAATTTGCGTAAAAGTAGTGAGCAATCCAGATAAATCAGAGGAGATATTCAAGTCCTTTGCAATGAATTGTACAATTGGTTGCGCATAATAAATATTTGCAGCAAGTGAACCACAACTAATTGCTAAAATAAAGATTAGGAAATTTTCCTTTTTAGTCAACTTTATCATTCCTTCCCTTTTTCCGGAACGTTCATTCCAAAATATTTTTAAAAATAAAGACTATATGTCTCCTATAGTCTTATCCACTAGATTATAAGCTAGATTTTTCTCTTTTTTATATTTGGACATTACATTCAGGCTATGATTTAAACTTAATAAAGAATATGCAACTAATTCAGTATCAGCCTCTTGTGAAATTTCGCCTTTCTTTTTTCCTTCTTCGATAACTTGCTTAAATACTTTTTCAAGTTCATTAAAATCATTTATGAGTATCTCTTCTATGGAAGGATCAATTTGTCCAATAAGCAGTGAAGAATTTGTTATAATACAACCTTTTGGAATTTCATCTGAATAACATTTTTCAATATGTTGATAAAAAAAGGATTGAAGTGATGCTTTTGTGTTTATACCACTAAAAAGTAAATTTCTCTTTTGAGAGCCATAATTTTTATAATGTTCCAAAACTAGTTTAAATAGTGCATCCTTATCTCCAAAACTATCGTACAGAGTAGAGCGACTTATACCCATTGTCTCAATAAGCTCTGAAATATACGTAGCATCATAACCTTTCTCCCAAAATAAATGCATCGCTTTATTTAAAGCATGTTCTTTGTTAAAACTAATCTTTCTACCCATTTAACAACACCCCCTATTATATAATTTAGTATAAATTTTTCGGAACGATAAGTCCATAAAAACATTTCGAAACTAAGCCTTCTGTTAAAGAGTTATATAAATTTATTAATAAAAATCAAAAACACTTGAAGTTGACGTTGGGTCATTTTATATACTGTTAAGTAGCTACTATTTAGCAATTTCATAAAAGAAATTAAAAAAATAGGAGGTTTTTAGATGAAGCAAGGCGATATTATTATTTATGGATGCGTCATTATAGGTGCAGGGATCGGAATGACATTGGATCATGCCTTTCCTGGTGTACTAATTGGGCTAGGAGCAGGATACTTACTTAAAAACATTTTTAGTAAAGAAAAATAGATGTGGTTTGAAGAAAATAATCGTTAACGATAAAATCTTAACGTACAGAAAGGTAGGTTTATCCGTTGATACACATTAATAAAGTTGGAGAACTGACAGGCGTTACAGTAAGGACACTGCGTTATTACGATAAAATCGGATTATTAAAACCAGCATCCAAAACAGAGGGTGGCCATCGTTTATATACAAATGAAGAAATAAAAAAATTACAGCAAGTTCAATTTTTAAAAAAGGTTGGATTTCCGTTACAAGAGATTAAAAATATGCTCGACTTCAATGAGTGGAATTGGTCGGATAGTTTACAGAGTCAATTATCTTATGTCATAAAAGAGCAGGAACATTTAAAGAAAATAGAATTATCCTTACGGGAATTGATAAATGGAATTGCGATAGAAGGAGAAGAAAGCTGGATTGCGATTCAGAAGATTATGCAATTATCCAGCAAAGATAAAGATATACAACAGTATTATCGCGAATCTGTATTTAAAGAAAAAGAAATAAAACTATTGGAAAAGGTTCCCAAAATGGCAAGTGACTGTTCTGATTCACTTGAATGGATTGCTCTCATCGGCCAGTTAAAGCGTTATATGAAGGACGGTCCAAAAGCAACAAAAGTTCAAAATATCATAAGAAGAATGGAGGAAAAACGCTTAGAAGAATTTGAAGGTGAGGATGAATTTCTAAATAAGCTTTGGGAGATAAGGATGTCTCCCAAACAATCAGAGAAACTTAGTTTATATCCAATTGATCAAGATGTGCTTCAGTTTATGAACGAGGCATATGCCATTTTTATGACTGAAAAAAATAATCCTGAGCCGAAATAAGGGGGAAAGCACGATGGGTACAGAACACCTTCTCCTAATAGGCGGATTAGCTATATTGGACACGCTAAGCCCTACTACAATAGGAGTAACAATATATCTACTTTTAACAGATAAAGAGCGTCTCACGAAACGTTTATTCGTTTATTTATTGACGGTAGCTGGATGTTATTTTGTTGTTGGAGTTTCACTCATGCTAGGATTAGATTTTTTGTTTGAGATTATTTCTGGCGTATTTCAAAACCAAATCGTAAGCTGGACGTTCTTTATTATTGGAGCCCTATTATTCATCGCAAGCTTTTATATTCCACCAAAGAAAAGTTCAAAGCTCCCTTCACCAAAATCAAATAGCATTCTTTCAATAATTGCGCTCGGATTCACTACTACATTAATTGAAGTGGGAACTGCATTCCCTTATTTTGCAGCAATCGGCATATTAACTACTTCTAATCTATCATGGATAGAATGGTCTTCTATTTTAGCTGGATACAACTTTATCATGGTATTGCCCTCTCTCTTGCTGTTTCTCCTCTATCTCCTATTTGGTCGATGGATGCAAAAATCTCTCGAGAGGCTTCGAATGAAAATCGCTAATCATTCAGGATCAGCTCTGTCATGGATTATGTGTATAGTTGGCTTCCTCCTAATATTAAATAGCCTGGATTATTTATAGGGGGTTATATAATTGTTCTAACTTTACTTTGAGCCTACACCTATATTGATTTAGATAAAAGTTTTGAAGCGGAATATGAATTTATACTTCGAACCTTATATAAACACCCCTATACAGAATTTAGTAGTATATTGAATTGATTAAGAGGATTTACTATAGCAATCTAATAACAAAAGCTTATTATCTTACTATAGAATGTACGGTCAGGGAGATATGCTTGAAACTACTAAAGAACTTATACCTATTATTAATCTAAACCAATCCGTCTTTTACAGACAGTTACTCTCCTTTCCATCTCCCTCATATTCACTTAATGTTGATGCAGGGATCTTATGCGAGATAAAACGCGCATCCATCCAATTTACAATTATTCCTTCCAACTCTGGATGAAGCGGCTTATCTGCACTTTCCGTATAAATCTTTTTAAATTGTAACGCTTTAAAATCTCCTTCAAAATACTTTAAGGTATGATCCATATTTTTTATTACGTATACTTCAGAATCACCTTGTACATAATCACCAATTCTCTTCGCTTTTTCAGGATTCGCCTGAAAATCTTTATCACCAGCAATTGCTAGTACTGGACATGTTACTTGTTGTAAATCTTTATAAATATCATGCTGAAAATGCTCTCTATACCATTTTGCGTTCATCGGTTTAAAACCAACTTTAATTGTATCTTTTTCTGTATTCATCATTTTCTCTTTTATTTTTCCCATCTGCTTCTCTCCACGTTTCTCCACATTGAGAAGGCGCATTAGTTTTCCCTTTATTCCCTTTTGTTCTTTTAATTCTTTATAAGCAATTTCTCTTTGTCTTTTCGTAGCTTCTTCTAATGATTCCGCAGCTCCTGTAAGAAGTATGAGTCCATTAACTGGTGTTCTTGCGTTTATTACACTTGCTAACATACACCCTTCACTATGACCAACTAAAATGATATTTTCCGAATCAACAAATGGCTGTTCTTTTACATACGTAATCATAGCCTCTATGTCATTAACTAAATCCCACATTCCAGTCTTCTGAAATTCCCCTTCACTCTTTCCTACCCCGCGCTTATCAAAGCAGAGCGTTACTACTCCAAGTCTCGCTATTACATGTGCTAAATCTTTGTAAATATTCGACGCAAGCTTTAACGGTACAATCATTCCATCACGATCAACTTCTCCAGAACCAGCGATAATGACAACAGCAGCATACTTCCCGTCAGCTTTCGGTTTAGTAATCGTACCTTGCAAAGTAAATTCACTATTTATCGCTACTTCATATTCGTCAAAGGTCATCATATTTGTCCTCCCTCTAATCTGTTATATCCAATTTAAATTTCAAACTCGCTATTATATTTTTGTACTCTTTTACATCTTTCATCGATGCGAAAATGGGGTTCTCTGCAATACCTTGTAGCATGCTTCGCTTTATAATATCCTCATTTCTAACCGTTTTAGCGCCAAGCGGAAATTCTGCAAACCATCCATCAATCGCATCAAAATATGAATCGCCGTGTAAATGCAGACTATTTATTGTAAAGCTAGACGCACAAACCGCTGCATATTTCCGTAACATTTCTAATGCTCTTTCAAAATTCCCTTGCATACAATATACTTGTGCAGCAGCATAGTATACTTTTAAAGTCATATTGGGATGTAATGTTTCTATTTCATATATATCTATTAACAGGAAAGCTCTATTTAAAATTACCTCTACCTTTTCAGTGTTTGAAGCATTTACTACTACATAATTCGGTATCGTCGCAACGAGGTGTATTAAATGTTGGTACATACTAATTTGCATCATTTCATTCGCCTTTTCAGCATTTCCAAGCATTTGATACGCTTGTGCAATTAAATCCTCTTCTGGAAAATTAGGACGTATCGTTTCACCAAGTAATTGAAGCACCTCATTTGGTCTATTGAATATAAGATAGCAAGTTGCTTGAAACGATACCGCCTCTTTCACAAGAGAAACATCATCACTCTCTTCCTGCACCCTGCTAAAAAGAGACATTGCCTCTTCTAAAATTCCAATTCTTTTATCCGTATCCTTTGTTAACATATGGTGGTTAATAAAAAGTAGTCCCATTTGAAGTAATAATGGAAAACAAGAATAATATTTTTTAATTATTCCCCTGCACTCCATCATTACTTCATCAAACGGTTCTTCACTAAAAGCTTCCGCTAGTCTATGATATAAATCCCTAATATCTCCCTGTTCCATTTGTGGTGTATAACAGATTAGTTCATCTATACTTATATTAAAGTACGATGCTAACAGTGGTAAAAATGTAATATCCGGATAACTCTGCCCTGTCTCCCATTTGGAAACAGACGCCTTCGTAATACCGATATACGCTGCTAACTCTTCCTGCGTAATTCCCGTTTCTTTTCTCTTATCCGCAATTATTTTATGAATATGAATCTCTCTCACTGTATCACCTCATACTTTTATTATATGTACTTTATTCTATACAAAATATGGATTTAAAGTCGACTTTCGTTAACAAAATCAACTGTTAGGAAACATCTCTCTAAAATGAAAGGCAGGAACATATTTGATATGTTCCTGCCTTTTTATTGTGGGTACCGATACTAACCATCTAGTTAAGATTTTGACATGCTTCAACATCAAATATTTCATCTCACTACAGTTTTCTATGAGAATCCAGTGAACAGATTATTTGTATAATTTTCGAAAGCTGAAGTTAAAAACCCTTAGTTTCTTGCTCACTTAAAGCACTACATTAATCTAGAAATTCAAGTGATTTCAATTTTCCAATTATCATTGACTTATATTTGATAGCTTCATACTGTGAATTATCAATTTTTGTCTTTTTTATATTTAACATATCAAATATTTCTCTTTCAATATCTCTTCTTGCTTCTAAAACTTTAATTGTTCCGTCTAAACCGTGATAGCCTTTCATTTTCCCATACCCTTGATTTGTATAATACTCAATAAATCCAGCAGACCATTCTTTTGCTCTTTCATTAAATACCTTTCTGAATGAGAATTCCAAATCATCTTGTTCTATATATAACAATACTGGATCTAATTTTTCTATGATTTTCGCTAATGCATTAATATAACTTATAACTTTCTCTTTTTTTTCACCATATTTAACCATCCCGATTGTTAATGGATTTTGTATGAAGCAACATTCAAAAATATAAATTTTATTTTCGTTGTTGGCTATTTCAACAAAATCCCTCCATTTTTCAGTTATTAATTCAATATTCCTCTCTAGCGGTAATTCATATATATCATTTTTGAAAATGGTATTTAATAAATTTTCAGGAAAATTAGAGCTGTATTCATTTTTAATTTTTTTATATGGCAATAAATAATTGTTTTCTCGCTCCGTGACTCTATCACTAATTACTTCCTTAAAATTACCACTATTCACTAACAAACTTTCGAATTCACTTTTATCAAAACAAGATACCCCATCATAATCAGCAGGGTGGTCCGGATTCCCTTCAAGAAATAACTCAGCGTCAATACTTTTTTCAATTAGAATATCGTAAAGCAAGCTTGCAGTGGTGGATTTCCCAAAGCCAGGAAGCCCTTCTACTATGATTAATTTCGTATTCAAAAAATCTACACCTTTCTAAGACAAAACGGACTAGCTACCCTATAAATTATTATCTAAACTCAATAAAACTAGAACTTCTTTTCCTATGTATCATTATTTCATTATTTCACCAAACTGCGCTCTCGTCACTTTCGCTAAGTCATCCACTTTCAGCTCAATTTGTATACCAATCTTCCCGCCGCTCACTATGATTGTTTCAAGCGATTGAGCACTCTCATCAATGCATGTAGAAAATAACTTTTTCATTCCTACTGGTGAACAACCACCGCGAATATATCCTGATACTTTCGTAATATCTTTTACGGGAATCATTTCAATCTTCTTTTCACCAACTGATTTTGCTGCTGCTTTCAAGTTCAGTTCTTCATCTACCGGAATGATAAACACATGATAATTTTTACTATTCCCTTGAGCAATTAACGTTTTATATACTTCTCTCACTTCTCGTCCAATTTTCTCAGCTACTGATACGCCATCAATTTTTCCATCGTCTGGATCATATGACATCATCGAATATTCGATTTTTTCTTTATCTAATATTCGCATCGCATTTGTTTTATCTTTTTTCATAGTGAGCTCCTTAAAAGGTTATTTCATATTATTAAGTTTTATTATACACTCTTTTCCATTTCTTCTACATAACTTCACGTATATTTCAAAACTAAAAATATTGATAATTCAAAAATCATCTGATATAATTTGGAAAAACTTATGTTAAGGAGAGATTTGTCATGCGAAATTTAAATACTTCTTTCCAACTTCATCATCATACGTAACGCCGTGTATCCGAAGAAAAATTTTTCTTCGTGGGTACAGGGCTTTTCCTGTTGACCCACGAAGCGTCCATAAAGCTATGTGGGTATTTTTATACCTGCATAGCTTTTTTTAATTTAAAAAGGAGTGATTATAATGGAAATGAAAAATGTAAAAGGAACGAAAGACTATTTACCAGAGGAACAAGTGTTGCGAAATAAAATTAAAAGAGCTTGTGAAGACACGTTCGAACGATACGGATGTAAACCGTTAGAAACACCAACGTTAAATATATATGAGCTTATGTCTTACAAGTACGGCGGTGGCGATGAAATTTTAAAAGAAATATATACGCTTAGGGATCAAGGAAAACGTGACCTTGCCTTACGCTACGATTTAACCATTCCATTCGCAAAATTCGTGGCAATGAATCCGAACATCCGCCTCCCTTTTAAGCGGTATGAAATTGGAAAAGTCTTTCGAGATGGGCCCATTAAACAAGGAAGATTTCGTGAGTTCATTCAATGTGACGTTGATATAGTCGGTGTAGAATCAGTCATGGCAGAGGCGGAACTTATGAGTATGGCGTTTGAACTGTTCCGAACGCTAAACTTAGAAGTAACGATCCAATATAATAACCGAAAATTGTTAAATGGTATTCTCGAGTCCATTAACATCCCTACTGAACGAACGAGTGACGTCATTTTATCATTAGACAAAATCGAAAAGATTGGGATTGATGGTGTACGAAAAGATGTATTAGAACGCGGAATTTCTGAAGAAATGGCTGATACGATATGTAATACCGTTTTATCTTGTCTAAAGCTTTCAATTGCTGACTTTAAAGACGCTTTCAATACTCCACTCGTTGCCGATGGAGTAAACAAACTACAACAATTACAGCAATACTTAATTGCCCTTGGAATAAATGAAAATGCTATATTCAATCCATTTTTAGCACGAGGACTTACAATGTATACAGGTACCGTGTATGAAATCTTTTTAAAAGATGGCTCGATTACATCCAGCATCGGTAGCGGTGGTCGATACGATAATATTATCGGAGCATTCCGTGGTGATAATATGAACTATCCAACAGTCGGTATTTCATTCGGTTTAGACGTTATTTACACAGCACTATCTCAGAAAGAAACAATATCATCTACAGCGGATGTATTTATCATCCCACTCGGGACAGAATTACAATGTTTACAAATTGCCCAGCAATTACGTTCTACAACTTCCTTAAAAGTCGAACTCGAACTAGCAGGACGCAAATTAAAACGGGCCCTTAATTATGCCAATAAGGAAAACATCCCTTATGTGCTTATTATTGGGGAAGAAGAACTTAGTACAGAAACCGTTATGCTGCGGAATATGAAGGAAGGTAGTGAGGTGAAGGTTCCCCTTTCTTCTTTAAATAGTTATTTATAATACGAACCACCCTCGTTTGGGTGGTTTTTCTATTTTATAGATAACGAAACCATTAGTTAACATAAAACAATTATATTCTACTAAAAATCACAAGTATTTAATATCCAATTACCTATTATTTTTGGTAATATATAGATATTAATTATTTTAGGAGGATTTACTTTGAAAACTTACATACAAGCACTAAAGTGGACTACAGGGATCTCTCACCTATTATTACTTCCTTGTTATTATTTATCTCCAAGTTTTATTAACCTAGACGGGATACCTTTACTACTATTGATTGCTTTACATATTACTACTATTTTATTAGCTAACAAAGCAGGCATGAATACGTACGCTCATTATATAGGTATTATCGTTACTCTAGTTGCCTTCTTTCCTTATATAGACGTCGTTCTACATATTATAGCAGCTGTTTTCCTTTTATTAGATGCAGCTTCTACTACTAAAAAGGAAGTTTTTAATTCATAGCAAAATCAACAGCACATCCCCAGAATAGATTCACATGCATTTTAATTACAACCAAAATTTAAGAAAGTAAAAAATAAAAGGTTTCTTCACATATGGAAAACACCTTTTATTTCTACAACTCTTAACTATTATTTTTCGTATTTCTACTCTCCAAAACTTTCTCCATATTATGAGTTGCCCATTCCATCATTAATAGAATCATTGGACGTAGTGATTCACCAAGCTCCGTTAACGAATATTCTACTTTTGGCGGCACTTCACGGTATACTTCACGATGTATAATGCCATCTGCTTCAAGTTCTCTCAGCTGCAGTGTTAACATTCTTTGTGTGATATTAGGTTTTAATCTTTTTAATTCATTAAATCTCTTTGTACCATCTAATAAATGATACAAAATAACCCCTTTCCATTTTCCGCCAATAACCTCAACCATAGCTTCCACTGGACAAGAATATTTATTTAAAAATGGGTAATTTATATTATTTTCGTTTGAACAATCCATCATAAGTCCCTTCCCTTACCAATAGTATCTTTTTTGATACTATAACACATTAATGTGCGTACTTGTATCTATGTTACTTTAAAAATATAATTTACTTACAAAAATAAATTAATGAAAAGAGGAACTTTTATGACAAATACAAAACAAATTACAAAAGAGAAAATTATGGAGGCTTTCCATTTCAGACATGCATGTAAAGAGTTCGATCCTATGCACAAAATTTCAGAAGAGGATTTTCATTTCATTTTAGAAACAGGCAGAATATCTCCTTCTTCTTTTGGTTATGAACCTTGGAAATTTATTGTCGTACAAAATAAAGAATTAAGAGAAAAACTACAACCTTATTCATGGGGCGCTGGTGGGCAACTTGCAACAGCTAGTCACTTTGTCATTGTTCTTTCAAGAAATATTAAAGATATGCATTATGATGCAGAGTATATTAAACATATGATGAACGATATTATTGGATTACCTGAAGACACTCAAAAAATTAGATATGAATTCTTCAAAAAGTTCCAGGAAACAGATTTTAACTTATTACAATCCGATCGTGCTGTATTTGATTGGGCATCTAAGCAAACTTATATTGCTTTAGGTAATATGATGACGAGTGCAGCTCAAATCGGCATTGATTCTTGTCCAATAGAAGGATTTGATAAAGAGAAAATAGATTCTTTACTTCGTCAAGAAGGCATTATAAAAGACGATAATCTTGAAGTATCTGTTATGGTTGCCTTTGGTTACCGTAAAGAAGAGCCAAAGCGTGATAAAACAAGACAAACTATGGATACAATTGTTGAATGGATTAAGTAATATAGCACTCACAAATAAAACTCCTTCTAGCTAAATACTTATTCTATTGAAGAATCAGTTGTTTTTCTAATGTATGAAATTGATTTTTCATGGAAAGATATGTTAGTATGTATACAGTTTGAGCGCTCTATTTTTTAGAGTCGAACAGGAGGAGAATGGATATGTCTGATATTGAAGTTGGCGAAGTGTTTACTCTCAGTGATGAGAATAATGAGGATCAGGAAGTAGAAGTACTCGGAGCGATGGATGTCGAAGGCGCAGAATATATTGCAGTTGCCTTCGTAGAAGACATTCAAACAGAATCTGAGGAAGACATTGATATTTTCTTTTTAAAAGTAGAAGAAGATAATGAGTTTTCATACATTGAAAATGATGAAGAGTTTGATAAAGTATCTGCTGCTTTTGATAAAATTTTGGACGAGCAAGAGCAAGAATAATAAGAATGAAAAACACGAGGGTGGATGCATATCCGCCCTCTTTTTATTTATCACTCACCCAAAGACTTA
This sequence comes from Bacillus sp. AR2-1, assembly GCF_008368755.1. NCBI lineage: Bacteria > Bacillati > Bacillota > Bacilli > Caryophanales > Bacillaceae > Bacillus > Bacillus sp. AR2-1. The sequence goes on from NZ_QORY01000001.1 coordinate 214,833, forward strand.
TGCAACAATTCCAGTACATCTTTCATCACAAAAGGCCCGTCTTTTTTCACATGCTCAGCGAATTCAGAAACGAGACGTAATGTTCTTACACTTTCAATTGGATGCTCGCCTGATGCACTTTCAGCAGAAAGCATAACTGCATTCGTTCCGTCCAGTACAGCTTGAAACACATCAGTTACCTCAGCCCTTGTTGGAATAGAATGATCTACCATTGATTGAAGCATTTGTGTCGCTGTAATAACATATGTATTCGTTCGATTACATTCCTGAATCATCATTTTCTGCAAGAGCGGAATAAATTGATACGGCAACTCTACTCCTAAATCACCCCTTGCAATCATAATTCCGTCTGCTTCTTTACATATATCTTGAAAATTCTCGATCGCTTCCATCGTTTCTATTTTGGCAATTACATTAGGTGATGTTTCTTTATACTGTTGTATAAAATCTCGTATTTCTTTTATTTGACTAGGTTTCCGTACGAAAGAACATGCGATAAAATCAACATCCTCTTCTAAAAGAAACTGAATGTCTTTTTTATCTTTCTCTGTAATAGCTGGTAAACTAACGATTGCCCCTGGTAAATTCACCCCTTTATGAGATGAGATATTACCACCTGTTTTGACCTTTGTTTCTATTTTATCCGCGCTTACCGTTTCAACGATTAACTCAACTTCTCCATCATTAATTAAAATTCTACTTCCAACTTTCACATCATTCGTGATTCCTTCATAATCAACACTTGCTTCTCTATTGCTCCCTGTAACTGCTTGCGTATGTAAAATAAAAGAATCTCCCGCCTGAAGTGTAATTTGTTCTCCTTTTACTTCACCTAACCTTATTTTAGGACCTTGTACATCGCCTAAAATTTTAATAGAATCGTCTAACGATTTGACTAAACGAATGATGTCTTTATGACTTTCATGCGTGCCATGTGATAAATTCAAGCGCACTATTTTCATACCATTGTTTATTAACTGCGCTAACGTTTCTTTATTATTACTTGCTGGCCCAATTGTACAAACTCGATCGATTGTCATTTTTATCACCATCCTTTTTCCTTAGGTTTCCCATAAACTTTACTTACACTCTCAACACAAAAAAGCCTACTTCCACAGTAGGCTTTTCAAACTACGAAAGTTTCGTTAATAACTGAGTTAAATCTTTTTTCGTTTTCGTCGTTAATGATTTCATTTTATTAATATCTATCTTTTCTTTCTCCGCTCCTACAATTAACGGATACATACTTTGTCCGATTGTTTTATATTCAGCTGGATGTGATGCTTCTAACTCTTTCTCGATTACATCCCACTTTTCATTAATTTGTTTTCCAAGTTTATTTACTGTTTCTAATTTCGGATTTGCAGCTAATTGCTTGTCTAAACTATCAACTAATGCAGCAACTTCTTTTACATTTGTTTTCACAGCTACGCTTTTCTTCGGATCTTTCGTTGTTTTTCCGTTTGAGTTTGTACTTGTACTTTGATCTGTTGTTTTTCCGCTAGTCGTTTCGTCATTCGTTTTTCCTGTCGTCTCTTTTTCTTTTGTTTTCACATTCTCATTTTGAGATGACGTTTTACCATTACTCTCTGTTCCTGATGATTCTTTCGTATTTTTTGCATCCTTATCTGTTTTTTCATTTGAAGAAGTATTTGTATCTTTTTCAGTATCTTTCGTTGTTTTTGACGTCTCCTCTGCACTTGTCGTTTTTGATTCTCCTTCATTTTGCGCTGTTACTTGCTCTTTCTTTTCTGTCTCTTTATCTGCTGAAGGACTACAAGCTGCCATAGTAAGCATTGTACCAATTGTTATCGATGCGATAGCGACCTTTTTCATTTTCATATAAATCCCCCTATGTTTACTTTATTTATCCTCCCCTTTACGATTCGATTTCCCCTTAAAAAATCCCTTTTCACATGAATTACCATCTTTCCGACAGTAATCTTCATAATATTACGTACAAAAACTGATAAACCCATTTGAATATTCGAGTTTCTTCTACTTCATTTTTCTTCTCTGTAGTAAAAGAAAAAGAGTATATTGTCAAATGAAGAATTACTATCTTCATATGACGATATACTCTCCTATCAAATTTTTATCTTTCTTGACATTTTATTTAAACAAAAAAATAAAATTTTCTTTTATTTTTTTGTTTCTCAACAATTGTTAACATAATATATTTATGAGTAACCACCGTTCGAATGAATGACTTGCCCCGTAATCCATTTTGCTTCTTCACTTACTAAAAAAGAAATTAAGCGTGCTGCATCTGACGGTTCTCCTACTTTACCTTGTGGGAACTTCCATACTAAATGATGCTTCAGCTCCTCTGTAATCCATCCTGTATTCGTCGGTCCTGGATCAACAGCATTCACTGTAATCCCCTTCTCCATCGCAACTGGTGCTACTGATTTTGTAAATGCTTCAATTGCTCCTTTCGTTGCTGCGTATGCTAGTTCATCAGGCATTGGCCCTAGTGACTGTCCTGAAGTAAGGTTAATAATACTTCCATTCGTTTTCAGTGCATAATGTTTTATAAATAATGAACTTAATTGCATAGTAGCGCGGACATTTACTGTATAATGTTTATCTAGCTGTTCTACATTTAATTCTTCAATTCTCGTATGTGTAGAATACGCTGCATTATTAATTAAAATAGATGGATCACCTAAACGTTCTGAGACCATATAAAACAAACGATTTGGCGAATACGACTGCGATAAATTGATTTCTGCCATTTCACATCGAACACCTAAACTTTCAATCTCCTCTTTCAACAAAAAGGGCTCTTTGTCATGCATTCCCCACGGCATCGCTTTATCATACTGAGACCAGTACGTGAAAAAAATGTCTATCCCTTTTTGAGCAAGCACCTTGCATACAGCTGCACCAATTCCATTCAGACGAGTTGCCCCTGTTACAATTGCTATTTTCTTCACCTTTTCTCCTCCATCTATGGATAAATCCCCTGCACGAATACAGAGGATCTATCTTTTTATTCAATATTTGATAATATGCGTTCTGCACCTAATTTTAAAATTTTAATGAAGATATAATTTACAATCGTAAACATTACAAATAAAACGATAAACATAACCCACAGTCCTACTTGAAGGAAGAAGTATAATAGACTTACTCCCGCTACAATAACTAAAGCTATAAAAATATTAGCTAAAAAATTCCACAATGTTGTATAGCGGCTCTTAAATAATTTCTGCTCTGTATCCCAATGTATATCTGCTGTTTGTGCATCCCAGCGTGTACCAATTAAATTAATTAACAGTAAACCGTTCGCACTTAGTAAAAACCACAGTAACATGAATACAGGAGAAATCCCCGCTACAACTGCCATCGTAATACCGAATACTGCTAAAATAATTACATTAATTAACCAAGCAGTGATCGCTTTCGCAAAAAAGATATCCGAAGCTTTTACAGGTAAATAACGATTCACAAACCAAGAGCTTCCATCACGTGAAAATGATGTTGTTGCGATAACGTTACTTCCCATTAAAAATAACGATGCACAAAGTCCTACACCAATCGCCAATCCTGCTGATTTTGGGTTATCAATATACCCTGTAATCCATTTTAAATTCCCATCTTGCACGAATAAAACAAAGAATAACATAATCGGCATAACGAAAGTTTGTATGATACAATTTAAGAAAAATTGCGGTGTACGGAATAACGTTTTAAATTCTTTTTTCACATACGCTTTTAAATGTGAACTTTGTACCGTTGATTTTTGTAAACCTTCTGCTGAAATGACCTCTTTTTTTGCTGTACTAGTTGAAAGTCCAATAACCCCTTTTAAATATGTACGCTCTGCAATGTAATAAAACAACACAAAAAATACAAATGAAATAAGTGCAAAGATTATTACGTATAAAGGTCCCTTCCAATTTGCATTTTCTACTAACGCCACTGCTCCAAAATATGTAGTTGGAAAATAATTTGTCATTTGTACTAAAAGAGAAGATTGGTTGTTCGCAAGATAATTCGTAAGCGCATCTTCAGAAAACGAGCTTTTATTTTTCCACTGTAAAAATACATTAATTCCTACAATAAATAGTATACTTACGATTCCAATAAATATATTGCCTCGATCTTTGTTTTTCGCTATATTTGTATACCTCATAATAACTGTCATCAGTAATGAAGCTAATACTAACGGCACAATCGGGAAGAGTAAGTAAATAAAAATCATGTATATATAATATGTAATAAATGCGCTACTTTTTAACCCGTACGTAATAAAGATTGGTAATAAAATAAATGAACTCATTACGTATTGTGTAATTAATACCGTTAAAAATTTTGCCGAAATAATTTGTGCTGGTTTTAATGGTAATGGCAATAACATTTCAATGTCATTACTGTAGTAAAATACAGTTAAAATGTTCGTTATACTCATTAAAAATACCCATATGCTCGCAATCGCAAGTCCCATTGCGATAATCATTCCTGGGTCTTGCCCTAAATGTTTCATACCCTCATACATTCCGTGCGTCATCGAACCAAATATTAAAAAGCCAACAAATAAAATGGCTGCAAATGAAAATACATACGCCCATCGCTTCTTCTTATCTGTTATGAAATCTGCATAATTTAATTTCAATAATACTTTCGTTAACATCAAAATTTTACTCATTGCCCGTCATCTCCAAGAACATTTTTTCAAGTGATTCATTGGATTTAAAATGATCTCTCATTTCATCTAAATTCCCTTTGAACTGCAAATTCCCCTTATTAATAATCGCAACGCGGTCACATATTTTTTCCGCTACTTCTAATACGTGTGTAGAGAAAAATACAATCTTTCCTTTATCCGCATGTTCTCTCATCATTTCTTTTAAAATATATGCAGATTTCGGATCAAGCCCCGTTAACGGTTCATCTAAAATCCATACATCTGGCTCATGCACGAGCACACCAATAATAACGATTTTTTGTCTCATACCGTGCGAGTAACTTTGAATTTGATCCGATAACGCATTGTAAAGATCAAATTTCTTTGCTAAAGACTCGATTCGTTCTTGGCGTACTTCTTTCGGCACTTCATACATATCTGCCATAAAGTTTAAATATTCAATTCCCTTTAAACGTAAAAACATATCTGGACTATCTGGAACATAACCAAACGTCTTTTTCGCTTCCATCGGATTTTTCATAATATCTATACCGTTAATCGTAATCGTCCCTTTGTCCACCCCATGAATACCAGTAATCATCTTAATTGTCGTTGATTTACCCGCACCATTCGGCCCTAGAAATCCAAAAATTTCTCCGCTAGGCACAGATAAACTTAAATCTTTTACTGCATAGGTAGACCCATTATAACTTTTTGACACATTCGTAATTTCAATCATTCCATCCAATCCTTTCCTTAATTACCAAATAACTATATTAACATTATAGCATACTTCTATTTTTTTATTTTTCAGTTTTTTAACCTTTAAAATAAATATACAAACCTAATCCAACGATTAAAACGATAGCTAGTATAATATAAATCATCGTCAGCCGTTTAATATTCCCTTTTGTCGCTTTACTATAATTCGCATCACCATTTCGCCCAATTAACACCGTCGCCACTACAGTAATGACTACAAGTAATACAACGATCATGATCCAAGTTAACATGCCTTCCTCCCCCTCCTTACAACCATTTTACAATATTATCCTCTTTATTTCGCAGTATATTTCCTCTTTTTACTATTATTATGAAAAGAATTGGAAAACTATTATTACTATATATTTCTATATGTGATATATTTATAACATAACGTGATTTATTTCTAACACTGAAAGGAGAATCTATCGTGAAAACAACTTGGATAAAATATTTAGGATTTCTCGGTTTCTTCGGTTTCCTCGGCTTTTTTTATGAAAAAGGATTGTTTACTATGTTTTGTTTCTTCTCCTTTTTCACAACGTATAGAACGGTTCAACACGATGAACTATTTGAACAAATCGTCAATAAATCGTGCCGCAATGCCTTTATCGTTACATTACTAACGACCGCTATCATTATGTTTATTGAAATGTTATTTCCAAACCCGGCGCTACAAGAGATTGATATCGCTCTTATTTTCAGCACACTCATTCTTACGTTCGGCTTCTCTATGTTCTTTTATGATAAACCTGTTGATGAAATGGAAGATGCGCCATGGCGTTCGTAACGAGAATAAAAGAATACCGCGCCAAATCGAACATGACACAAGAAGATTTAGCGAAAACTGTTGGTGTACGTCGTGAAACGATAAGCCATCTCGAAAAAGGAAAATACAACCCTTCCTTACAACTCGCTCACGATATAGCGAAGGCACTTCATAGTACGATTGATGAGATTTTTATTTTTGAGGATTAATTAAGGACACAAAATCACATAAAAATACCGGCATCCTTCCCATGAAGAATGCCGGTACTTCTCATTTATCAACCATACAAAACAGCATGAAATACGCCTAACAGTAAGTATTGATCTTCTATATAATTTTCATCATATACATCCATCTCGATATAATACATATCTTCCTCAAGACGAATATTCCAATCTGCGATTACATAGCCGTTTCGTAATAACTTTCCAAGCCCAATTGAAGTTTTGTGAACAACATATTCTTCTCCCTTATATGTAAAAGTAAATAAGAAATTTGCATCTAATAACTTTCCGTCACATACAAGTATTTCATGCTCTGCATCATTATTATCGATGTACGTTACTAAAATCCTTCTTTGACGCTGCCTACTTACATCCTTTGCAATGACACGAATATTGTCTTTACTATCCTTTATTTCATAAATGATATTACTACCGACTTTCGGAATGAAGTCTAGCAATTTCATCAACGCATTTTTATAATAGCCCCGTACTACGCCTACTCCTTCGCTTCCATTGTAAACCTCTATTGAAGTCGTATCCGCTTTACTATCACACAGTCGTTTATAAGAAAGCTGCATCATTCGCTCTCCTCTTAAGTACTGATCAAACGTCACAGGATATTCTATCGCGCGCAGCTCCTTATTGAGCTCATTCAAATAACGCCCAACGCTTTCTACTAATACTGTAGTCGATATACGCTCTTGAAGTTCAATTTGCTGCCAACTGGAAGCAACTCTCCACTGATCTTCCTCTTCATATACGAATCCGAGAATTACTTCCTCACGGTCACTCGTTTCATAATTCAACTGTTCGTTCTTCCCATGTTGCACTTGTTCCATCCACTGTCCTAAATAAATGCCGAGCTCTGCGACCTTCATACATGACTTTTGAAAAAGTACTCTGTCACCCACATGAATCGTTAAATCCCCTTCAATAAAGCCATTTGCATAAGCAGCATACCGTGGCTCATCTTTCTGCGGAATACTCTTGTCTAACTCAAATAATAACGTTAACATCTTTCACTCACCTCTAGTTATTACACCGATCGTACCTATAAATTGAACGCAACTCAAATTATATCGACACGATTAAAATGAAACTACCTTTTCTTCCGCCACTTCCACAATTTCTAAAATTTGTAGCAGGCTCTCCACTTCATAAGTCGGCTTAACATCTGTCTTATTTTCTTTCAAACTTGGATTATACCAACACGTATCAATGCCGTAATCTTCTCCGCCTTTCATATCAGAAGTTAGCGAATCTCCGACCATTAGTACACTTGATTTATCAGTAATCCCAAACTTCTCAAATGCATAATCAAAAATCTCCCGCGCTGGTTTTTGATGACCAACCTCTTCTGAAATAATAATATGATCAAAGAAGTTACATAAAGGCGAATTTCCAATTCTCGATTGTTGCACCTTCGTATATCCATTCGTAATAATACCTAACTTGCAATCTTGTAGTTTCTCACATAATTGTACTGCACCTTCTATAAGATGTACTTCTTTCCCTAAGTTTTCAAGGTATACATCACTAAATTGCTGCGCATCTACTTCTATATTATGCAGTGCAAATAATTGTCTAAATCGATCTACCGCTAATTCACTTAGTGTAATCATTTTATTTTCTAAATCTCTCCATAATCCATTACTAATCTCTTTATAACTTGCAAGATAATCATCATACCCTATAGGCATGCCAAACTGTACAAACGCGTTATGTAATGCGTTTCTTTCCGTCTCAGGAAAATCTAATAATGTATCATCTACGTCGAATAATATAACTTTGTATTTCATTATGCTCTCCTCAACTAGTACGTTATTTACAACTTGTATTTTCTCATTAATCGTCTCTTAAGTCGAACTTTTTCCCTTTACGAATAATAGCTGTACAGCAATCTTAAAGTTGTTTCAGACACACGAATCATGTTATTCAAAAATAATTAATTGTGAAAATACTATAAATTTGAGATAATTTGGATAATGAATCCAATTTTAAAAAAGGGAATACAGGAATAGAAAGGGGCGGAAAAACATAGTAAATTCATGGGGAAGACCTAAAATACAAATCCCAAAAACAAAAAGTGAATGGGTTGGAGATATCATTGGATATTCATTATTCTTTGGATCAATCATTTTTTTGATTATCATTTGGGGAAGATTACCCGAGGAAGTACCCACACATTATAACGCATATGGGGCTGTAGATCGCTGGGGATCAAAGTGGCAACTTTTGCTTCTACCAGGAATTGGGGCATTCATACTCCTTTTAATGCAAACTTTAGAAAAGTTTCCAGAAGTTCATAACTACCCACAAAGACTTAATGAATCGAATGCTCCACTGTTTTATTTAAATAGCAGAAAAATGCTTAATCAATTAAAAAATGTCTGTTTACTTATTTTTGCTTTCATCCAATTTGAAACAATTTCAATAGCTTTAGATTGGAGCGGCGGTTTCGGAAAATTATTTTTACCGATATTGTTAATTGGGACAGTTATTCCAATTGTCATAGGAATAATAAGACAACGAAAAATTTCATAATAGAAACAGGAGGCTAATCCAATTAGCCTCCCTCCTCATTATTTATCCTCTAGCAATAACACTTTCATGTCTTCTAACGACTCTTTCGTAAAGCCAAGTGCTTTTTCAGCATACGCTTCAACTGAACCGTATTGCTTTTTCACTTCATCAATCGCAGCTTGTAAATATTCAGCGCGCGCTTCAAACATTGCACCTAATATCGCTCTACTTTCATCGTTTTGAAGTTTTGCACCTAAAAAAGCCATCATTTTTTCATTTAATTTTTCACGGAAGCCGTTACTTAGTAAATAGTCTTCCATTACTGTTTTTTCCGGTACACCTAGTAAAAGTAATAATAGTGCTGATCCGAATCCAGTACGGTCTTTTCCAGCTGTACAGTGGTTTACTAACGGTAAGTTTTCTGGGTTTTGTGCTAAGTTTAAGAAGCTCACGAATGCTTCATTACCACTTACGAAATCTTGATTCATTTTCACAAGATACTCGCCTGGTTTCCCTAACATAGAAAGGTCACCAACTTGGAAAAATTCATTTATGTTCAAGTCTTTTGCCAAGTCTTGCATAACTGGTAAGCACACTTGACGAGCACCCGTAATCTCTGGATTCGGCTTATGCTTCACTTCAAAATCTGTACGGTAGTCACAAATTAATTTTAAGCCAGACTTTTGTAAATAGTAGATATCCCACTCTGTTAGTCCTGCTAATTCTTCAGAACGGTACAACTTGCCCCATTTTACTTTACGGCCTTCAGTCGTTTCATATCCTCCCATATCTCGGAAGTTAAACGCGCCTTGTAATGGCAATCTACGCTCAGCTACTGTCACTGCTTGTCCATTACTTCCAATTAGTCTAAAATATGGACGCTCATTTTCACTCGGGTTTTGAACTGTACATGATGATTCTCCATTTACCGTTGCAAGTAATTCTCCCGTTTCTTCAATATACTCTGGTGAAGTACTCCAGTAAATGCGAACTTCTTCTATATTATTTTCCCACTTTATATATAACGTATTGTCTTCATTTCTTTCTACAGTTGCTTGTAACCAATTTCTTTGCTGCTCCATTCTTTCACCAACACTTTCTCGTATAATCGAATCTTTCTCTATTGTATTATAGGAATATCTATTTTGTCGTTCTCATTTTTCTTTTTATCTTACAAACAGGCTAGAAGTTCTTTTACTTGTTCAAAATTTGTACACGGATTCCCGTTAAACAAGTTCAAGAACCCTTTCCCCTTCCTAAAACCTTCTCACATATCGCTCAGTACAACTTAATAACTGACATCCATTCTTTTCAAAAACATCCTTCATCCACTCATTTTGTACATTTGTCTCGCCAATATAATAAGATGCGCCTATTTCTTTTAAGACAAACATTGCCCCTGTAAAGAACGCTGCTTCATACCCTTTATTTCGCATATTTGGAGCAACTGCGAAATACATTAGTTTTCCTTCTTCTAACGTACCACTCTCAATATGTGGGATTACAATTCCTACCGGCTCTTCATCGACACTCGCTGTTAAACAATGCTCTTTCCATTGCTCACCAATTTCTTGTAGCATCATATTTACAAAGTGATCATAATCGATTTGTTCTCCCGTCACTTCATTCCACAGTGAATAAAAAGCGTCTTCGCCTATCTCTTCAATAAGCTTAAAATCAATCTCACTTTCTACACCTTCTACTTCATATATATCCTTAAATACAATCATGTTTTCAGTAGTATATTCAAATGAATACGTTTCGAAAGATTTCTTATATACATCATAATTTGGGCTTTTTGAAGAAATTTCAAAATGTAAATTTTCTATTCCCTCTTTTTCAGCCTCAGCAACGCAATATTGCATTATTTCCTTTAATTTCTCTTCTGTAATAGGCTCTGCATTATTTTCTTTTATTATTATAGAAGAAGCATTTCTTCTTATTTTAAAATGTTTTTCTAACTGTTCTATAGTCATCATATACTTCCCTCATCTATGTCATACTCGAATTTCTACTTGTTCTCCTTGCATGAGCAGGATTGTCCTTGAATATATAGAATACTAGAAAACATCGCATCTTTAAAGTGCGGAGGAGGTTCTCCATTGGATATTACAGCATTGCAACAACAGTTAGAGCTTATACAACAAAATGATTATACGCAACTGCAACATATAGATATAAATGAGTTAACACTCAACATGCTTCAGTATATCGGAACGACTGATAGTTACGTTCGTTACCAACTTATATATAAATGTTTTGCACATTTCATTCATCATGAATTCCTTATGGACGATCAACTGAAATTACTTCTACAAACTTGTTTAAGTGATGAATATTTATATTGTGACATTTACTCCCCGCATACAGATGGGGTTTTCACACGTTCTTACACTGTTTCGTTACTTGCGTTAATACTCCAATTCGCTAACTCGCACTACTTTTTCACAGAGGAGGATATTGAAGAAATAAAAAATAAACTCATTACATATACAAACTTAGAAATGGATTTTCGAGGCTATATTGAAAATAAAGGATGGGCTCATTGTCTTGCCCACGTATCTGATGCTTTTACTGAAATTGTTCACAATTCCTATACGACCTTTGAATGGTATGAAGAATTAATTCATTGTTTATTAAATAAAATTTTTATCCCATCGGATCTATTTCATAATAATGAAGATGAACGAATTGTTACACCGTTACTATCGATGCTATATCATGATTTTCCGCAAGATGAGTTAATTTCAATTATCTATAAAAAAATAAAAAGGCTTCCTCAAATTAGAAAACGCCTTTCGCTTAATGAGTATTGTATATTATGTGCCAACATTAAAACCTTTTTACGCACATTATTTTTCAGAACGAAAGATGATCATAACTTAGCCTATACAGCACGTAAAACAGAAAGAATGTTAAAAGAACTTCCTAACTATTATTAAAAACAAGGAGAAATAACATGGGTTATATTGAAGACATGAGAAATTTAGTAGGAAACCATCCACTTATTTTAATAGGTTCACACGCCATTATATTAAATGAGAAAGATGAAATATTACTGCAGCTACGTACAGATTTTAACCGCTGGGGCATTATTGGCGGCGCCTTAGAATATAACGAAACGTTAGAAGACGCTTTAAAGCGAGAAGTATATGAGGAAACTGGACTTATTATTAAAAATCCAGAACTATTCCGTACATACTCAGGACCAGATTTCTTTCAAATCTATCCAAACGGCGATCAAGTACACGGTGTACTCGTTGTTTATATTTGCCGCGAATTCAATGGCGAACTTGTATGCGACCAAACGGAATCGAAAGAACTACGCTTCTTTTCACTTGATGAGTTACCTAGTAATCTTCCTTCTGTTATTGAGAGGATTGTTACTGACTTTCGGAATTCGAATTGAACTATTAATATAGTCAAGATGAGATTCACCTTGACTATATTTTTATTTATTATCCTTATTTAACTCTTGTACAATATCCCTTTTTCCTATTCTATTAGCAAAAGGTAGAAAAATAATAAGGACTATTCCAAACATCCCCGCTATTACCGTTACGATAAGTTTGAAATCAAAAAATAAAGGTGTACGATCTATTATACTTACCATATAGGTTAATAATGTTCCTATCACAACGCCTAGCACTATTCCAATAAGTACATATAATTTAACTTGCGTCAAAATAACTTGTACAATCCCCTTTTTCTTAACTATTATTGCTCGTAAAATGGCAAACTCTTTTCTTTTAGATTGAATATTATTTATAAGTGTATTACATACCCCTAATGTTACACTTAACAAAATTACTATAATAACAACAATGAAGATGGACCATCTTTGCTGAAACATTAAATTAGATTGTTTTAACGATTGGGTATAACTACTTATTTTTAATTGTGGATATTGACCTTTTAATTCCTTTAATTGCTCCAACGTCTCTCTCTCATTATTTGAACTAATAAATGCACGCTCAAAAACTGTATAATCTTGTTTATATGTTACATTACTCCAATCCATAAGTACCGCAGGAGAATTCGGTAGCTCATTAACAATTAACCCAATTTCCACCTTACTAGTCGGTCTAACTTTTTGTTCCTGTTCTGAAAATAGACCCAATTGAACGATATCACCTACATGAAGTTTATACCGCTCTGCTAACTCTTCTGTAATAATTATACTATTCTCCAAATTCGCAGGTACTTCTGGCAGTAATCCTTGCTTTTCCATTTCCTTCAAATCACCTAAATTATAGTCAAAAGTAATATATTTTTCACCTTGCTTTAATTCTGCAAGTGAGTTCGTACTAATTGTACTAGCTCCTTTTACACTACTTATTTCTTTAAATATATTTTGTATATGAGGTGAGGAAATTGTTGAATCATTATTCAAACGATTTTCTACAACAATATGTGTTGGAAATTCTCGTTTTAAATATCTTTCATTATTTTTTTGCATCGTTTTAAATATAGTGGATCCGAAGACAACTATCACCATCATTGTACTTATCATTAAAATAACAAATGTATTTTTCCTTACTTGCGGAATTACATTTTTAATAGCAACAAATGTATTCCTTCCAAATATTTTTTTCATTATAGGTAGACATGCTATTAATATCGAAGAAAGATAAATAGGAAATAATATATACACCCCTAAAACAAGAAATATAGACCCTATTAATATCACTATCGCCTGCGTATCTCCCGTATTTGCTACAAATCCACCTAAAACAGTTAAAAATATGCTACTAATTAAAAGGAATTTCCCCATCATACTGCGTGTTTTTTTATTAGAAAAGTCGGATTCCTCATTTTCGCGCATAAGCTTTACTGGCAATATTTTCGAACTTCTGTATGAAGGATATAACATAAACAATTCAATAAAAAAGATACTACAAATCATTGTTACAATTGCTATTTCATAGTCGAAACTCATTGTATTAATTTGAAAAGCAAATACATGCTCTAGCCAACTTTGTAAAAAACGGTTACTTATTACAGCTAGTAACAAACCAAATATTCCACCAAAGAAATTAATTACACTACATTGAATAAATATAACTTTAAACATTTGTTTCGTTGTTGCTCCCATTGATCGCATAATAGCAAATTGACTTTTATATTTATATAAAAACACTTCAAAATTAGACATTAATAATAACGATGTAATAATAAGTATTAATACAGATACAATAACTATAAAAATATGTAATGACACTAAGTTACTTTTTAAAAACTCGTCTTCCTCCGCAATATCGATTCTTAATTCTTTGTCTATTTTATGAATTTGACTAGACAATGCTAGTACATCTGCATTCTCTTTTGCTTTTATCAACACATAAGTAGCCTCATTGTGTTTACCCGTTTTTTCATATACGTGCTGTTTCACCGCACCTTCCGATAAAACGAGTATGTCTGGAGCTGAACCTCCAGCTTCTATATCAGGTAAAACTTCTTTTACTACATAGAATTTATTTTCTATTTCAACCTTTTCCCCAACTTTTACTTGTAAAGTTTCCGCTAATCCATCATTTAATGTTACTTCTTCATTTGATAGATTTTTAGAGAAGTGATATCGACTTTTAGATAACGAATCATTTTGAACACCTACTGTATAAATAGTTGTATTCAATTTATTCACTTGAAAATGATTTACCAATACTTTTGACATGTATTCAATATTTCCTTGTTCCTTAATATTTTGTAGTAAAGATTTATCCATCAATTTATTTTGATCAGGGTTATATCCAATAGATAAATCCATATCTCCATATAAATTTTTAACTTCATTTATAACAGACTGTTTCGCATGACTCGAAAATACAATCATCGTAACAATTAGAGAAACAGCCAACATAACGCTAACTATAGAGGAAATAGCAGTAAATTTATTCATCTTAAAAAAGCGTAAACCTAATCCTCGTACTGATTTTATCATTTTGATTTCTCCATTAATTTTTTAAATTTATCTAAAATAATATTCATATCATTTACTCCATGAGAACACGTATAATCATCAACAACTTCTCCATTATGAAAGAAGAGAACCCGATCTGCATACGTAGCAATGTGAGGATCATGAGTAACAAGAATCATACTTTGATTAAATTTTTGTTTCATATCGACTAGTACTCGTAAAATATCATTAGACGTATTGAAATCTAAATTTCCAGTAGGTTCATCTGCAAGAACAATTGGAGGAGATGTTATTAATGCCCTACCAATTGCAACACGCTGTTGTTGTCCCCCAGAAAGCTGAACTGGTCGATGATTTCTCCAATTTACTAAACCAAGAACATCTAATATTTTATTTGTTTTTTCTCGTATCTCCTCTTCTGAATCAGTTGATAATATGAGGGGTAACGCAATATTTTCTTCTACAGATAAATCCTTTAATAAATGAAATGACTGAAATATAAATCCTATGTTATCCCGCCTGTACTCCGTTGCATATGGTTCAACAAACATATTTTTAGGGACTTCACCATTTACATATACGACTCCCTCATCAGGTTTGTCTAAAGCACCAAGTATGTTAAGCAATGTACTCTTCCCAGACCCACTCGTTCCCATTACAGCAAGGAGTTC
Organism: Bacillus sp. AR2-1; assembly: GCF_008368755.1. Taxonomy (NCBI): domain Bacteria; kingdom Bacillati; phylum Bacillota; class Bacilli; order Caryophanales; family Bacillaceae; genus Bacillus; species Bacillus sp. AR2-1. The sequence continues at coordinate 230,335 of NZ_QORY01000001.1, forward strand.
TCCTTTATTTAACTCCAAAGATACATTTTGTAAAGCTCTAACATTTGTATCTACACTCTCATAAGTCTTACTTAAACCTTGAACTGCTAACACAATTTCACTCATCTTTATTCACCTCAACATGATTAAATGTTACTTCCTCCATCAGATTAACTTGAATTAAAATTTTTTCTTTTAAATTACTAGGTGGTACAATTTCTGTTCCTATTTGAACTAGCAACATTTTTAATTGGAGAATTGTATCCATTTCTATCCCTCCCTCACTCTATATTGGTAACAAATTTAAATTTCGTTCGATTTTTTTATAAAAAAACAAGGGAACGCTCAGCGTTCCCTCTCAAACCCAATCCGTTTTTTAATTTCTGCTAAATTTACCTTCGCAATAGTACGCGCCCGCTCAGCACCTTTTTCTAACGCTTCATATAATAAACTTGGCTCATTCATATACAGAGCGTACTTTTCACGAGGTCCAGCTAATTCACGGTCTACAACGCGAAACAACTCTTTTTTCACATCGCCCCATCCGATTCCAGTTTCATACTTTTCGCGCATCGACTGTATTTCATCTTCTGTCGCAAATTCTTTATATATCATAAATAACGTTTCTAGTTCTTTCGGTTCATTCGGAAGTGAGGAGTCTGTTTTAATTTTAAATATTAATTTTCGTAGTTTTTCTTGCTCTGTAAATAATGGGATCACATTTCCATAACTTTTACTCATCTTCCTTCCATCAAGACCAGGTAAAATGGCACCTTCTTCTTGTATGACATACTCCGGAAGCGTAAATGTCATACCAAATGTATGATTAAAATACGTCGCAATATCACGCGCGATTTCAATATGCTGAATTTGGTCTTTCCCTACCGGCACATGAGTAGCTTGAAATAGTAAGATGTCAGCTGCCATTAAAATCGGATACGTATATAATCCCATATTCACGCCTGCATCTACCTCTAAACCCAATTCTTTATTTTGCTCCACCTTCGCTTTATACGCATGGGCACGGTTCATAATCCCTTTCGGAGTTAGGCAAGCTAATATCCAAGCTAATTCTAGAATCTCCGGCACTTCTGTTTGTCGGTAGAAAATAACATCTTCTCCAAGTCCAAGTGATAACCAAGTAGCTGCTACCTCTTTCGTATAACTACTAAACTGACTTGGATCATGAACAGCATTTAACGCATGATAATCCGCTATAAAATACAATGCTTTTCCTTCATTCTTCTTTGACATTTGTAATGCAGGTTTAATCGCACCAATATAATTTCCTAAATGAGGATAACCTGTCGGCTTAATTCCTGTTAACATTATTTTTTCGCTCACCCTAACTCCTCCTTCCTTAAAATAAAAAGAGCCCCTCATCCTATAAAAAGGACGAGAGACTCCCGCGGTACCACCTTCATTAGCTATCATTCATAGCTCACTTCAACTTCGTAACGTGAAGTAACCGTCTTTGCCTACTCATTTCAGCTAGAAGCTCCAGAGCCCATTCCATATTCATCCCTTACTGATTTCCACCACATATCAGCTCTCTGCAAAGTTTTGAATATGTACTCTTCTCTTTCATTGCTTTTCGTTATTTTTTTACAGTTTATCACATTTCTCGTTCTCTCAAAACTGAATTTTCTATTTTTATTAAGTTTTAACAATAGTTATTACCAATTTATTCCGAACGATATATAATCAATATATATAGAATTAATTTGTAATACAAAAACGAGGTGATGTCATGGGTTGTTTTACTAAAAAGAATGATACGTTTAAGATTGATGTATTTAAGAACGATGATAATAGTCACGATGATACTTTAGGGGTAATTATACATTTCACACCTATCGCAATATATTTATACACCTGCGATGAGTACATAGAAACATTTGACGGTGCGCTCACTTTTGAAAATGAGAACGGAAATCAAGTAGAAATCGGGGGTACCTTCATTTCTCTTGAAGTAGATGCTAATTTTCGCATGGACGATTTAATTTTTGATTACAAACTAAAGGAAAGCAATCTACCTATCATTGAATTAAAAGCCTACGCATAAGGTTTATTTGTTTACTTCAACAAGAGTATAAATAAAAAAAGGGCTAAAACAGTTTTATCTGTTTTAGCTCTTCTTTTACGTATTCAACTTAACAAATCTATAACTATGCGTTACTAACACTTTTAATATCGCATATCCTGGAATTGCTAAAATAATCCCCATAATTCCAAATAAATTTCCGGCAGTTAAAATAATAAAAATGATAGTAATTGGGTGAATGTCTAGCTTTTTTCCCATAACTTGCGGAGAAATAAATTTACCTTCTGCTAATTGTACGACCATCATTACAATAATTACTTTTAACACCATTGCTGGCGAGTCAATAAATGCGATAATTAATGCTGGTGTAATTGCAATGATTGGTCCTACGTACGGAACGATATTTACAATCATTGCTAAAATAGCGAGTAATACCGCATATTTAATACCAATAATAAGGTAACCGATTAATAGCATAATACCGATAAACAAGCTAACGATAATTTGTCCTCTAATATACGAGCTAATCGCATAATGCATATCATCTAGTATTCTCATCGCTGCTGGTTGTCTTTGCTCTGAAATAAACTTTAAAAAGTGATTCGGTAATTGTTCACCATCTTTTAAAAGATAGAACAATATAAACGGAACCATTACAAACGTTAAAACGACCTCTGTAACAGTACTTAAAAATCCAGTTACATTTCCAGTTACTGATGATAGCGACTTCGTAAAATCAACTGTGTAGTCTTTTACCATACTCGCTACATCAATATTTAAATTCTCTTGAATTTTGCCTAGTAAATTACTTTCCCCGAATCTACGTGCTGCTCGTTCAATTTCATGACCGAAATACGGTAAGTTATCTATTAATGCATCAATTTGATCTTTAATAATCGGGATTACTGTTACAACTAAAAATACAAATAATCCTAGTACTATTATATATATAGAAGCGATTGATACGATTCTTGAAACACCTTTCTTTTCTAAAAGCGAAACGAATGGATGCAAAATATAAAATAGCACTCCCGCTAATAATACGGGGAAGAAAATTGTTTTTAAAAAGACGATAAACGGAGTAAAAACAAAAGAAATTTTCGTTAGCAGTAATATGTTAATAAACAATAACGCAAAGCCGAGTAACACCGCTAAATAATTTTGTTCTCTAAAAAACTTTTTCAACTTATCTCTTTTTCTAATATTTAATTTCTCCAATGAAACCACCTCTTCGAATGATGAAAAGCCCTTATTCAGGGCTTTTCATCATGATCTATATCTTTATTTTCTTGCAGCTTTCACTACAAATGATACAATAAGAATTAATACGATTGCACCTAATAATGCTGGCACGACATGAATCCCACCAAATGATGGCCCAAAAGCTCCAAATAGTCTACCACCTAATGAAGCACCTAACAAACCTGCGATAATATTTCCAAACATACCACCCGGAAAATTTTTACCCGTTATAGAACCTGCAATTGCACCTATAATAGCACCAACTATTAATGTGATAATCCATCCCATCTTTAGCCCTCCATTTCTATTATGGTGTATTTCTTTTTCATACTAAATTGTTATGTAACTATTATAATTATTATATCCAATAAAGAAAAATCTTGTCAAATCTATGAAAATAAAGTCTATAAGGAGGTTTTACCCTATGATTCAAAAATTAGTAACAACTTCTCACAACACCGCTACTTCTATTTTAAACATTCAAATACCCGCTTATGAAATTGAAGCAAAATATATAAATAGTACGGCTATTCCTCGTCTTTATGATACTGTAACCGATATTCAATTATGTGATGAAATTTTTTACGGCTATTTTTATGAAGATACACTTGCTGGGTTTATTTCTTTTAAAATGGATGAAGAGGAAGTTGATATTCATCGTTTAGTAGTATCCCCCGATCATTTTCATAAAGGAATCGCCACAAAACTACTACTTTATGTATTTGACATGTTCTCCCCTTCACAAACATATATTGTACAAACAGGGAAAGAAAATACACCTGCTCTGTCTTTATATAAAAAACATGGATTTATTAAAATAAATGATATTATATTACCCGATGGAGTGGTTTTAACCTCACTCAAAAAATCAGAAAACATAAAATAGTTTGACTCATCAATTTATTTATGTTATCCTTTACTTTATAAATCCTTTTGCTGAGTCCAAATTTTGGAGCGGGGGAACCATTTTTGTAGCCATGCTACTTGGGGCGAATCTTATTTAAGTAGGGAAACTCTCACTTCCCGAGTCCGACAGCTAACCTCGTAAGCGTAATGGGAGAGGAAGGTGCTTTTTGCCTATGTTACACAGTGTACCTCCTTAATTATAAATATGGGATCGATACCAATAGACACCTATATTTATAGAAAAGGAGACATGTATAATGTTACGTTTATCTGATCACGCAATAAAAATGATGGAGCAAAGACTTCGACTCGAACAACATCGCACATATCAAGCTAATAAAGTTGTAGATAACTTACATCACAAATACTTCTTTCAACATATTTTTCAACCGAAAAGATAAAGAAAAAAACACAAGGTGTGTCTATACAGACATTCCTTGTGTTTTTTATATTCCTTATAGTATTCTCACTACATTTAAACTTGCCGTAATCGCACCTGCTATAGTCGTCACATGCCCTACACCTAACGGGCCATTTTGTAATATTAATGTTGAATTAGCACTCGTTACATTCACAAGAAGCGTATTTGAAATGGCAGGTTCGATTACTACCGTTGATGTCGTCACATTTTGTATGAAACTCCCTGTTACTTGTGTTCCATTTAATAGCAACCTAACAGATACTGTCTCATTCCCACCAGTCGCGTCCCCTTGGAAATAGTAGCTTACTAAATATATTCCTGGTGTGGATACTGTGACAGTTGTAGCACTAGTTAAAGATACACCAGTTCCATATACAGTGGATCCAGAATTAATTGGGATGTTGGCATTTGCTGCAATTGTACTTGTTGAGGTAGAGAAGAAATAGCCGCCACCTGTTGATATAGCAGACGATCCAGTTGCTCCGGTTAAGCCGGTTGGGCCCGTAGCACCTGTTGGGCCTGTTATTCCCGTTCCCCCTGTTGCTCCTGTTATTCCTTGGATTCCTTGGATTCCTGTCGGTCCTGTTGCACCAGTCGATCCAGTCGCTCCGGTTGCTCCGGTTGCTCCCGTCACACCTTGTGGGCCTTGAATTCCTTGGATTCCTTGTGGGCCTGTTATTCCAGTCACTCCGGTTGCTCCCGTCGGACCCGTTATCCCCTGTGGGCCTTGGATTCCTTGGATTCCTTGTGGACCCGTTACTCCCGTCGCTCCAGTCGCTCCCGTTGGTCCGGTTACTCCTTGTGGGCCTTGGATTCCTTGAGGACCTTGAGGGCCCGTTACTCCCGTCGGACCTGTTGCTCCTGTTGCTCCGGTTGGACCCGTCGAGCCAGTTATACCTTGTATGCCTTGAGGTCCAGTTGGGCCTGTTGGACCAATCGGACCTTGAATTCCTTGCAGACCTTGAATTCCCTGTGGACCGGTTGGACCCTGGATTCCTTGTATTCCCTGAATTCCTTGCGGGCCTGTTGCACCCGTTGGACCAGTTGGACCCTCTGGACCTTGCACTCCTTGTATTCCAGTCGCACCGGTTGGACCTATATCCCCTTGTGGACCTTGAATTCCTTGGATTCCTTGAGGACCAGTTGGACCTGTTATACCACTTATCCCTTGCACTCCTTGTAAACCTTGAGGACCGGTTGGACCGAGTGGACCTTGGATTCCTTGCAGACCTTGTAAGCCTGTTGGTCCAGTTGCTCCCATTACTCCTTGCTCACCTTGTATTCCTTGTATTCCTTGCGGGCCTGTTGGACCAATTGGACCTTGTGCCCCTTGCACTCCTTGTTGACCGGTTGGGCCTGTTGCTCCTATCGGTCCCTGTACTCCTTGTAGACCTTGTAAACCCTTTGGACCGGTTGCTCCCATTACTCCTTGTGGACCTTGAATACCTTGATCACCCGTTGGACCGGTTACCCCCATCGGTCCCTGTACTCCTTGCAAACCTGTTAAACCGGTTGCCCCTGTCGGTCCCTGTATTCCTTGCACTCCTTGAATTCCAGTCGCTCCTGTTGCTCCGGTCGCCCCGGTTGCCCCTGTTGCTCCAGTCGGACCTGTTGGACCTCCCGGTGATCCTGCTGGACCCGTTGGACCTGTTGGGCCTCCTGGTGGACCTGTTGGACCCGTTGCTCCTGTTGGACCTGTTGCAGATCCAGTTGGACCTGTTACTCCCGCCTGACCTGTCGAGCCGGTTGGACCTGGATCTCCTTGCAAGCCAGTTGCCCCTGTTGGGCCTATTACACCTTGCACCCCTTGAATTCCTTGAGAGCCGGTTGGACCGGTTAGACCCATCTCACCTTGTGGACCTTGTAAACCTTGAATGCCAGTTGCTCCTGTTGGTCCCATCGGCCCTTGTGGACCTTGTATTCCTTGAGAACCTGTTGGACCAGTTGGACCAATTGGCCCTTGAATGCCTTGTATTCCTGTTACCCCTTGTAAACCACTACTCCCTAAATTACCTTGAACACCTTGTATACCCGTATTTCCAGTTGGACCAGTTGGACCGATTTCTCCTTGCACTCCTTGTATACCTTGTATTCCGGTTGGGCCGGTTAGACCAATTTCTCCTTGCACTCCTTGTATACCTTGTATTCCGGTTGGACCTGTTTCTCCCATTGGTCCAGGTATTCCTTGTATCCCTTGAATACCTGTTGGACCAGTCGGACCCCTTTCGCCTTGTATACCTTGAACACCTTGAATTCCCCGTGGACCTTGTTCCCCCATCGGACCTTGACTACCTTGAGCACCTTGTGGTCCTGTTAAGCCAGTTGGACCAGTTGGGCCAATTTCTCCCTGCACCCCTTGCACTCCTTGAATTCCTGTCGGACCTGTTGGACCAATTGGTCCTTGTACGCCTTGTATTCCTTGCGGGCCAGTCGGTCCACCTAAAGAACCTGTCGGACCCGTTGGACCTGTTGGCCCCGTAATACCTGACGCCGGAAAAGGAATAGGTGCTTGAAACTTACTACACTTATCTTGATCCCTCACAAGCATCTCCCCCGTTATAACTAACGTGTCAAACTATTTTTAATACATTTAAACTAGCTGTTATCACTCCAGATAATGTCGTTACATGCCCAATAGCTAATGGACCATTTTGCAAAGATAAAGTAGCATTTGAAGAAGTAACATTAATGACCATCGTATTCGAAACCGCTGGTTCTAATACAAAAGTACCTCCTGTAACATAAAAAATAAAACTCCCTGCGACTTGCGTTCCATTTAAAGTAAGACTCACAGAAATCGTTTCATTCCCCCCATTTGGATCACCTTGAAAATAATAGCTTACTAAATATATTCCCGGCGTACTTAACGTTACAGTTGTTGCATTTGTTAAACTGACACCGGAACCAAAAGTTGTAGATCCAGAATTGATTGGTATTAACGCATTCGCTGCAATTGCACTCGTTGAAGTAGAAAAGAAATAACCGCCACCGCTAGGTAAGCCAGTCGCTCCTGTTGCACCTACAATTCCTAAAAAACCTATAGGCCCTTGACTACCAGTTGCTCCAGTAGGTCCCACAGCTCCAATCGGCCCTTGACTACCTTGCGCTCCGGCTGGCCCTTGACTACCACTAACGCCTGTCATTCCACTTACTCCAGTTGGGCCTTGCAAACCTTGAATACCTTGAGTACCTTGTATTCCAGTTACTCCGGTTGCTCCGGTAGGTCCTGTACTTCCTGTACTTCCTTGTATCCCTATAATCCCTTGAACGCCTTGTATCCCTTGTACTCCGGTCGCCCCTGTTGCTCCGGTCGCTCCTGTTTCTCCAGTTACACCCGTAATCCCAACATTTCCTTGTGGTCCTTCGGGTCCCTCGATACCTTGCGCCCCTTGCACTCCTTGTGGGCCTGTTATCCCGCTTTCTCCTATATTCCCTTGAAGGCCTCTAATTCCTTGTGCACCTGTCGGGCCTGTTATTCCTTGTATCCCTTGCATACCTTGAGAACCTTGCGCTCCTGTTGGGCCTACTATACCTTGTGTTCCTTGAGGACCTTGGAGACCGATGGCACCAGTTGGACCGATTATTCCTTGGACTCCTTGAAGACCTTGAGCACCTTGACCACCAGTTAATCCAATTTCCCCTTGTATTCCTTGAGGTCCTTGTATTCCTTGAACGCCAGCTGCTCCTGTTTCCCCTCGTATTCCTTGGGGACCTTGTATCCCTTGTGCTCCAGCTGCTCCTGTTTCCCCTCGTATTCCTTGGGGACCTTGGGCTCCAGCCGCTCCTGTTGTGCCTGTGGGACCGATTATTCCTTGTAACCCTTGTATTCCTTGTGCTCCTGTTGGACCTGTTATCCCTTGTATTCCTTGCACACCTTTAGGACCTTCTGCACCAGTTGGACCGATTTCTCCCTGTGGACCTTGAGTTCCTTGGGGACCTTCTGCGCCAGTTGCTCCTGTTATTCCTTGAACTCCTTGTATTCCTTGTGCACCTTGTACGCCAGCTACACCAATTATCCCTTGAGAACCTTGTGCTCCCCTTGCACCCTGAGCACCAGTGGGACCCGTTATACCTTGTAAACCTTGCGCTCCTATTGCACCAGTTCCCCCTGTTACACCACGTTCACCAGTTTCACCCGTTGGACCTGTTGGTCCCCCAGGTGGACCGGGCGGGCCAGATGGACCAGTCACTCCACTAGAGGGACCAATTGGACCGGTTATTCCTGTTGGTCCTCCAGGTGGACCTTCTGCACCTTGTGTACCAGTAGACCCAGTTGCTCCTGTTATTCCTCGTATTCCTTTTGGTCCTTGAAAACCTGTGGATCCCCTTACTCCTTGTATCCCTTGTATTCCTTGTGGACCTTGAGGACCTATTACACCTGTTATCCCCTTTATTCCACTTATACCTTGAGGTCCTTGTATTCCAGTAGAACCTGTAGGGCCAGTTACACCTTGTATCCCTTGATCACCTTGGTGCCCTTGCTCTCCAGTAATTCCTTGTATTCCTTGTGGACCTTCTTCTCCTTGTATACCTGTAGTTCCGTCCTCCCCTTGAATTCCTTGCACTCCTTGGGGACCTTGTGGACCTGTTACACCTGTAATACCAGCTTCACCTACCACACCTTGCATTCCTTGTGCTCCCGTTTGTCCTCGTTCGCCTATTTCTCCTTGTATTCCTTGGATGCCTTGTATACCTTGACTACCAGCAGGGCCTGTAATTCCTTGTATTCCTTCTAGTCCTTGTAATCCAATATCGCCAACAGGACCTTGCTCTCCAATTAATCCTTGAGGACCTTGTAAGCCGACTGGACCTGTAATTCCTTGCTCTCCAGTATCACCAATGGCACCTTGTATTCCTTGAGCTCCTGCTGTTCCTCGCGAACCTTGTATACCTTGAATACCTTGAGAGCCTTGTGGACCCGTTGCTCCTAAAGGCCCAGTGATTCCCGGAGGCCCGACAGGACCTTCATGCCCTCCAGTTGGACCAGTTGGACCACTATTACCAGTAGGACCCGTTGCTCCTATAAGCGGAAGAGGCAGTGCCACTCCAAATTTTTTGCACTTTCTATGATGACGCACAACAATCCCCCTTCCCCAAAATAATTACACCTTTTATATGAAATGCATTTTTATAAGAAAAGTACACCTCTGAACTCATTTTTCAAAAAATAAAGAAGCCTATCATTTCATTTATTTAAAATGATAGGCTTCTTTTTATAAAGCACTTTACTTTCTCGCCTTAATAATAAAGGTAGTCGGCACCATCCTAGCTTTACATAAAGAATAATATTTCGTAGACGGCGCAGCTAACTCTCCATCAAACGAGCTTGATGGTTCAGGCTCTTCTATTCTCTCCATTGTAAATCCCGCTCTATTTAACTCATTTATGTATGTACTTATTTTTCTCTTATATAATGTCGCTTGTACATTTTCCCCTTTAAATGTTTCAAACGTAATAGGTGTTTCCTCATGGTAAGAAGACTTTAAAGCAATTTCTTCTGTACCATACTGTAAATTTGAATATATTGGATGCTCCCAACTAAAGATAAAACTTCCTCCTGGCTTTACATATGAATAAATCAGTTCCAACGTTTTTCGTAAATTCGAAGTCCAACCTAATGCATAAATGGAATATACAATATCAAAATATCCTTTTGGAATATCCGATTCTTCTTCCATTGCTCCGCATATTAACTTTGGATTCCAACACTTTAAAGTTTCATTCGCTGTTTTAATTTGTTCACTTGAAAGATCAAGCCCCCATAACTCTTCCGCACCATGCTCTCCCATATATTGCAGCGAATGCCCACTTCCACATCCAATATCAAGAACCTTTTTATTTCTAATTGAATCGAACATATGAATCTCATCTTCAGACGCCGTATACGGACCATATTTCGGTAAACAATCCACTTGAAAGAAATATGGTGCAACTGTATCCCAACACTTTTTATTTAAAGCTAACATTTGTGTCCCTTTCATATTCTACATTCCCCCATCCAATTTTCTTCCCCTAATATAAATTACACATTATAACCCGATCTCCCTTTTCTCTTCGCCCGATAATTTTTCACTTTCGCAATCGTACCGCACGCTCTTCCTCCTGCTTCTCCAGCATACATACCGCACCATCTTTTACTTCCATTTCGCGAATGATCATAAAATACCCAGCGGCAATCTGGGCATGCTTTTAACCTTCCCCACAAATTTTCTTGAATCGCCATTAAAACCACGCTTAATACTTTTGTATATACATTCTCTTCGTGCACAGGCTCATATGTAATACCTTTCATATCTTCCTTTACATGTACATGAAATGGGTATTTCTCTAACCATTTTTGCAATGATTTTCCGCCTTCAATTGCCACCCGAATATCTTCTCGAAAACTTTTTAATTCCTCTATCGTATGGAATGGAACCTCTTCATGAAAATATTCTTTCATAAAGAGCTTTATATCCTCTTCTGTTTGCAGCATGTCAATTGGCTCTCTCGTATCGTTTGGTATTTTCCATGTATTTAAAAATTCCCGAATATATTCTAATTCATTTGGTGCATTTTGATTCAATTCCATCCACCTTCTTCTTAAAATTTACTTTTTTCTGACTTTATGTATAATTATAATATAAATTAGTTAACCATTAAATAATTTTACTGGTTACAACATTAGGAGGAGTTCTATGAAAAGTTTCTCAATACCGATACGTTTCATGCTTATTTCTTCATTCTTTATGTCTTTTGGCTATTTTGCAGTATACGCATTTTTAGCTATTTATCTATTAAGCTTTCTTCATTTTTCTGCTGTCCAAGTAGGAACAGTGTTGACGGTTATGACAATCACATCAAGAGTTATCCCTTTATTCTCAGGATTAATTGCTGACAAAATAGGCTATATCATTATGATGATAGCCGGATTATTTTTAAGAGGAATCGGATTTATCGCTTTAGGAATATGCTCTGATTTCTATACAATTTCTATTTCTTCTGCACTTATTGGCTTCGGAACCGCATTTTACGAACCTGCTGCGCGCGCCATATTCGGCTCACAACCAGCTCATATGAGAAAAAATTTATTTACATATTTAAACCTTAGTTTTAATTGCGGTGCAATAATCGGACCAATTGCAGGAGGGTTCTTACTCTTACTCAATCCCATCTATGCTTTCTCTCTAACAGGATCACTTATGCTGTTATTCGCTTTTATCTTTTACTTACTTAAAAATCACTTTCAAGTCACTACTGAAAACACGTCTATTACATTTGGAATACAGGCTATCTTACAAAACAAGCCTTTTCTTCTGTTTTCATTTATCATGATTTTCTTCTATATTATGTTTACTCAGCTTACTGTCGCACTTCCACTTCATATGAAAAACATTAGTAATAGCAATCAGCTTGCTACACTCGTTATTACGATAAATGCAATGACAGGCGTCATATTTATGGTATTATTTCGTAAACTATTTCATAAATACAATACACTTTCGATTATTAAATACGGTGTTTTATTAATGAGTTTTTCTTTTTTACTCATTCCTTTATTTCCACACCCATATTGGCTATTTATTTGTGTAATTTTATTTACAATTGGCGAAACACTCGTATTACCTAACGCTGATATTGCTATTGCAAATTACAGTAACGAATCATATACAGCTACTTACTTCGGATTTTATCAACTATCACTCGCATTTGGTTTTATCATCGGTAATTATACCGGTACATCTTTTACATCCAACTTAAGCGGAATGTATACACCATGGCTTATTTTCGGTGGAATTGGACTTATCGGTTTTATTTCACTACATATTTTAAATATTAAAAAAGAGAGCTCTAAAGAAGATATATACCTATGTAATGAGACGAAACATCTTTAACACATTACAATTGAGATGGTACCTTTAGACAACCAGCCTATAATAAAAAATTCGACCATCATATGTGACAGTCGAATTTTTTTATTCTTCATATTCAAGATGATTATGTCTTTTACAACCAAACAAATAACAAGCCCCTATATGATAAGTTTCAAATTCTAACCCTGGAACATATCCAGATTTGATACGTTCTATCATTTTTTTATAACAATGATTCTCTTCTGTATATTCCTCAATTAACTCTTTCTTATCTTTTTCTGTCCAGTTTTCTTCTACTTCTTCATTTTGAACATCTTCTATTTCTGCTGTTTTCGCTTCGATAGATTCCCGTATAACTTCATTTATACGGGTGAAATTATTAGCTTTATATAAAGCATAAACAAATCTACCAATCCAATTGGGGCTTTTCCAAACTTCTTTATACCCCTTTTCGAAGCATTCAATTGCTTCTTTATAGCAATTCAACTCAACATATAAATCTGCTACATGAATTTCTCCTACAAAATCATCAGATTTCCTGTTAAAAGCATCTAACTTCTCTTTCGCTTCTGTCGTTCGCCCTAAATCAATTAAACATTTTACATAACTATACATTATATAGTCCGAATCCCCTGCCACTCGCAAGAAAAATTCCGAAGCTTTTTCTAACTCTCCAAGGTTATAATGCGCTACAGCTACATTGTGAAATGCTTCATTGGATGGTTGCATCGAAATAGACTTTTGTAATACTTCTTTCGCTTCTTCCCACTTTTCTTGTTTCGTGTAAATTTCCCCTAAGATGTTATAAGGAAAGTATGAGGAAGGATTCAACTTAACAACTTCTTTTATTAATTCAAGAGCTTTAGCATCATTCTCTTCCTCATAAAAGTACATCCAAGCAAGATTATTGAGAGATTGTACACCTCTAGATTCATGTACAACTCGTTGAAACAGTTCCATTGCTTCCTCATATTCATTTTGTTCAAACATTTCAATTGCCTTCTCGTTAATGTTCAAGTAACTACCTCCGAAGTGAATGAATTCATCTATTCCACATCGTTATTTTAATATGAAAAAATTGTAATTTCCATAAAAATAAGTTCTTTCGCCTGTCTACATGTCATCATATAGTTGGATAGCCAATTCATAATGATTTTGACAACACTGCTTTCTACAGAAAATATATACCTACTGGAAAGATACTGATTTAAAACAATAAGTACACTTTTCAAACCCCTTAAATTGGATATACAGCCTATTTAAATTTACATATTATGGTACAATTAAAAAGAGTGCTAGCTAAACAGTTACGTTCCACACTAGCAGTCTAGCAATGCCAAAATCAAAAATCATTTGAAATTGGGGGATGTTATGAGAAAGAAATTAAGTGCTCTTCTATTCATTGGAATCATATTATCCGGATGTTCAACTATAGCAGAAAATTCTTTAGAAACTGGAAAAGGCAGTATTGAATTATTAACACCGACGATTACAACAAAAGATAACGAATTAGAATTTAAGACTGAAGGCATTGATGAAAATAAAGTGACGTTTATTTATGTCGCCAATAAAAAAGTATTGGAACAAAAAATTAATAATGGCGAATCCTACAAAGTTAACATTAAAGATATCGAGCACGCTCATAGGACAGATTACAAACCAAAAGTTCAACTTTTGCAAACGCAAGATGATCATAAAAATGGAGAGATGGTAACGTTTAAACAAGTTAGATATACAGTTAAAAAAAATTAATTTTATAGGTATTTCATTATAAATGTAACGAACGAAAATTCACTTTTAACAGAGGGTAAATGTAAGGGGTGCTAGCATGAAAAGAAGATGGATTTATTGGTGGATTGGTAACATATTTTGGATTATAACTTTCGGGATATTGGCAGCTATCATTTGGCTAAGAGAGGTTGATGGGACTGGTGTTACTCAAACACCTGAGCTGAAATTAATAGCCTTTATCGTTTTATTAATTGCATTTATATTACCACTAATTATTCAAGTTGTATGGTTACTTGTTAATCTGAGAAAAAGCAGAAAAAAATAACGCAGAAAAAAGAGAGGAATCTTTTTCAATATAGATTCCTCTCTTTTTTCTATGGGGCTTATACTGCACTTTTAAAGCTGCACAACTCCCTTCTCTTTACGATGCATGTTCATCTTTCTTCTTCATTAACGCTCTTTTCTTCATCGCCTTCGTTAAATATCCGCCTTTAAATGAACGGATTTCATAAGAAGACATAAACGCTTTTGGTGCAATTTGATTAATAATTTCTAACAGTTCTTTTTCTCTAGAACGCTTTGCAACGATATCTAAGCGATAACGTATAGAATTAATACCTTCGCCTTCAAATACTGTAACGCCAAATCCTGAGTGACGTAATTCATCTACTAATTCATTACAACGGTCTAGCAAACTAACTTGATACGTAATATAACCAATTGCTAATTTATTCTCTATATAACCGCCTAATAATAGTCCCGTACTAAAGCCAATGACATAGGCAATAATGTTCATCCAATTTGATAAATCTTGAAACACAATACCTAAACTGACAATGTAAATAGCTCCTTCTAACAATCCAACACCAGCAGCGGATCTTGTTTGATTCTTTACAAGCAAAATCGTACGGATTGTCAAAATTGGAACGTAAATAATTTGAAGCACAAAAATAAGTAACGCTTGTAACATTGGTATCCACCTCTTTCAAAAAGTCTTTTGTCATAATAACATACATAACCTTTAGAAATCGATGGGTTTTTAAATTTTTTTACATTATTTTTCATACTATTGAAAAACGTAAAAAAGAAGCGTATTATATTTGTCGTAAATTTGATTCCTTTCATTAGCTCGCTTTAAACACAAAAAGGAACCCCATTAGGCCCCTTTCATCATAGCTCTATGTTTTTCGAAGCCTGTTCTCTTTGCTTCTCTTCTTCTTTCACTAACTGCACATTTGCATAAGCTAAATTCGCAATCATTAAAAAGTGACCACCTAAAATGCCTGTACCGAATGCCCACATTTCCATTTCATGCTCAATTTCATACATAATAATAGCTCCTAAAATGGCTGCTGCAAATCGGTTTAAAACTCCTAATCCAGGAGCCTTTTCTTTCATTACGATACTTTTCCCGAGTTTCTCCACTCTGCGAGCCAATAACCAAAGGCAATATGCACTTACAGCTAATCCGATACCAAACCCTGTTACTTGTTTTCCAAACGGAGTAATCGTCCACATAAGTAGTAAACCACTAAAGATCGCATACAATTGTAATCGATATACACGTAAGGCTGCTTGAATCAAAATATCCGCTCCTAATTTCACATTTTTTATACTTTAGAAGAAAAGCAGCAACTTACACAGTTGCTGCTTTCTCTTCTTCTTGCTCTTGCTCCATCTTACGAATTTCAACACGTTTAATTTGGTAAGCATCTTTTTCTAACACTTTAAATTCATAACCTTCCGCCTCAACGTGTTGCCCTTCTTCAATTTCATGATTTTGCATCATAATCCAGCCACCAATTGTATCCACATCATCTTCTTCAATGTGTAATCCAAATAAATCTTTCACTTCGGAGATAAGCACTTTTCCATCAACGATTTTATGGTGCTCATTCACATGCTGAATTGGTGGTGCTTCATCTTCATCATATTCGTCACGAATTTCGCCGACGATTTCCTCCAAGATATCTTCAAGCGTTACAATTCCTGCTGTTCCTCCGTACTCATCATATAAAACAGCCATCGGAATTCGCTTCTTCTGCATTTGAAGTAATAAATCGTGAATTGGAGTTGTTTCCATCACTTCAATAATCGGACGCATATACGTGCGAATCGATGATAAATCTTCTTTATCGTTGTTCATATATCGAATAAAGAAATCTTTTACATTGACCATACCGATAATATCATCTTTATCTTCTCCAAAAATCGGATAACGTGTGTATCGTTCATTTTGGATTACTTTCATGTGTTCTTCTACTGAATCTTCCAGGTAGAAACCAATGATTTCTGTTCGCGGTACCATAATCTCTTTTGCAATACGATTATCAAATTCAAAAATGTTATTTACATACTTGTATTCAGCCTGATTAATTTCGCCACTTTCATAGCTATCTGAAAGGATAAGGCGTAATTCTTCCTCTGTATGAGCAACTTCATGTTCTGAAGCTGGTTTTAAACCGAATAAGCCAGTTACAACACGAGCTGAACCGTTTAATACCCAAATAAATGGATACATGACTTTATAAAACATCATTAACGGACCTGCCAATAACAATGTTACTTGTTCAGCCTTTTGAATTGCCATCGTTTTCGGAGCTAATTCCCCTACTACAACGTGTAAATACGTCATTAGCATAAAAGCAAGACCAAATGTTAATACTGATGAGATAGAAGGATTTATGTTCCATTTCTCAAATAACGGGTGTAGTAACTTTTCAATTGTCGGTTCACCTAACCAACCTAATCCCATAGCTGTAACTGTAATACCTAATTGACAAGCAGATAAATATTCATCTAAATTTGTTGTTACCTTTTTCGCTGCTAAAGCACCGCGTTTCCCTTCCGCAACAAGCTGATCAATACGACTTGAACGTACCTTTACAATCGCAAACTCTGCTGCTACGAAAAATCCAGTAAATGCGATTAAAATCGCAACCATGACTAAATTAAATATTTCCAATGAATCCCCTTAGTTTAAAAAACTAAGGTGTCCACCTCCTGTATACTATAATGTTTTCTTATTTGTTCATTAGAAAACATAGCCCGATACAAAAATTAAAGAGGTCGGATTTCACTTTTTTCTATAATAATAGAACAAGTGTCTGTATTAAAGCTGTCGTTTGACCAGATAAAGATTTCGATATTTTTTCACGTTGTGAATCAGTCAATCCATCTAAAAGCGGCTTTAACTCCGTTAACTCTGCTTCTAATCGATGAATATGGTCTGTCACTTCATTCACTTGTTTCGAAACGTGTTCATTGATACCGAGCAGCTTCTTCTTCTCCTCGATTTTCTCTTTAATCTCACAAAGCGGCATATGCATTTCTTTGCACTTCTCAATAAATTGTAATGTCTCAAATGCTGTTTCATCGTAATAGCGATAATTAGATTGAGATCGCTCCGCTTTTAAGATTCCTAGATTCGTATAATAATCAATCGTGCGTTTCGACACGTGAGCCATGAGAGCCAACTGTCCGATTCGATACACCTTCCCAACGATCTTCCCCCCTTGTTTATATTACTAACATCATACAATACATAAACTGTACAGTCAAACGTGACGGTTTATTATTCATAATTTATACAAAATTTCACATGCCATCTAAGTATGTAGTATATTCACACTCTATAACTCTATCCATATAGTTAGATTACTGTTTTTTCGATATGCCGATACCAAAATATAAAAATGGAATCACACATTCCTTTCAACCTTCCTTAATTCAAAACATATGATAATAATATTGAAATAAAATCATTATTTATGCAACTGGAGGAGATTAAAATCACTAGGACAATTATCTCTCACTTTTATAACGAGGAGTATTTATTACCATGGTGGCTTATGCATCATACAAAAATATTTGATCACGGCATATTAATTAATAGAGGTTCTACAGATCGTTCTGTTGAAATTTGTAAATTATTTGCTCCCAACTGGGAAGTACGAAATTCAAGATTCCTTGATTTCGATCCCACTAATACTGATATTGAGGTGATGGAAATTGAAAGAGAGGTTTCAGGTTGGAAAATGGTATTAAATACTACGGAATTTCTTTGTTGTAACAATGTAGAAGAGTTTTTCTCATCACTTCATACGTTAGGCCAAAATATGTATGCAATTAGAATGATTGTCATGATTGATAAGCATAATTACAATTATTCAAAACTAAGATATTCTATTCCGTTAGTAGAGCAACGATATCACGGGCTCTTTCCTTATAAACCAGAAATCGGCTGTGCCTGGAGATTTATACACAACCATCTTAACGGCGCATATTTACCAGGCAGACATTTTACGCAGCACCAACCTATCGTTTATAACTCCCCTTCATTCATTTTAAAATTTTATTTTAGCCCTTGGAACGAACATACAAAGGCAAGAAAATTACAAATTACACCTACTCTTTCAAAAACGGGTGTTCAAATGGGCCTTCAAACTCATTATGGTCAGTCCTCTGAGGAACTCGAAACTCGATTTTTAGAGCTTAGTAACATAACACAAGATCTACGTAATCACCCTGAGTATCAACAATTATTCCCTAAATTCAAACCTTAACATTTCTCACCCTATCATGTTCCACACATTTTTACGCACTTAGCTAAAAACCATACCATTTGTATTTCATATGAATACTGTATATATTATAAATTTTTATTTTAGGAGGAAAAAATGAAAGCTGTTATTCTTGCAGGTGGATATGGAACAAGGATTGGGGAAGAAACTCATTTAAAACCAAAACCTATGATTGAAATTGGAACAAAGCCTATTTTATGGCACATTATGAGTTTGTATAGTCATTACGGGATTACTGAGTTTATTATTTGCTTAGGCTATAAAGGATATGCAATTAAAGAATTCTTTCTAAATTACAACTTACACATGTCCGATTTTACGATACATTTAAGTGACAATACAATTACGAACCACTCTCATCGCATTGAACCATGGAAAGTTACATTAATTGATACTAGTCTAAATACCGAAACAGGTGGACGAGTTAAAAAAATACAAAATTACGTCGGGGATGAACCTTTCTGCCTCACTTATGGCGATGGATTAAGTAATGTAAATATAAAAGAACTCATTGCATTTCATAAAAAACACGGTAAAATGGCGACTGTTACAGCCGTACAACCTCCTGGTAGATTCGGTTCTCTCGTATTAGATAAACAGTCTGTCACATCCTTTCAAGAGAAGCCACTCGGGGATGGCGGATGGGTTAACGGTGGATTTTTCGTTTTAAACCCTGATGTTTTCAATTACATTAGCGGAGATAAATCTGTTTTTGAAACAGACACTTTAGTTCAGTTAGTAAACAAAAATGAACTAGCCGCATATCAACATTCTGGTTTTTGGCATCCGATGGATACATTGCGCGATAAAAATAAATTAGTCGAGCTATGGGAAAGTAATAACGCTCCGTGGAAGGTTTGGTAATATGGCTTCTTCATCTTTTTGGAATAAGAAAAAAGTATTTATTACAGGACATACTGGCTTTAAAGGCTCATGGCTCACCCTTTTTTTAACTTCTTTAGGCGCAGAAGTAATTGGCTATTCTTCTCATCCACCATCCATTCCAAACCTTTTTGAACAATGTAACGTAGCAAAAGAGTGCATAACAATTAAAGGCGACATTACAGATTACGATTCTTTATTACATGCCCTAAAACATCATAACCCTGACATACTATTTCATTTAGCTGCCCAGCCAATCGTCACCACTTCATACAAAAATCCTATCGAAACATTTAAGACGAATGTTTTAGGTACTGTTCACGTATTAGAAGCGGCAAAACATATAGAAAGTATACGCGGCATCATTAATGTTACAAGTGATAAATGCTATGAAAATGATGGGAGCGGTAACCGTGCATTCGTGGAAAGTGACCGATTAGGAGGTTTCGATCCTTATAGTGCTAGTAAAGCTTGTGCTGAACTAGTGGCAACTTCCTATCAAACCTCATTCTTCCGCACTAACACTCAGAATCTTGCCTCAGTAAGAGCAGGTAACGTTATCGGCGGCGGTGATTGGGCAAAAGACCGATTATTCCCAGATGTCATTCGTGCATATTTACAAGATGCTACGTTAAATATTAGAAACAAACACGCTATCCGCCCGTGGCAACACGTATTAGATCCTTTACATGGCTATATCCTTTTAGCTGAAAAACTTTGGAAAGACGCCGAATTTGCAGCGGCGTGGAATTTCGGCCCGATAAATGAACCTAACAGAACCGTTCATAATGTCATTCAATCTATAATGAAATTATGGAATAAACCACTAACAATACTTTCTCCTCATACAAACACTCCTTATGAATCACCTATTTTAACACTCGATAGTACAAAAGCAGTAAATAAACTCGGTTGGACTCCTAAGTTATCAACAGATCACTCTATCGCTTGGACTGTTGATTGGTACAAGAAATATGCATCTGGTGAAAATATGGAATCTTTCACGCGCCAACAAATCGATGCATTCAAAAATTTATAAGGGGGCTATAAAATGGAACTGAAAAAATGCCGTTTTTGCCACTCATTACTAACAAATACTTTTCTAGATTTAGGTGTTTCCCCTCTCGCTAACTCATTTGTAGATCCAGAACACTCATATAAAATGGAACCATTCTATCCACTGCACACGTTTGTCTGTCCCTCTTGTTTACTCGTACAATTAGATGAATTTGAATCTCCTCACAATATTTTTCATGACTATTTATACTTCAGTTCTTACTCATCAAGCTGGCTACTACACGCTAAGCAATATGTAGAAATGGCGATTAAGCGTTTCAACTTAACCAATCATTCGAAAGTGATTGAAATCGCGAGTAACGACGGGTACTTATTACAATACTTTCAAAAAGAAAATATCGAAACGTTAGGAATTGAACCAGCAAAAAATGTAGCAGAAATCGCTATCCAAAAAGGAATTCCTACTGAAGTGAATTTTTTCAGCAATGACTTTGCAAAAAAATTACCAAAAGCTGATTTAATCATCGCAAATAACGTATTGGCACACGTCCCGAACTTACATGATTTTGTCGCTGGTTTAAAAACGTTATTAAAACAAGACGGAACAATAACAATTGAATTCCCGCACTTATTAAATCTCATATCCTTTAAACAGTTTGATACGATCTACCATGAGCACTTCTCCTATTTCTCACTTATAAGTCTTCAAAAAGTTTTAGCTCATCATCATTTACAAATTGTCGATGTAGAAGAGCTTGCAACGCACGGTGGTTCCTTACGTATTTTTGTAAAACATCATAGCGACAAATCCACTATCCATTCCAGTGTTACAAAATTAATCGAAAAAGAAGTAGATCACGGGCTAAATACATTAGATTGTTATCTCCTTTTTTCTAAACGCATCGAGCAATTGAAAATAAATATTTTAAAGTTTTTTATCGAAGCAAAAGCTTTAAACAAACAAATTATTGGTTACGGTGCACCAGCTAAAGGAAACACCCTTTTAAATTATTGCGGAATAGGAAAAGAATTTTTAGCTTATACAGTAGATAAAAACCCTCACAAACAAAATCTCCTACTACCAGGAACACGCATTCCAATAAAATCTCCAGAAGAAATTAAGCGTACAAAACCTGATTACATTCTCATACTCCCTTGGAATTTGAAAGATGAAATTATGAAAGAATGCTCTTTCATTCGTGAATGGGGCGGCAAATTTTTAGTAACCATTCCAGAAGTTGAGGTAATTGAGCCATGAAAAAAATTCTTGTAACAGGCGGTAGTGGATGGATTGGTAAATATGTTGTAAATTCTCTTATACAAAGGGGCTATGAGGTGCACGCCACTTATCATACAAAGAAGCCTTCTCACATCCCTTGCCACTGGCATAAAGTAAACTTACTTTGTGATGAAGAAGTAAAAAAACTCATTTACGACATGAAGCCTAGTCATCTCATTCATTTAGCTTGGGAAGCAGTGCCGCCAGCTTGTTATGTATCTATTAATAATTACTATTGGCTTACATCCAGCATCTCATTGATTCAGCACTTCACAACATGCGGCGGAAAGCGAGTCGTTGTTGCCGGCACCGGCGCAGAGTACGAATGGTTTAACGGCGTACTATTTGAAGATTCACCGCTTCTTTCCTATAAAACACCGTATGCATTATGTAAAAACGCACTACACTCTTGGCTACAAACGTACGCTGAGCAAACCGGCCTCAGCATGTGTTGGGGCCGCATCTTTCATATGTATGGCCCTCACGAACAAGGGAATCGGCTCGTTTCTAACATTATCACTTCCTTATTAAAAAATGAGGAAGCACTATGTACACATGGAAAACAATCAAGAGATTTCCTCCATGTGAGCGACGTCGCTGATGCTCTCGTAACAGTATTAGAACATGGCGTTACAGGCACAATCAATATCGCTTCTGGTCAATCTGTACAAATTAAAGAATTAGCTTCTATCATTGCTAAAAAGTTAGGAAAAGAACATTTAATTAAACTAGGTACGATTCCTTTCTCTAAAGATGAACCTTTATTCGTCGGCGTTAATGTAGAGCGTTTAAAAACTGAAGTAAATTGGAAACCAACATACGATCTAAATACTGGGATCGAAGAAACAATTTTATGGTGGGAATCATTTATAAAAAAACATAACGATACGCACCACTAAAACGCAAATCCTTCGTCCCTCTCGCTAAATCCTTATACCATTCTTCTAATTTTTCAGGTGTAATAATATGATGTGTTCCCATTCCCCCATGCTTACTAGCTTCAGAAAGAGTCGGGCCAATTTGTAATTTCCTCTTTCTCATCGCATCGTTCCAAGGGCTGAAACCAAACCATGCAATACACGCAAGTGGCGGATAAATCATAGATTCATGTGCAGATAAATGTCTCCCAACCGTATAACTTCCGTGTTCATGATTATGAATAAATCTACCTCTTCTCCATAACGCCCAATCTTCTGGTAAATAACCATGAAATCGCTGTTTCATTAAAGGTATTCCAAAGTTAAGGTCCGGATAATTATAGTTAAGATCATCGACCATAATAAGCCCTTCCAGCCAATACATCCTCCCTCCCAATTCATTCAGGGATTTCCAAAACTGATTTTTATCTTGCACACAAAGAAACTCGGTCGTATTTAAAATTATTTTCCATCCTTTTACTTCTTGTTCTACCCTCATCACTTCATGATCTGTCGCTAATGCATCAAATTCTGGATTTGCAGAATCTCGTACTTCCCAGTGTGGTGCGAATTTTTTACAAATTTCAACCGAACGATCTGTTGAACCTTTATTAATTAAAATGCCATGATCAAACAGTTTCGTATGATGAGCAAGCCACCACGGTAATAAATACTCTTCATTGTAAAAATGAGAAATAACGGTTGTAGTTATAACAATCTCCTCCTCGTTCTCTATTAATCTACTTTTTCATCCTACTCTTACTATACTTATCAGTTATGTAATTGGTTTCTTTTATTTTTAAAATATGTTTTTCTACCATATACTATGCTTTCTTAGACAACCACCATTTTCTAAAGAAACATCCCAATAAACTGAAAATTAAGTTATAATATCTTTATTAAATTATGAAGGAGGAATGCACTCATGTACTACAACACTTCATTCGAAAACGATCAACCTGTAAGCCGTCTATAAACTAAGGCGGGCATTCATATAACACTTAACACTATGCCTCGTCTTAGGGAACTCATAAAACCCTAAAAATAGACGGAGGTACTTTACATGAAACAAACAATTTTAGGAGCTATATGTTTATCACTAGCAGCTAGTATATGGGGCGGTATGTATGTTGTTAGCAAATATGTACTCGACTTTATCCCACCACTGACACTCGTTTGGCTACGCTTTATTATCGCTTTCGTTGTTTTATATTTCATTTTGAAAATAGCTGAGAAAAAGCAAAAGAAAAAAGTAACCATTCACAAAAAAGATTGGCTACTCTTCGCCTGGATTGGATTTATCGGATATTTCATTTCGATTACTTGTCAATTTATCGGAACAAAATTATCTGACGCTCATACAGGCTCTTTAGTAACATCAGCTACACCTGCATTTATGGTTATATTTGCAGCGATCATTTTAAAAGAAAAACTAACCGCTCGTAGACTGCTATCTACTATCATAGCGACAATCGGTGTAATTATCGTAATCGGATGGGATATTGAAATTGGCTCCTATTTTATCGGTACAATCATATTAGTCGGGGCCGCTATTACGTGGGCTTTACTATCCATTTATGTGAAGATTGCTTCAGCTCGATTTTCATCCTTAGTTATTACAACGTACGCCATATTCTTTTCACTCTTTTTCATTACACCTTTTATGATATGGGAACTACAATCAACCTCTATCGAAACAATAAATACGTACGTAATATTAGGCGTAGTATATTTAGGAGTCGTCTCAACGGCAGGTGCCTTTTTCCTTTGGAATAAAGGGTTAGAATTAATGGACGCAAGCATCGGCTCGTTATTTTTCTTCTTCCAACCTATCGTCGGATCATTGCTTGGTTGGTTACTCTTAAATGAGACATTAAATATTAACTTTTTTATTGGTGGTATTCTTATTATATGTAGTGTTTTCATTACTACTTTTGAAAAGAAATGAAAAAATAGGCAGAGATTCTTAATCTCTGCCTGTTCCACATTCTTTACGCACTCCAATGCGATGGACGGGACAACACTTTCGGTAATTTCGTATGTTTATCCCCTTTCGCTGCATTAATTTGAACTTGCGTCAGAAAGATACTATTTGTAAAATCAGCCCCGCGAATATCTGCATCTCGTAAATCTGCTCCGATAAGATCTGCTCCTCTTAAATTTGCTCCATTTAAGTTAGCCGCAATTAAATAAGCTCCTCTTAAATTCGCTCCTTGTAAATCTTTCTTCTTCAAATTTGCTCCCATAAGGTCTGCTCCGCGGTGACTAATTCGTTTCTTACGCGCGGAATTCATTTCCTTCCAAACTAGCTCACTCGTTTCTAAAAGTAACACATTTACTTCCGCACGGTGTAATGGAATATTTACTTTCATTAACTCGTCCGCATTTAAATTTGAAAGGCGCTCCGTCTCTTCAATTGCTTTACTTAGTTCTTTATGAATCGATTGTGTTGCCTGTAAAAGAATAGCCTCATTCAAATACCAAAGCATTTCATGAAGTTGATGCATAACTGGAAAAGCATCGTACATTTTTCTCGCATACTTAGCATCTTTTCGCCAATCAATCCCGTTAAATGTAACTTGCGAAATCTTCTGCCCAGCGCCAAAACACTCAAATACTGTACAACCTTTATAACCTTTTCCTCTAAGGTTTTTATGTATGCTACATTTAAAGTCTGATTGTAAGTTAGAACATGGCTTCCCACCATCTTTATCCACCGCAAAATCT
The DNA here is from genome assembly GCF_008368755.1 of Bacillus sp. AR2-1. Classification (NCBI taxonomy): domain Bacteria; kingdom Bacillati; phylum Bacillota; class Bacilli; order Caryophanales; family Bacillaceae; genus Bacillus; species Bacillus sp. AR2-1. The sequence goes on from NZ_QORY01000001.1 coordinate 255,916, forward strand.
ACCGATGCTGCGAACGGTAACGCCACGCAACATAGACCGAAGCATTTTTCGCAGTTTGCTTTTAAATGATCGTTATGATTAGTCAAAATATATACCCCCTGTTGTCTTTTGACTATTTCATAATATTCCAACTGCATGAAATAATCAATTTTAATATAAAAGGGCATCTTTCATTTCAAATCATAAATTTATCATGCAATTTCCTTTCAATTGAAAAAGACAGTTTCTATCTAATGAATTATAATTAAATTACAAATATTCAAATTAAAAGGAGACTTACTATGGCACTCGAAATGAAAACAAACTGTCAAATTTGCGATCAATCTCTCGAACCAAACTCTGAAGCTTACATTTGCGTGTATGAATGTACATTTTGTGCACCATGTACAGAAGAAAGACAAAACGTTTGCCCAAACTGCGGCGGCGAACTAGTACGTAGACCGAAAAAGAAACAATAAAAAGCAAAGCGATATCGCTTTGCTTTTTTACTGTTTTTGGGATATATAGAAATTCTACCAATCACAAATTAAACGTTCAAAAACTTCACACAAACAGGCTCTGGTACAATAACATCAGATTGTAACAATGTTAACTCACCTGTCGTTTCATTTCTTGAAAATAGCACAAGATTATGTGACTTTTCATTTGTAACAACAAGAAACTTTTCAGTCGGATCTAATACAAAGTCCCTCGGCCAATTTCCTTCTGTAGATGTATGTGCAACAAATGTAAGCTGACCTGAATTTTGATCCACACTGAAAACAGCGATACTATTATGACCGCGATTACCTGCATATACAAAGCGGCCGTCAGAAGAAATATGAATCGCACTTCCTTGACTATTGTCATCAAATTCTTTTGGAACGGTAGAAATATACTGCAACTCTGTATAGGACCCTTCTTCCGGATTATATGATAATGCAATAACTTCCGAACTAAGTTCAGTCATTACATACGCATACTTTCCGTTCGGGTGAAAAGCAATATGTCTCGGACCACTTCCTGGGTTTACAGACAAGCTATTTACTTCTTTTAACTTACTATCTTTTATTTCATACGTAATGATTTTATCAATCCCTAAATCAACACCAACCACATATTTTTCATCAGGAGTATATCCAGCGTAATGCGCATGTGGTTTTTCTTGTCTTTCTTTATTTGGACCAGAACCGTCATTTGCCATAATCGATGTAACAGGATTTACAGTTCCATCTTCTTCATTAACTACGAAAGACTCAATTGTTCCTTTATGGTAATTTGCTGTAACTATCGTACCGTTTTCACTATCCACACTAATATGACAAGGAGAAGCCCCTTCTACTACTTGTCTGTTTTGTTTCGTTAGCTCTCCTGTATAACTGTTAATCGAATAAGCAGCTACACCACCAGCTTCGCCTTCCTTAACAACAGAATAGAGATATTGATTATTTTTGCTAATCGTTACATATGTAGGGTTATCCAGCTTAGCCGCAAGCGTTACATTACTAACTTTTTGTGCTTCCGTATTTAAAGTAAAAGTATATATCCCTTCACTATTTTCTTTCGTGTACGTTCCAACATATCCAATAAACTCTTTGTTATCCGTCATTTTCATAACCCTCTCCCTATAGTTTTTGTTCATCATACTTCTTACCAAGTTCATAAAACTATTTTTGATTGAAAGAATATCCTAAAAAATCGGAGTACCTCTTTATAAGTTACCATATTTTTCTGCCAAATAGCCTCTAAACCCACTTTTTCTGAAAAGCTGCTATACTTTCATATTCTTCTTCCAAGTGACGGGCCAAACGAATATAGATTGGTATTAATTCTTTATATTTCTCCACACTTTCCATGTTTGGCTCATGATAAAAATTAGCACCTACCATATTAGAAACTACATGTAATGTATTTATTTCACCTAAACTATATAAACCGAGGATAGCTGCTCCTAGACAAGAGCTTTCGAAACTTTCAGGAACATATACGTCTTGATGAAAAATATCTGCCATCATCTGTCTCCAAAGTTCCGATCTTGCAAAGCCACCTGTCGCTTGAATTTTTTTCGGTTCGCCAATTAGTTCTTTTAAAGCAAGGAGAACTGTATACAAGTTATAAATGATTCCCTCTAAAACAGCACGGATAAGGTGCTCTTTCTTATGATGTAGACCAAGCCCAAAGAAAGATCCTCGCGCATTCGCATTCCATAAAGGAGCTCTTTCTCCTGCTAAATACGGATGAAATAATAAACCGTCAGATCCAGGATTCACTTTCGCTGCTATTTCAGTAAGCAATTCATAAGGATCTTTTCCTAAGCGCTTCCCATCCTCAACTTCTAACGTACATAATTGGTCGCGAACCCACCTAAAAATCATGCCACCATTATTAACCGGTCCACCAATTACCCAAAGGTCCTCAGTTAACGCGTAACAAAAAGTCCTACCTTTCGGATCCGTTACAGGCTGATTTGTTACAACTCGCACCGCACCGCTCGTACCAATTGTAATAGCAACTACTCCAGGTTCTATTGCATTCACACCTAAATTCGATAGTACTCCATCACTCGCACCGACTATAAAAGGAGTAGTAACAAGTACATTCATCTCTCTTGCAAGTTCTTCATTTATCCCGATTAAACTGTGCGTCGTTGGAACAACTGTAGATAGCTTTTCATCTGTAATTCCTGCAACACGAAGAGCTTCTTCATCCCATTTTAAAGTTTTCAAATTGAACATTCCTGTTGCTGATGCAATAGAATAATCAATTACATATTTCTGAAATAACTTATAGAAAACATACTCTTTAATTGAGATGAATTTATAGCTTTTTGCAAACAACTCAGCATGTTCATTTTTAAGCCAAACTAATTTTGAAAGTGGTGACATAGGATGGATTGGTGTTCCAGTACGAAGGTAAATTTCATGACCATTCATATCAGTTTTTATTTTTTCTGCCCAGCTCGAGCTTCTATTATCTGCCCAAGTAATACATCTCGTTAACGGATTCCCTGCTTCGTCTACAGTAATGACACTATGCATGGCCGAACTAAAAGAAACACAAAGAATATCAACTGGCTGCACATTACTTGATTGTATAATTTCTTTAATCGTATGTATGACCGCTTGAAAAATCTCTTCTGGATCTTGTTCTGCTATTTCTGGTGCGGGAGAATATAAAGGATATTCAATCCCATGGCTTGCAATAACAGATCCATCGATCGAAAACAAAACTGCTTTTGTACTAGTTGTCCCAATATCTACACCAATCATATATTTCGAGCTCACTATGTAACCCCTTTCAAATCATTCCTATAACAAAAGAGCACCATGGTGTCTACAAAAAGACGCTCCCTTATGAGAGCTACGTTTTCATAAACTTCACTCTCATAAGGGGATCCTTTTTATAACCATTGTGCTGTTTTGAAAATGCATGGTGTTTTTTCATATCGCTGCTTTTACGTAATAAGGTACCAAACTCGGGATTTATTTTAAAGGATGAAGTTACATAGAGATTGGTCCTCTCGTGAAAAAGCAATTTGTGTAAACTTTACTTCCTTATAACTTAGGCGCCTTCGCCCAATCCGCAGCAAACTTCTCAATACCTTGGTCTGTTAATGGGTGCATAGCAAGTTGTTCAATGACTTTATAAGGAATTGTTGCAATGTGAGCACCTGCCATTGCTACACGAGTGACATGGTCTGGATGTCTAACAGAAGCCGCAATAATTTGTGTATCTAATTGATGAATATCGAACAATTCAGCTATTTTAGCAACTAATAGTACGCCATCTTCAGAAATATCATCTAGGCGACCTAAAAATGGTGAAACATACGTTGCACCTGCTCTAGCAGCTAAAAGGGCTTGGTTCACAGTGAAAATAAGGGTAACGTTCGTTTTCACACCTTTTTCAGTAAGGTAACGACAAGCTTCTAATCCTGCTAGCGTCATCGGAAGTTTTATCGTGATGTTTTTATCACCACCGTTAATTTTAATCAGTTCTTCTGCTTGAGAGATCATTTCTTCAGCTTCTACAACATCTGGAGTTACTTCTGCCGAAACAGATTCAACTTTAGGCACTGCCTGACAAATTTCTGCAATACGGTCTTCAAACTTAATGCCCTCTTTCGCTACTAAAGAAGGATTCGTTGTAACGCCGGCTAAAACTCCAAGTTTATATGCTTTTTTTATGTCCTCAAGATTTGCAGTATCAATAAAAAACTTCATAATTCATTCCCTCCATTTTTTAAACGTTAACGAGTTATAATTTTAAGATATTTATTTCTTTTCTACTGCATGTCCACCAAACTCATTACGCAGTGCTGCTACAACTTTTCCTGTAAATGTATCATTGTCTAATGAGCGGTAGCGCATTAATAGAGACATTGCGATAACAGGAGTTGCTGTTTGAAGGTCTAATGCTGTTTCTACTGTCCATTTTCCTTCACCAGAAGAATGCATAACGCCCTTAATTTCATCCAGTTTTGCATCTTTAGAAAATGCGTTTTCTGTTAATTCCATTAACCAAGAGCGAATTACTGAACCGTTGTTCCATACTCTTGATACTTTTTCATAATCGTAGTCAAATTCACTTTTCTCTAGAATCTCAAATCCTTCACCAATAGCAGCCATCATACCGTATTCAATTCCGTTATGAACCATTTTTAAGAAGTGACCACTACCAGCTTTTCCAGCATATAAGAATCCATTTTCTACAGCAGTATCACGGAAGATAGGTTCAACGATGTCCCAAGCTTCTTGATCTCCTCCGATCATGTAACAAGCTCCATTACGCGCGCCTTCCATTCCGCCAGAAGTTCCTGCATCCATAAAGTGAATGCCATCTTTCTTTAGTTGCTCATATCGGCGAATTGACTCTTTATAATGTGAATTACCCGCTTCAATTAAAATATCTCCTTTTGATAGCAATGGTGTAACTTCATCAATAACAGAATCAACGACAGCGTGTGGTACCATAACCCAAAGAATTCTTGGTGATTGTAATGATTGAACGAGTTCACTTAAGCTAGCTACACCTGTAGCACCATACTCTTTCATTTCTTCCACTGCACTCGTATTTAAATCAAATGCTGCTACTTCATGTTTATGATCCATTAAATTCTTCCCTAAATTTAATCCCATTTTACCTAAACCAATTAATCCTACTCTCATAATATAATTCCTCCTTGAATTACCTTTCATCATAAATACATGTTAATAAAATGATGAATATCTTTTTGTCATATTGTTTTACATATAAAGAAACGTATGAAATACCTTCATGTAAGAATGTACTTATTTTTTCAATTCCTCATCTAACCACCATTTAAACTCACTTTCTTGTAATAGAGCATTCGCAGCATCTGGACCATACGAACCCGACTTATATTCATGAAGTGGTAACAAGTTTTCTTCGAATGCTTCAAGGATTGGCTGCACCCATTCCCATGACAATTCAACTTCTCTCCAGTGTGCAAAGAATGTAGAATCTCCACATACAGCATCATAGATAAGCCTTTCGTAAGCTTCAGGTATTCCCACACCTGTTTGCTCACAAGTAAAATGAATACGGATCGGTTCAAGCTCTCCATTGTTCAATGGATTTTTACTATTTAATTGGAGTGAAACATTTTCATTTGGGCTAATTTCAATGATTAACAAATTAGGCGCTGCATTTGGATTACTATCTTGATACTGCTGTTTTAATGTATTTTTAAACTCAATTACAATACGAGTAGACTTTTCTTTCATTCTTTTTCCTGTTCGTATGTAAAAAGGAACATCAGTCCAAAATGGGTTATCAATCCATAAGCGAGCCGCAACAAATGTATCTGTTTGAGAAGAAGGATTTACTCCTGGCTCCTCTCTATACGCCACAACTTGTTGTCCTTTTATCTCCCCTGAAGCATATTGTCCGCGAATGATATGCTTCTGAACGTCTTCTTTTTTCACTTTACGAAGAGTCTCCATGACCTTTCGTTTTTCCTCACGAATTTCACATGCATTGATCTTTTCCGGCAGATTCATAGCAGTCATCATTAATATTTGCAACATATGATTTTGAACCATATCGCGAATGGCTCCTGCATGATCATAATATGCTGCCCTTTCTTCTACCCCAACCGTTTCACTAGCTGTTATTTGTACATTCGCTATATGTTCTTTATTCCAAATTGATTGAAGAACAGGATTTGCAAATTCAAGTGCTTCAATATTTTGAACCATCGGTTTACCTAAATAATGATCAATACGGTATATTTCGTCTTCTTCAAACGTTCGACTAAGCTTATCATTCAGCTCTCGGGCAGATGTAAGATCATGACCAAACGGTTTCTCAATCATTAGGCGCTTCCATCCATCTGTTTTATCAAGTCCACTTTCTTTAATATTTAAAGCAATGGTCTCAAAGAAGTCAGGAGTAACTGAAAGGTAGAACATTCTATTCCCTTGTATATTTTGTTCTTCTTCCCTTTCATGAACTACTTGTAATAACCTTTTATAATCTTCTGGCTTATTCACATCTAACGGACAATAACGAAAATACTCTAAAAAATCTTCTATTTTCGGAGTACCTTCTTCTCTGCGACGAGAAAAAGTTTCTATGGATTCTTTTACTCTTTTTTGAAAATCTAAATGAGATACTTCACGTCTTCCAAGCCCAATAACGGATATTGGCTTTGGAAGCTTTTGATCTCTATATAAGTTATATAGCGCAGGGTAAATTTTCCTTTTCGCTAAATCCCCTGTCGCTCCAAATAAAACAAAGGTCATTGATTCCAATTTCAGTCCCCCTCGTGATGTATAGTCATTGTCACCTTAGTAAAAATGCATTGTACAGAAGCTACTACTATTGTTGATCCAATCTTACTTCTTAACTTCTAATTTTTTATATTTGTCGCTTTCTAATTGTCCCCAATATTAATAGTGGCAATTCAAAGCATTTTTACTACATGCTACTTACCCACCTTAACTTATATAAAATAACTTAATTACTTTTAGTAATTTAATTATGTTATGTCTACCATATTAACTACATAGATTATAATCGTCAAGAAAAGTGTCTCGAATTAAAGATTTTTATTCCGTAACATCTTATTAAAAATATGTTCATGAACTGAATAATAAAAAGGCAAAACCGAACATATTCTTGTTTGGTTTTGCCTTTTTATTATTGTTTCAAATGATTTTTAACTGCCCTTATAACTAATTCATGATCCTCTTCTGGTGGTAATCCTGAAACTGTTATCATTCCAATAACCCCTACATCTTTTATTTGGACAGGAACGCAGCCACCAAACGCAGCATAATCCGACCTATCTAAAAGATACTTTTCATTATATGGAATGCCCGTTATTTCACTTTGTATTTGCATATAATACGAGCTATGATTATGCAAAGAAACAACTCGTTTTTTACGCTCAATCCATTGCGTATTTTCTGCAGTTGTCCCTGTCATCTTGAAATGAAATAGTTGCACACCATTTTTCGCTATATCAACAGCAATCAATTTCCCTTCCTTTTTCGCAGTTTCAACGATAAATAAACCTATTTGCAAAGCATCTTCATTTGTAAAAGACGAAAATTGAAGTGTTTCCTCCTCTATTAAAATTTGTTTACTAATTTCATTCAAATTTGAAGTACTCATATGTTTATCCCCCTTACTCACTTTATACCACATTGCTATTTTTAAAATTATGCGACCCTACCGTACGGACTTTCCATATAACTAATAACGTAAAGCGTATTCTTTTCTTCTTGGTGCTATTATGAATTATATTTAACGCCTTAAAAATGTATGTCCTTTCGTACCAAACATTTCGTATAGAAGTTTTCTTCCTGCTACTACTTACAAGCATAAAAAAACCAGTTACTTAAGCAACTGGTTCACTAAAAGTTTTATCTAGAATATTCATTCAACCAAAGGAATGCTTGTTCATAATCATCGAAAAATTTTACAGATTCTTTTGTATTAGATTGTTGTAAATAATTCAGTATCTCTCCTTCTTCAAGAAGAAAAGCAATTGCCTTACTGTGTTTCAAAATCGTTTCATTGAAAAACTTCTCTTTCCATGCTTTTTGAACAGAAAAGTGATCTGGTATGTATCCTTTTCTATCGACCAACAATTTGTATTTCCGCCCTTCGGAAATGAATTGCTGACAAACTTGCTCGAAGCCATTAAACCATTCATAAACATCATCTGTTTTAATCTTGCCTATAAGACGAGTAACAATTATATCTCCGGAAACCGTTGTACTAATATTCAGTTTACTCAATCTGAAATCATCTCCCTTAGTTACAATTATGCGTGAATCCCTCATAAAATCAATAAGATCAAACTGTAACGCATTAAAAAGGGACAGACTCTCCAAACGGAGAAGTCTGTCCCAAAATCGTTCTATTTTGCATTAGAAATAACAATCGTGAATTAGAATAATGATTTAATACTTGCTAAAACAGTAAGTACACCTACAATAATAACAAATACGTTACTCATTTTCCCTTTGTATTTAGCTAGTACTGGTACTTTTTGAATCGCATACATCGGTAATAGACATAAGATAGCAGCAACTAATGGACCGCTTAGAGAATCAATAAGTCCAAGAATACTTGGATTTGTATAAGCAACAAACCAGCATGATAATACAACAAAAGTAAGGACGATTGTCTTAATTGTTTTTTCTTCAATAACTTTTCCACGTGATTTACCGAACTTAATAATCATGTCACGCATTACTTCAAATGCTCCGATATAATGGCCAAGGAAAGATTTTGTAATAGCCACAAAAGCAATGATTGGAGCTGCAATCGTGATTACAGGTGAATTAAGCTCATTAGCAAGATATGAAAGGATTGATAAGTTTTGCTCTTTTGCCATTTTTAAATCCTCTGGAGTCAAGCTTAATGTACTACTCCAAACGAAGAACATAACTACAGCGAATGTCATGATATAACAAACTTTTTGTATTTGCGCACATTTAGCATCAGTAGCTTCTATTCCATACGTAGCTCTCTGTTTTACAACAAATGATGAAATCATAGGTGAATGATTAAATGAGAATACGATGATTGGTAGAATCAACAGTATCGTTCCAAAATATCCTGTTCCTGTTGAAGCAGTAGAAACAGCTGAAAAGCTAAGCATTGACGTATTCCACTGTGGAATTAAAGATATTGCGATAAAAAGTAGAGAAGCTATGAAAGGATACACTAGCATACTCATGATTTTTACAGTAATATCTTGACCAAAATTCAGTATAGCGATAAGACCAAGAACTAATACAAGTGATAAAATAGCCCTTGGAGGCTCTGGCATGTGCAATTGATGCACGATAAAACTACTTGCAGTATTTGTAAGCGCAACCGAATACATTAGTACGATTGTGTAAATTGAACCGAAATATACGATGTTAAAAATGATACTTGCTTTATTTCCGAAATACTCTCTAATTGTACCTGTGATCCCCTCATCAGCAGAATTAGAAGCGTATATCATTTTAGCAAGTGCCCTATGTGAGTAATACATAACTGGATATGCAAGCAATGTAATTAGTAGTAATGATAATAAACCACCTGAACCTGCATTAATCGGTAAAAAGAGCACCCCTGCTCCAATTGCAGTTCCAAATAGGCTCAATGCCCATGTAGTATCCTGCTTATGCCACTTTTTCGGATCTGCATATTGCTCATTTTCTAGTGCGATATTTTCAGCTTGAACTTCTATTTTCTTTGCAGTATTCCCGTTCATATAATAACTCCCCCTTGTATCCTATTCTTGCGTATCTCTTTATAGCTAACGAACATTCCCTTTTTTCGGAAAATAAATTCCTTACAAGTTGCCCCACATTGTATGTCCTTCATCATAATGAATCCAAATTGAAACATTCGCTAGTTAGCGTCCTAACATAAATGTTAGCGTTCACAAAAAAGTTTACTCGTACTATCCGCTCTTTATATAAAGACCGCTTAAGAGAACAATATTGAATAGACTTCATAAATACGTTGCAACATTTCTAATAACAGTGTGTTACTTTAATGGTTTCTCTTACTTACTTGTAACAGTAATTTTAGATAAACCGGCCTCTCTTCATTTATGAGGCATTTCTTTCTCAATTCTATACATCACTTTCATAACTTCGGCAGCATTTATGGTATTGATTACACAAGCCACTGAAGCACTTTACATACATTTCGCCTCTAATCACACGCCTTTCTTTCTATTAATCGCATTTTTTATATTTTCTCCAGAGATCATAAAATTTCTCTCGACGCCCTCATTATAACGTGTATATTTATAAAATTAATATTTTTATATTTTCAGAAATATTCAATGGATATAATTTTACATGGATAATAATTTACAGTTAGCATGCAACCCTTGTTCCTATCGCTTATAACGGAATTAATCAGCAAAAAACGCAGTAAAATATTGTTTATTCAAGATACTCATTTTAAAAATTTTTATATTCTTCTTTATCTAAAAATTTTATTTTGATTTAAAAAAGATATTCTAATAAATAATTAACGTGGTTAAAAAGAAATTTCTTTTTAAATGCATAAACCAATTTTTAGGTTATATATTATCAATATTGCATTCATATACATTTTTAGGAAAATACATATTTTAACTTGATGACAATAAGAGAACCGCTAACATTTCGCAAAAATCTTCGCTAAACGAAAAAATAAAATAAGCTGCCCATATATGGACAGCTTATTTACATCATTATCATTGTTAGGTGTAGGCAAACGAATCACTTCAATGTCATCTTAATTTTAGTTTTTTCAAATCTTCTTCAGGGATATTTCTATGTTTGTATTGAATGGGTTTTATTTCATTTCCTTTTATACGAAAAGTAATTGTGTCCTCTCCATAAGGCGGATTGTGTGCCCCTTCAAAAGTTTGAATTTGCACAGTTACATAGAAAATATAATTTGCTTCGTCTTTTGTTATTTCAACAATTTTTTCAGAACCCCGGTACCAAAGCTTCGGTTCCTTATAATATTTTTCAACTTCTTTACTTATTGGTTCTAATAAAAGATTAATTACTACTTCTTTTAAATTTTTTTTGGTACAGGTATTCTGTTAATCCTTTTTCTATTTACATTTATAATTTTCCAAAAACCACTTTTCTGTTCAACGGTATAAAGAACATTCGTACCATCCTCTTTCCAAAGATGAAAATAACCTTTAGTCCCCTTAATATATAATCGTGGTTCATCAATCCATTCACCTTCTGTTTGAAGTATACCTAAAAACAGTTGAGTAAGCGGCGTTATCTTATAACCTATTTGATTAAAGTCACCAAACGAATAAAGTTCATAACCAGTTAAATCTATGTCAAAATATTCGTTGATTTCATTTTCACTTTTTCCAATTGCTTGAGCAGAAATACAGGGTAATAAAAAACTCAGAAGATATATGATGCTAATTATTTTTATTTTCATACCATCAATCACCTCTTTTATTAAAATGCAACAAAAGAGATGATATTATTGATTATTACACCATTAAACCTATTAAATACGAATAATGTAATCTTTAAAACCCCTCATTAACTAGCTCTTTTATCAAGTTTAATTTTGCAGAGAGCTCAATAAACCATTCTTCATCCCCTGTTAATAATGCAAGGTCTATAAGATAAAGGATTTGCTCCTTATTTATTACTTTTGATTCAGGGAGTTTGTTAACGTGTTTACTAAAGAGTAAAATCGCTTCGTTCATTGTGTACTTGTCGTCACGTTTCACAATGCTAACTGTAACTACATCTTCCACTTCATCAAGTGATACAATGTAACCAACTATGAATTCACCCTCATTTGATATTCCACGAACCCAATCTCCCACTTTTAAAACATGATTATTATTTGACATCATACTTTTCACCTTCTTATAAATATTTTTTGTAACGATAAAAAAGATATAAAAACTAACTTTAACTGTAATTCTTTTTATTACAGTTGTTTTTTAAGAACTCACGGCTACATAATAATTAAGCCGCTTAACGTTCTTGATTAATAAGGTCAACAACTTCTTTCATTGTATAATTCTTTAAATATTCACCTAGATGTTCTTCCGCACCTAAGAAAATAGCAAAAAGAACTTTCCGCATGTTCGAACCTACAATACACTGATCATTTGATTCTGGACACTTCGGCTGCAATGCACCTTCAGAGGTTATTTGATACATATTCCAAAGATTAATTTCACTTAAATCACGGGCAAAAATAAAACCTCCACCAGTTCCCTCTTTTGATTGTATAAACTTATGTTTTTTTAACAAACTTAGCACTTTGCGAATGCGTACTGGATGAACACCTGCACTTTCTGAAATAGCATTACTTGTTGACATCCGATCTGGCTGTAAAGCTAAATAAGTTAAACTGTGAATGGCCAAGGTAAAGTCGCTGTTCATCGTTGTCCTCCTACGATAAAAAATATGATTTCTCGCTTAGTAACATACTGTAACCATAAATATTACAGATAGGTTAGTCAAACGTTAAAATATATAAGAATCATGCTTAGCATGAAAAAATAAATCCCTTTATATTCTATCAGAACTCCCCTATATCTCCTAACTTCATGTAGCTTTTTAAGTTGCAAATAAATTTAAACAGTCCACTGTTTCTTAACTTGTTCTTCTGCCAATTGTTTAATTTTTGTCCAAATCGTATCTTTACTCACAATAACATTTGTGTGATAGTTTCTATCTTTATAATTAACTGTAACACATACTTCAATCACTTCTATTTCCTCCTTTCAAAATATTACTTATTAATTAGCCATTTTTTGCAATTCAATATTCAAAAATGTTCGAACGCTACGCGGTAAAAATTTGCGAATTTCTTCCTCGTTAAAACCAACCTGTAATCTTTTTTCGTCCAGCATAATTGGACGACGTAACATTTGAGGATACTCAATTATTAATTTATAAAACTCATTAAGCGAAAGCGCCTCAATATTTATATTTAATTCCTGAAAAGTTTTAGATCTAGTTGAAATAATTTCGGTAGCACCATCTTCAGTTAAACGAAGAATGGATTTAAGTTCATCAACTGTAAGCGAATTTGATACGATATTTTTTTCGGTATAATCAATTTGATGTTCTTCAAGCCATGCTTTTGCTTTTCGGCACGAACTACAGCTTGCTGTCGTATATAAAATCACCATATTTTACACACACTCCTTTACTTTTTAAATTATTATATAGATTATTGAAATGTATTAAAAAAAATTACAGTTTAGAATGAAATACACGTTATATTTTTTATTCGAGAATATTTAATTTATCTGTTTTTTACAAACAATAGCAACTCACTTCTAAAAACTATACTGTAATTTTAAACTTTACAGTTCTATTAATCAACTGTTAAGTCTTGGATGCATTCCATTAGCGAAATAAATTATATTCCACTTTATTCATTTCTTCCCGACATGTTTAGCATAATAAAAGCTACTGCATTGAACACAGCAACATTGTAGGAGGAAATACGCGGACAAAAAAAGCAAAGCGCGCACACTTTGCTTCTTACAAAATCCCTTTTAACTTTTTACCAATTAACTCCGCTACATATTCATAACCTTGTCGACCAAAATGCAAACCGTCTTTTTCATCATCTTCTACTAATCTTTTATAATGAAGCTCTTGAATCATTTCAACATATAAATTTAAAAAATAACTTCCTGTTTCCTTCGCCACTTCCTCTACTACGTCTGCATACTGACCAAGTACTTTATTTGTTCTATTATGCTGACGTTCTTCATCAACTGGCGCAGGACTAATAAGTAATATCTTTTCTGGTGAAATCATACTTACAATCTTCCCTAAATTATCTTTGTATACTTGTAATGGTACTGGATCGAATAATACCGAATCATTCGTACCAAGAAAAACTGTTACAAAGTCTGGTTTATGTGATAGTACATCCTCTTCAATCCTATGTAACGCATCGAACGTATTATCACCCGGAACCCCCGCATTTACCACCTTCCAATTTGGAAACATCTCCCGCAAACGCGGTGTTAACCTCGGTGTTCCATCAAAAAACGTTTCATCAGCTGTAACACTATCACCAAAGCATACTAACGTTTTCATAGAGCTAACTCTCCTTTTACGTACGAAACAACTTTCCTTCTACCGCCTTAATATATCTTTCAGCAGAACGTTCCACTGCCTCATTTGCATTCTCTTTCACTACTCGGTGAAAAGCATTATATAAACGATTAAATTGTAACGGCTTCACTCGATTCGCCATTTCCTCCACTTTTCTCGCCGGTAATGGAATTAAGTTTGGATAGCTGTACATGAAGCTCACCCACTGCTGATCCGCTACGACTTGAATAATATCACCTGTTAATAAAATACCTTTCCCACCATTTCCTTCTTCCCAATGTAATACAGAACCGCCGCTAAAATGTCCTCCGAGACGATGAATAGTAATTCCGTCCGCTAATTGTAAAGACTCGCCAGACCAATAAATAATACGGCTACTCGGGCGTACTACCCACTCTTTATCGTCTTCATGTATATAGATTGGTACATCAAACGTTTCTGCCCATTCTACTTGCGTTGAATAATAATGAGGATGAGATAGTGCTATCGCATCTAACCCGCCCCACTCCTTTATCTTCTCAATTGTCGTTTCATCTAAATAAGTAATACAATCCCATAGTAATCGATACGCTTCCGTTTTTACTACATATCCCGTTTGACCAATCGCAAATGTCGGTTTTGTCGTAATACTATAAAGCCCATTTTCTTCTTCTATCATTTCATTTTTATATGTACCACTCGATTGCAAGTTTTCTAAAGTCGTCCAAGACTGTCCTTTCGGATTAACATATTGTCTCTCCTCATCACAAATAATACAACTTACCGGTTCTTCGACACTCGCTGCATACTGTACGCCGCACGTTGTACAAACGAAATTTTTCATAATAATTCCCCCTATCCCTATATTTTTATGAAGCTGATTTTTGTTGATAATGATCTAATTTTTTATTTTCAATTAATAAACCGATTAGAGTCAGTAAGTAGACAACTGTAACTGCGAATGGAATGGCAGTAAATCCATTGTCTGCAAAAAGAATCCCGCAAACTGACGTTACGAGTACAGTCCCTACTGACAATACACCATAACTTTTACTTTCATAAATCCATACGTACGGTATAAAATGAACCCCTATTAACATCGCTACTACAAAAGGTAGCCACTCTGGAAATTGAAAATAGGCAAGTAATACAAACGGAATATTTAATACATTTATCCCGCCAATTAATCCAGCTAAAGTCCCTAGCGGATTTCCTTTCGCAAACATATCAATTTTCAATATAGCAGCTATAATTAAGCCAAAAGGAAATACACAACCCATACCAATTAAATACACCCACACAACTTGTTTTTCTGAAAGAAGAATACCCGTTACACTTGCTACAATCCAAAATAAAATACCAGCTATTATAACTGGAAATCCTCTTTTCGTTCTTTGTGCTAAATCTCTTTTTGCTTCTAGAATGTTCATTTCACTATCTCCCCCAAACTATTTGTACTATAAAGCCGGCTCAATTTCGTCCATCCAATAACGCCAAGCTACTAAGTAATCTTCTAAATCTTTCGGGTGGTGTCTCAAACATGTATCTATACGCAAATATAATCCTATGACTATCTCCTCGTATAAATCTCGTTCTTTTTTATGAAATACACATTGCTTCATCGCAAAATCAATTGCTTCTTTCGTTACATCTTCAGGAGTTGAACAGAACGCATAAATTAAATCATATAAAGGATCTCCAAGGACTGGTAACGGATCAATTACTCCATGTAACTTATTCTGCCGGAATATAAAATTATGAAATCCGAAATCACCATGTAATAAAAAGGGTTGATTTACTCCGGCTTCCCTATTTGCTAGTTTAAGAACCGTTCTATATTCTTCTTCACTTATGTAACATCTTACATTTTCATAAGCTTCCATCACATTTGCAGTTAAAAATTCATTCCAAGATTGAACCGGACCTTCTTTCCATCCCCAGCCTTCTGCCTCTGGAACCATTTTATACTTATTGATAACTTCTTTTACAAGTGTACGAAGCGTACTTCGTTTATATCCTTGTTTACACGAAGTATTACCTTCCAGGAAAGAATACACGAAATATGTATGTAAAGGTTCCTTATACAAAAGCTTTGAAAATAAAGTATTCCCCTCATAAAAAGAAAGAAAATTAGCTTCTTCACGTATTACTTCCGCTTCATTCAGCTTTACTACATATTTTTCGTCCAACAAATATACAGTACTTGTCGTTCCTCCGTTCAACGCTTTTACGCTATTTGGAGCATGTGAAATAACTTTCTCTTTAACTAGTTGTGCAGCAATTATTGAAATGTCCATTCTCTCACCCTTTAATTTCGAAGATCCCCCCAATTCAAAAGACAACTTTACTATTATTTGACAAACGAATAGGAAACCCCTTCCAAAATCTTAATATAACAAAAATTCATTTACTTTTATATTTCAAAAATAAGGAAATACTAACAACAACGTTACATACATATTAGGAGGACAATATGAAACCTGAATTTTTAAAAGCAGTACATGATGCCATTGGAAGTGTCGAACACATTCATATAGAAGAAAGCGGTGCTGACAGCTTACTTATCCATCATGATGATGCACAGCAATTACAACAAGTCGCTAAAACGTTAGAAAACAACAATTTCCGCTCTGCTTTAAGAACAACTGGAGATGCTTCGTATATTGAAGTGTTGAACAGATAATGAAAGTCCGGATGTATTCCGGGCTTTCTTTTTTTATCGAATTGTAATTACATCTAGCAAACCATTTCATATTCTCCATGAAAACCCAAATAGTCATTGAATACTTATAAAATCGTACTTCACCACTTTAATTCTCCTATCCCTGGCTCAATAAACTTCCCTGAAACGTCCTCATTTGAATCAATTACTCAATCATATATATTTTGCGCTCCTTCAGCCGGAGTCATATTCGCATCAAAGGCACCAATATCAGTCTTTAATTTTCCTGGGTGAATTGCCGTTACACGAATTCCTTTATTCTCAAACTCTTGTTGTAAACAAAGTGTTAGCATATTTTGCGCAGCTTTAGCAATTCGATAGGAATATGAGAACTGACCTTGCGGAAATTCTTTGTTCGCCATTTTATGTAGTGATCCTAACCGAGAGGACATATTTATTATTCTCGGCTGATCCGATTTAGCTAAAGCCACATATGTACCTTTTTCAGCTCGAATTACGCCTAAGCAGTGAATATTAAATAAGTCCGTTAACTCTTCTGAATTTGTATGTAAAATCTCAGTCTCCTTTCCAGTAATTCCAGCGTTATTTATAACTAGATCCATATACTCTGTATATCCCTCGAGCTGGTTCTTAATCTGCTCCGTACTCTCATCAAGTGATAAGTCTGCCAATATAGGAAAACATCTACAACTAAACATTTGCTTCAATTGCGTTACCGCAACCTCAGTTCTAACTAACGGATAAACGATATGCCCATTTTCATGAAATACTTTTACTAACTGTAACCCTAACCCGCGATTTCCCCCTGTAATTAGAACTCTCATATATCCATCTCCTTATTTTTAAAATTAATAAGAAAGTTCATCCATTTACCATTCTCTAAAGAAAACGCCTCTCTCTTGCATTCAAGTGAAAAACCTGTTCTTTCCGCAAGACGAACGGATGGCTCATTATCAACATGTATATGTAATTCAATTCTATGGAAATGAAGACTATTAAAAAATAACGATAACGCAGCTTTCACACTTTCAATACCATATCCATTTTTCCAGTATTGATTATGTATGGAATACCCCATCATCGCCCATTGATAGTCCATACGTAAAATTTTTATAAGCTCTAGCTTCCCAATATTAGCCCCATCTTCTTTACGAAAAATACCTAATACATACATCTCATCTCGATTTGCTGCTTCATCAAAACCTCTTATCCATTCCGTGAACCATTCTTTTGTTGATGATGCCATAACTTGATGGCCATCGTCATATTTATACTGCGATGGTAGCCTCTTATGAAATCCATCTAACCAACTTTCATAATCATCATTTTGGAACGGACGGATTATGAGCCTCCCTGTCTCTACTTGTAATAACGGTAGCTTCATTTATATCTCTTCCTTTTATTAATGATTGAATATTCTTTATTATCTTACGCAAAATACAAAATCTAGTAAATTATTATGTTCTTTACAAACAAAAATCCAGTTATGCTTTGTACATAACTGGATTCCTCATCATCTAATCGTTTTTTATTTTACAAGTACACCTTCTCTTAATTCCCTCTTCAACACTTTCCCTAAAGCATTTTTCGGTAATTTGTCCATAAATACAACGTATGGTATTTTATAACTTGCTAGTTTCTCTTTACAATGCCGTATAATTTCTTCTTCCGTTAAAGACGTTTGCATATCTTTTACAATATACGCTGTCGGAATCTCTCCCCAAAAGTCATCTGGAACTCCAACTACTGCAACTTCTAAAACACCATGTATTTCATGAATAACATCTTCTACTTGATCTGGATATACGTTGTCACCACCGCGTATAATAACGTCTTTATATCTTCCCATAATATGCAGGAATCCGTCATCATCTATCATGCCAGCATCGCCCATGTTAAACCAATTATCTTTTACTACCTTTTTTGTCGCCTTTTCATTATTCCAATACCCTTTAAACATGTATGGACTTCTTACATGAATCTCGCCAACTTCATTTGTTGTTAGTTCATCACCTGTTTCTGGATGAACAATTTTTAACTCTACATGTTTCAAAGTTTTCCCTACAGAAAACATCTTTTCTTTTCCCATCATTGGATGCCATGAAGTTACAACCCAACCTTCTGTACTCCCATATCCTTGCACCATATATATTCCTTTTTCCATATATTTTTGAATAAGTGTTTCTGGCACTTTTGTACCACCACTTTGTGCTACTTTAAAAGTTGAAATGTTACGTTCTTTTTTATTTAGCTCCTCAAGCATGTAGCTATAAACAGCTGGGAACGCAAGCATCGTAGTAATTTTCTCTTCTTCAATCTTATCCCAAATAAGAGCAGGATTCGAATCAGCTAAAAAGATCATCGTAACACCATGATAAATACAATTTAAAATAGAAAGCACTCCACTCATATGAAATAATGGATGTACGGATAAAAAGCGCTCACCTGCAGGAATTTCTCTTTGGCCCGCAATCTCAGCAAAATAATGATGTAAGTTTTTATGTCCAATTACGCATGCTTTCGCCTGTCCGGTCGTTCCTGAAGTAAATAAGTAAATCGCATCATCCTCTTCATGAACTTCTACATTCGGTTCTGTCATTGGCTGTTCTTGTAATGTTAATTCAAATGAACCAAATCCTTCTTCAGTCGTTTTAATTACATAAGGAATTTCTTTAACAGCATCAATCTTTAAAGCTTCATGAAATTCTTCATCAATAACTAACACTTTTAATTTTGCTTCATTTACAATCGTTTCTAATTCATAAGCAGTAAGTTGATGATTTAGCGGAATACATACAGCTCCAATTTTTAAACTTGCCATCATAACGCTCGGAAACGGATGATTATTTTTGCATAGTATTCCAATACGCTCTCCTCTTTGTACACCGTTATGTAGCAAATAGTGTGCAAGCTGATTTACTCGTTCATTATACTGCTGAAACGAATACCTTTTCTCTCCCCCTACAAGCGCTTCCAAATTTGGTGATTGCATTGCTCTTTTTTGTAATAATTTTTGCATCGTTCTCAAGTAAAACTCCCCTTTATATATGTTAGGTTTTTTATTTTATCAGATTAACTATTAATTTACTAAAGATTACACTTAGTGAATATAAAATCAATAAAAATAGCCATCTACTTAACAAGTAAATGGCTATTTCCTCTTATATATTAGAATACTCCTTATTCATCACATAGCGCACATACTCCGGTGCACTTTTATTAATCTCTTCATCACTTAATTTATATTCGGCACCATATAAATAAAATGAAGGTATAAATTTCATATCTGTATATAAGCACGTAGCTTGAAATGGTTTCGTTAACTCATCCATCGTGATTCCGCTATTTTCATAGTCTTTTTCTAATCCACCTATAGAAATAGCTACACCAAACTCTTTCCCCTTCACTTTATCTCCTTTTGATCCGTACGCAAATCCATATGTTAATACATCGTCAAACCATTTTTTTAATAATGGTGGTGAACTGTACCAATAAAGCGGAAATTGAAATATATATCTGTCATGTTCTACTAATAGCTTTTGCTCTTCTTCAATATTAAACTCCCAATTCGGTGCCGCTTTATATAATTCATGCACCGTTATTTCATCCGAATGTTTCTCAAGTTCTTCGATCCATCTTTTATTAATTTTTGATTTTTCAATATCAGGGTGTGCTACAATTACAAGTGTTCTCATCATCTTCCATCCCCTTTTTAAATTATTCAATCCTTTACGTATTAGTATGAGTGAGTCACATATAATTGAAAAGTACGTACTTTAAAGTGCTATAGGAACCTTAAAGTACCTGTGGAGGTGTTATATGAATCAAAATGAAGACTGCCCAATTGCAACGACGCTCGATGTAATCGGCGGAAAATGGAAAGTTCATATTTTATGTGTTTTGATGGATGGAAAAATGCGAACAAATGAAATCCGGCGAGACATCCCAAACATTACGCAAAAAGTTCTGACACAACAACTTCGGCAACTTGAAGCTGACGGGATTATCCATCGTACTGTATATCAAGAAGTACCACCAAAGGTTGAATACACAATAAGCGAATACGGGAAATCTTTAATGCAAATTATGGATGAACTATGTGAATGGGGAAAAGATCATCAAATGAAAAGATTACATGACTAAAAGAACATTACCGTCTTTATTAAATCTTCTACATTCATATTAGTAGTTCAATATTTCTACTGAAATTTTATATTAGAGGTACTCCAACAACTCGTAATTTAGAATCCAAAATCTTTCAGAAGTAAAAAACAATAACATTCATCTATAAATACTCTTTATAACAAAAGTATCCTATACTTTTTACCTTATATTTTATTCGGACACTTTTTATTAATTGAACCGCATCCTAGTTGTTAGACATATAGTCAACAATTTGAGATGTGGTCTTATTATTCGGATAACAGCTCTCATCAACTTTAATAATCATGACTGCAGACAAAATACTTTGCAAAGAGTTCCTGTACAAGGTGATTTTTCACATAGACTTACCAAATAGAATTTTTATAAAAAACTTCTCACATTTAAATTGGACAAGCATATTTTATTATATGGGGACTCCCTACTCATAGAAAACTACCTTTCTATTCTAAGAGCACGCATATTTGTGTGCTCTTAAATTATTTACAATAAAATAAAGAGTTTATTAATTTTCTTAATTCACTACCGGAAAAGTACCCATAATAATATCTTTATATTTATCTATTGTTTTTTAATTTTTATAAAACTATATTATTTTGGAGTTGGTTAATACGTTACAAAAAACTGACCGTGTAATCATTATGGTCCCTCCATTTTCACAAGTGTTTGTTACATTTTACTCCTCCTCAGGAGAACTCCTTTCATCACAAGTCTTATCTAATACCTCTCCACATCCTGTATCAATGTATGCACTTAATGAAATTGAAAGCGAATTATTTGAGGTCGAGTTAAAACCACTACTACTTCATTAAAACTACGAATAACGGAAAGACCTTTACAACTCTCACATGGAAATACAGCAGTAGCATTTTTAGCAAAAATATCACAAGCAGAAGAAGCTGCAGACACGCTATATAGCTTTAACTACACACTTACTAAGTAAACTTCTCCTAGGAACTTCATTTTAGTTTCCTCGGAAACCAAAATGAAGTATAATTATATATGTACAATAGATAACATTTATAAATCTATTTACAATTTTTCACATTAGCTCTTAAACAATTAAATAAATGGAGGGCATGATATGGACAATTATTATGATGTAGCGGTAGTTGGTGGTGGTCCAGTTGGACTTATGGCAGCATGTGAATTAGCTATCCAAGGCGTAAAAGTTGTTGTTTTAGAGAGAAGATTAGACCGGGTACGAAATTCTAGAGCACTCACACTACACCCCCGCTCCTTAGAATTGATGGCTATGAGAGGTATTGCAGATCGATTTTTAGCTAGAGGAAAGAAATTAAATACAAGTCATTTTGCTGCCTTAGATACAAGATTAAACTTTAAAAATTTAAATACTGATTTTCCGTATACACTTTTTATTCCCCAATCTATTACAGAAGAAATATTAGAAGAACGTGCATTAGAATTAGGTGTAGTCATTAAACGCGGGCATACTGTGAAAGACTTAAAACAATATGAAACATTTGTACAACTAGAAATAGAACAAAGAGAAACAATATATAAAATAGAAGTTCCATATGTAATAGGAGCTGATGGAGCAAGAAGTATAGTTCGTGAGTTGTCAAATATACTGTTTAATGGAACAAACACAACAACTACTGCTATATTAGGTGATGTTATTTTAGAAGATATACCAGATACTCCATTTCTATCTACTTCTAATATAAATGGGATATTAATGATGGTACCTATTACAACTGATGTATTTCGTTTTGCAATTGTTGATCCTAAGAATCAGACAATACCTGTTCATGTTGCTGTTACAGAAAAAGAGTTTATAGATAGTATTTATAGTATTACAGGTGAACATCTTCAAATTAAGAGCACAATATGGCTTTCTCGTTTTGGCAATGCAACCAAACTAGCAAATACTTATCAACATAAGCGTGTATTCTTAGCAGGGGATGCAGCACATATTCATTTCCCTGCTGGAGGACAAGGTTTGAATGTAGGTCTACAAGATGCTTTTAATATAGGATGGAAATTGGGACTCGTAATAAAACAAAAAAAATATGAAAGCCTATTAGAAAGTTATCATATTGAAAGACATGCTGTGGGAAAACAATTTTTCAAGGAAGTACAAGCGCAAGAACAATTAATGATAAACTTTTCAAACGCAGGAATGGAATTAAGGGATTTATTTTCGCACCTACTTACATACCCCGAGATAAATCACGATTTATCTGAAAGAGTAAGCGGCTTAGGGATAATGTATTCGTCGATGCACGATACAGAAAGGCATCCATTGATAGGAAAAAGATGTACAAATCTCACTATTTCTTTACTAAATAAGAAAAGTTATAAACTCTTTGAATTAATGCAGGATGGTAAATTTATCTTATTAATACACCCTTCTTATATAGATAAGATAAATAAAATAAATATTGATTCACACATAAAAGTGATAATAGGAGAAATACAAGATTCCAAGTTAAAAAATATAGATACCGTTTTGATTCGACCGGATGGTCACATAGCCGACATTGAGTATAACAAGGTAGATAACTGCGAATAGTCCAGAAAAATGATTATCAATTGTATTAGTGATACAAGATAAATTCACTTTTATAAAACGAAAAGAATCCTATTTATTTAGGACTCTCTTCGTTTTGCCCATCTCACTATTTATAAAAACATATCTACAACGGAAGAAACACTACATTTACAGTTAACTATAAAATCCCGTTCCAAAGGACTACCCAAAACTCCCCACCTACATACTCCCATGATCAAAAATATTTGTCTCTATTTCATATAAAGTATGATAAGCATCCATAAAGATAAAGCACCAAGGATAGCAAGCACTATACGAGTAGATAGTACCCTTACTTCGAAATCGGTTTTCTTGGATGGTTCAGGATATGCAATTACATAAATCCCTTTTAATAGTGCGAGCCATGCAATAAGTGTAATGAGTCCCTGCCAATTAAGTTCCCAAACATTATGTAGAATAACAGTACCTAATCCTAGGAAAATTGATAGAAAGCCATACATAATTCCAAATCCTCTGTCTTCTACCACTAATTTTTTCAGTTCACGTAGTATAGATGGTCGCACAAAAAGTATTCCTGAGATGATAACCGTTATCCACCCCCAAAAAAATCCTAAAAAAAGGCTTACCTCCATTGTTACTCCACTCCTTTCAATTACATTTATATTTCAGTTATTTTCCCTTTAGTATTAGATCTATAGATAAAAAACTAAAAATGTAACTTTGGAGTAAAGTCGTACTCTTTATAAAATATTTCATGTGTACATAAATAAAATAATCTAACTAAGATGTATAACAAATTAATAACCAGTCTACATACAACTTATGTTAGTAAGAAAATCACATACACTTATACATATTACTTTTGTATAAAATCTTAAAAATTGTAGTCACACAATTACTTTAGCATCCTCTTCTTAATGTCTAGACAATCAGTATTTAAACTAAACATGCTAATATTGATTTTGTGCGATGGTCCGTTACCTCATAATAAATTTCTAACCCTTTCCGAGTACCTGTAACGACTTTCGTAGCTTTTAGTTTAGATAAATGTTGACTAATTGTACTTTGAGGCATTTGTAACGTTTCATACATTGTCGTTACGTTAATTGGGCCTTTTGCAAGCATTATTTTTACTAATGATAAACGGACAGGATGTGCCAATACTTTCAATACTTCAGTGATTTCTTCATACATTTCTTTCATATTTTTTCTCCCCTTTTATATAAATATTATTGATATCCATATATATAATTCGAAAGGATATACGATTTTATGTCCGTCATTTTAAAAAAATGTTAAAAAATATCTTCAGATGGAAGGAATCTCCCCTCTATTCAATATTCTATAGATTTTTCTTCCACTAAATATTATGTGGTAGGAGCTTTCCTTACTGAGACCCTCTGCCATTGTTCTCTTGCTGATGTCCGTTATTCCCTTGGGAACCTCTACCATTGTTCTCTTGCTGGTTCCCATTATTCCCTTGGGAACCTCTACCATTGTTCTCTTGCTGGTTCCCATTATTCCCTTGCGACCCTCTTCCGTTGTTTCCTTGACCATTCCCATTATTTCCTTGCGATTCTCTTCCGTTGTTTCCTTGACCATTCCCATTATTTCCTTGCGATTCTCTTCCGTTGTTTCCTTGACCATTCCCATTATTTCCTTGGGACCCTCTTCCGTTGTTCTCTTGTTGATGTCCACTATTTCCTTGGGACCCTCTGCCATTTTTCCCTTCCTGATTTCCATTATTCCCTTGTGACCCTCTTCCGTTGTTCTCTTGCTGGCGCCCATTATTTCCTTGGGATCCTCTTCCGTTGTTCCCTTCCTGATTTCCACTATTCCCTTGCGATCCTCTACCATTGTTCTCTTGCTGGTTCCCATGATTTTCTTTTATTTGCTTAGAGTGCTTTTGTTCTATATACTCTTTTTTCTCATATCTTTCTTCATTTACATGAGTTGCGTCCGGTGATATGTCAGATGGCGACTTTGGTTGCTCTTGATGAGATGGAGTGAGCGATTTTTTCTTCTCATTCTCTTGTTTTATATAAACGCCCGTTCCAACTCCTGCTTTCTTGGCATCCTCCCGTATTTGCATCGTACTGCTTTGATATTCAACTGTAATATGTTTTATCTCATACTCTTTCTTTAATTCCTGCAAAGCCTTTTCCAACTGTGGTTCTAACGATTTATCCTTTGCAACAGCCGTTAGCATAACTTTCTTATCATTTGTTAAGTACTTATCCTCTTGACTCTGCTTTATAATCGTACGTATTACGTCTTGCAGATGCTTATTTTCCCACCCTTTCATTTCTTTTAAAATACGCCTTCCGTCATCATTACAAGCCCGCAAATCTATAACACGAAGATCCTCCGTTACGCTCGCCTCTAAACTTGGATTTATATCAACTGAGACATAAGCAAACACTTTTTCTTCTGGTTGATTGTAAAAAAACAGCAATACGCATAGAAAACCAGCAACAATTACTGTTGTAGGCTTTAAGAAAGGTGGTATGGAAAAACGCGGCGCTCTTTGTTCCTGTTTGTTAAACGAGATTTCCTCTCCTATCATGTATGGGTGCGCTTTTCTTTTAAATGTAATAAACTCTCCATTTGGAGTTAAAACAACTACGTTATGCTTTTTTATATCCATCACAATTCCTTTATTCATCATGCTTTTCCCCTCTTATGTAATCAAGAATATATGTATAGTTGTTTGCAAAAATAATGCACATTGCAATAATGTATTTTCTATGTCGTTCCAACGTTTTACGACTTACCCTAACACGTGGTTCAATATGTTTTAGTGGTAATTTTTTCTTTCGGAACAACTCTTCCATCATTTCCTCTTCTTTTATAATAATCTTCACAATTTCTATTAGATGTTCACGCGTATCACGATGCTTAGGAGATTCTTTAGCAAGCTCTGAAAATGTGATTTTAAACTCAGCTAACACACTTTGAAAATGAAGAATTTCCTCCTTACGGTTACTATTTTCGATCTCTTTCATATACTCCGTAAGCGATACTTGCATTTCTAACATTTTCTCTTGCTCATCTTCTTTTAAAAAGACAAAGTTATGCTTAGACTCCTTGCGTATATAGTCAATTACATCTCTTTTTATAAGAAGATCAGCAAACGCTAGAAAAGATTTCCCTTTTTTATATGAATACTGTTCAATTGCTTCGTTAAACGCAAACAGTCCAATACTATATTCATCATCCTGTTCTGTAATATATCGGCGACAGACAGACGATATGGATTTTCTAATAAAAGGCTGATACTGTACGATAAATGCTTCCCTATCTCCTCCGTTGTTTTGTATGTTATATACGATATCTTCTATTTTCGGTTTTCTTAGGATCTTCATTACTAAACTCAACACTAGTAATCTTCCAGCCTCCTTCAAATAGCAAAAAGGCCACTAAACAAGTGACCACTTAACCATATTTTGTAAGTTTTTTTCTTTTGGTTTGTCCTCTTGCTGTTACTTATATTTTTTGAGACTAACTTTTTCCCACTGTTTTCTTAACGATTTTCCTTTTATCTCGTCACTAAAGTTAAGTTTGTATTTTAATGTACTTTCTTGTTTTCTTCCGCTTGTTTTGCTTGCTCTTTTTCTATTTTATCTGCAATCCTTGAATAACTCTTCTCTTTACCATTGGTAATTTCATCCTTTGATTTCGGATTCCACACTTAATCTAGTAATTTTATTAACACTTCAATGTTCTTTCATGACCATTTTTCTTCTATTTATTTTCTTCAATATACATATTCGGAGGAATATATAATTTTATGGGGGTCAAAAAATATTTTTTATAAAATATTTATTTATTAAGTTGATAGGTATAGTCGGCAGCTCTATAACAAATACATGCTTTTACAATTCGTATTAGTTAAATTAATATTTTATCCGCTGTTTTATCTCTTTAAAACGAGCATGTATAATTTTTTTGATATCCGGGTGATTCTTATATAAGGTAACAGTATACATGATGGAAGATGCAAGAATAGTAGACCATATTAACCAATCTCCAGTATGCGAAAGAACTTTAATTACTTCACTCGTAAACTGTTCCTGTCCCGCATGAAATGCTGATATGAGAGAAGTAAGGTTGAACAACAATAAAATAACAAGCCTTCCCAAAAGCATAATAATCCATCCGATAATATACGAATAGCCCCCAACACTACATAATTGATTGTTATGATGAAAAACTTTCACCCTCTTAGCTTGCCAATAACCAACTATTGCTCCTAATATAAGCAAGCTAATTAATTCAATTGTAATAATAAAGTCCAATTTATTTGGAAGACCGATATAAGTTCTAATTATAGCCATGATGGGTATACCAAGAAGATCAAAACTATCTACTTTCTTAGGGATAAGCTGCCTAATGATCAATACGATAACAACTACAAGAATAATAATGAAAACTTTATTCATGCGATCAATCCCTCTTTTTTTCTACTAAATAATACTCAATAAGTTGATTCACTTTTTCTTTTGGATATGATTCTGGTGTTTGAAGGACATGAATTACTAGCCCATCGATAAATCCGTACAGTATCTCCAATTCACACTCTCTATTGTATCCTGATGTAACGTATCCTAACTCCTCCATTAAATCTAGGATCATTCCCATTAGGTACCTCGTATGGTCATCCATTTTCTTCCGAAGTTCAATAAGCTCTGGGGAACTAAAAGAGATTCCTAAGAATGTAATCCAAACCTTCCCTTCCAACATTTCTTCCTTATTAATAGGAATAATAAATTTCATTAATCTTCTAAGCGCTTCTTCTTTCGTTCCCTTAAAATCACTTGTACGAGTTTTCGCCCGTCCTTCCATTCGATTCAATACTAAATTCATTGCATAGTAAATCAATGCATTTTTAGACGAAAAATGATGCTGAACAAGGCCAACCGACATGTTTGCTTCATCAGCGATTTGCTGTATGGAAGCTTTATCGATACCTTTTTCTAATATTACACGCCAAGTAGCGGTGGCTATCTCATTCTTCCTTTGTATTTGATCAACTATTTTAGGCATTCATCTCCCCCTCCTTTTTATAATATGGTTATATTATAAAAAAAGTACCGAAAACAATATGACCATATTTTAGTTTAGACGTAATAGGGCTTTTGCCACATGACTATCAAGATAACAAGTCAAAATTCCCTTAAAATAAAAAAAAACGGTATTCCTACCGTATCATTAAAAAATCTTCAATTCCGAGTATAATGCCCAAGAGAGAAATAAATCCCGCCATACGTCCTTGCGTAATGGAACGAGAGATAAGATAAATCATATTAGGCCCAGGTGAACAAACCATGCTAAGTGAAACAATTGCAAATGCTAACAAAGTACTAAAGCTGACCATACCCCTTCCCCCTTCATGTTACATAAAACTTCCTATTGTAAATCTTATCATGACTGAGGAAAGAAAAGATCAATTAAGTTAAGGTTTAAAAGTACCCTATCCATAGTGATACTACAGCAACTACTAACAAAGCAAAACAAATTGTGATATTTCGAACCCACTTTTGTATATCCTCAAAATACCGCTCTATAAATAAAGCGTAAATATAAACCATAAGAAGTAGAACGATAAAAGTAAAGGAACCAAATTTATCGTTAAATTTTTCATTGGTATATGTGCTTACATGAAGGAATAGAAAAACAAACGCTACTATGAAAAGCTCAAATATCCTTTTTTTATTCACCTTGCCACCACCTTACAATAATTTCCTTTTATTCCATTTTACCAGAACATAATGTGTAGTAGCATATGAATATTATATTCATGTCAAAAAGGCTAACAATTCAAGATTGTTAGCCTTTACTTTCCATCTTCGTACCTTTTATCACTTTACTTCCTTACAACTGGAATCCACATTTCGCCAAATACTAAGCCGTCTCTCTGTCCCATCTCAACCGTTGTATTCGGCCCACCAACATAAGCAAAATCTTTTGCATCTGGTAAAGCTTGACCGAAGGCGATGCCAGTCAGCTTATTACTTAGCTCTTCAGCCGTTTTGTCTTCCCCTTTTACTACTAAGTATTCTCCCTTCGGAAACTGAATCACTCTAGATTCTTCTTCTATTTGTGCTTCTGTCATGACACCAGCATAATACATCATCTTGTTATTCACCGCTTCGCTCACAGAAAAAATGTATTCGTTTGTAGCTAGAGCTTTTAGAGTGTCCAACCTTCCATCTTCTTTAACAGCTGACCAAAAGTCTTCTTTTTCTTTATTTATTCCAACAAAGTTTGTATATTCGCTCTTAATTTCAGTTCCAATTCCTAACACAATAAAGCTATCTTTTTCTTCAATCGTATAATTTTTCATATTCAAAACCTTCCTTTTTTTTAAAATGAATCAAATGATTTATCTTTTCATCTAATGAGTTTATAATATCTTTAAAACATGTCAAAAAATGATACTGTTTAGGAGACTCCAATGAAAAAAGTTGAACGGATTAATACAATTATGCGGTATATCAACAACCGCTCTCACTTTACGATTACTGAAATCATACGAGAATTTAACATATCACGATCGACAGCTATTAGAGACATTAGAGAAATTGAAGCTATGGGAATGCCACTTGTCGCTGAAGTTGGGAGAAGTGGTGGATATTTTGTCATGCATAATTCTATCCTGCCCGTTGTTCGCTTTACTGATAATGAAGTCAAAGCTCTTTTTATTGCCTTTATGGCTACAAGAAATCAACAACTTCCCTATCTAAAGAGTCGCCAGTCTTTAGCCGAAAAACTATTAGGACTCATCTCAGAAACCCAGCAAGATGACCTTGTTCTTTTAAATCAACTTTTTCTTTTTGAAGGGACTAACCCTCATAATCCCGATCTACTTGAGCTTTCTGACCTCCCCCATCCGATGTTAGAAAAACTCATCCAAATTCTTCTTTTGGATAGACCTTTATTGATTACCGTCAAAGAAGAAGAGAAAATCAAGCCTTACCCAATTTATCTATTACACCTTTATCAAGAAAAAAGCCGTTGGATCATTGAAGGGTTTGACTTAAAAGAAGAAAAGAAACTGCTGTTTCCTGTCGATGACCTCGTCAATATCGAGCCGTACACGACGAAAAAGAGGTTAAATAAGAAACAGATTTTAGAAAAACTCAATAAGAAGGACGAAGAAATTAACCTTGTACTTGAACTTGGTCCAAAAGCGATTGCCCAGTACAAAAAATACCATCCTTTAAAAATTTCAATTTCTTATACAAATCCTTACCAATCCACAGCCATTTTAAAAACATTTATCGATGTTAACAATTCCGATGAAGTGACAGATATAACAAATTGGCTACTTTTCCTAGGGAAAGATATTACAATCAAGGAAATGCCTGAAGAAATATTAAACGATTTACAAGAGCGGTTATGTTTATATTCTCCATAAGCAGTGATCGGTTAAACCTCAAAATATTGAGGTTTATTCGTTACCAGTTGTCCATATTTTTAAATTCCTAGGGAAAACCATGTATTTGCTATCAATGCTGAACGAAGCTTCTAGGAATAATACAACAAAAAAGGTATGAACTAGCTTTTAGTTCACACCTTTTTATATTAGAGTTTACTACACATACATTAAATTGCTTGTTTAAGATTTGAATGTGGATTTGGTCCATACTTATTCTCGCCTTCATCACTTTCAATGATACAAAACACAAGTAGAACCGCTCCTCCAAATGGCACCAAATTTAATAGCTGCCACCATCCTGTTTTTCCACTATCATGTAATCGACGAGCTTCCACTGCCAGAGTAGGAACGATAAAAATTGCTATATATAGCAAAGTAATATTGGCTCTTAAATAGAAGACCGACGGAGAATATGAGGCAAAATATATTAATGACCAAAACGTAGCCTTATTAACTAAAGTAAAAATCCAGTACTCTTTTCTCGTTGCTCTCCCACTAAATTTCGCATAGTTTTTGAGAGCATATAAATACCATCTCATTTGAACCTCTCCCTTTTCCATCCCCTAAACAATCAGGTTATACATTATATACCTTATAAGTATAAATATAACATACCACAACTATAACCTCTATATTTACATAGAATATTCTGTTTATTTGTAAGTTATTTTAGTTAAGGATTACATACCATATTTCAAGGCACGTGTATTCGATTCATTATTCTCCTATTTACTTTAAAACTAATACAATTAAGCGAAGTATGAATGTATTATTAAAGCACGGAAAACCTCCCGTGCTTTTTCAAATATATATAATTTCGGATGACTTAATTCACTTATCCTAACTGACGTTTAAATGCTTTGCTAGCGAAAAAGTAAGAGATGATCATGATACCCACGCACCAAGCGAGTGCAGTCCAAATATCGTTGCCAACAGTCCCTTCATATAATAGGGCGCGAATCGCATTCACGATTGAAGTTACAGGCTGATTCTCAGCGAACGCACGAACAATTTTAGGCATTGTTTCAGTAGGTACGAAGGCCGAACTAATAAATGGAAGAAAAATTAGCGGGTACGAGTAAGCTGTCGCCCCTTCCATAGACTTCGCTTTCAGCCCTGGAATGATAGCTAGCCATGTGAGCGCTAACGTAAACATCCCCAGTATTCCCGCTACCGCAAGCCAATCTAGCATATTTGCACTAGAACGAAAACCCATTAAGAGCGCAACAAGAATAACCACCACGATAGTAAGTACATTAGCAACAAGAGAAGTTAAAACGTGAGCCCACAATATTGATGAGCGCTTAATAGGCATCGTAATGAAACGTGCCATCAGCCCACTCTTTACATCCGTAAATAATCGTACAGAAGTATAAGCTACACCGGATGCGATAGCCATTAACAAAATTCCCGGCAATAAATAATTAACGTAGTTATCCGTTCCTGTCTTTATAGCCCCGCCAAATACGTAAACAAATAATAGCATCATCATAATCGGTGTAATTGCTACAGTAATAATTGTATCTGGACTACGCATAATATTGCGCATTAAGCGCCCTAGTAATACCCCTGTTTTGCTTTTCATTTACATCTCCTCCTTTTTACCGATAATCGCAAGGAAAATTTCTTCCAACGTCGGCTGCTTCTCGATATACTCTACTTTTGCTGGCGGGAACATCTCTTTCAGTTCAGTAAGAGTACCTGTCGTAATAATTTTTCCGCCATGCAAAATAGCGATACGGTCCGCCAGTTGTTCTGCTTCCTCCAAGTACTGAGTCGTAAGTAAGATCGTTGTGCCGCTGCCGGCAAGTTCCTTGACTGTATCCCACACTTCGATCCGTGCTTCCGGATCAAGTCCAGTCGTTGGTTCGTCTAGAAAAATAACGGCTGGCGCCCCAATCAAACTCATCGCGATATCAAGTCGGCGTTTCATCCCGCCTGAATACTGGTCTACCCTCTGGTTGGCCGCATCAGTCAGGCTAAATCTTACAAGTAGATTATCAGCAACTTGTGCCGGATTGGAAAGACCACGTAACTTAGCGATCATTATCAAGTTTTCCCTTCCAGTAAGCATGCCGTCTAAAGCTGCGAACTGTCCTGTCAAACTGATGCTTTGACGAACATGATCTGGTTGTCGCTGGACGTCAAAACCGCAAATACTCACTTCACCATCATCTTGTTTCATTAACGTCGAAAGAATATTGACCGTTGTCGTCTTTCCAGCTCCATTTGAGCCTAGCAGCGCAAAAATTTCACCACGCTGCACCTCAAAATCCACTCCCTTTAAGACTTCTTTATCTTTAAAAGATTTTTTTAACCCTTTTATAGAAATCGCTGCATTGCTCATACTTTTTCCCCCTTATAAAATTAGATTACATACACCCTCTATTTAGTACCACTGATAATCTGTATTACTTAGTACTGGTTTAAAAATATAACTGAATAGCGATGGCGGCAATTCACATTTGTAACCAGCTAATCAGTCGGTATTACTAATTGCATTTATTTTTTTCTCAATTTCTTCATAATACTTTCATTCAAATCTTCACGATACTTGGAGACATACGTTTTAGCGTTTGCCACTAGTTCGTCAGCAAAGGATGCCACGTCCTCCCCAGTAATATCAAGCACTTGTCTGCCTTCCGCTGCACCTGCTTCAAACAAATCGATTAATTCATACTGTATGTGCAGCATATCCATTCCATTACCCGCTGAGAAATTCCACATGTAGTTTTGAATTTTCTTAAACACAAACTGATAGTCCTCTGGCAGTGCTCCAACACGTGCCATCATCATTTTGTACTCTTTTTTATCACCTATTAATTTTTTAAACATTTCCAACATCTTATTTTCCTCCTTTTTTATAAAGCAGAACAAGAAACTCACCAAATATGAGCCGGAACGTTTTATATTATGAGGTTAGTTTGACTTCAAGACGTTAATTTTTGAAGATACAAAATCCCATTTTTCCCAAAACAATTCAAGCTCCTGACGGCCATCCTCATTTAATGAATAAAACTTACGAGGCGGTCCCATATCTGATGGTTTCTTTTCAATATTCACAAGCTTTTTCTTTTCTAATCGTACGAGGATAGTATAAACTGTCCCTTCCACAACTTCAGTAAACCCAAGATCATTCAGGTGGCGGGTAATCTCATAGCCATACGTTTCACGGCGACTAATGATTTCCAGCACACACCCTTCCAGTGAACCTTTCAGCATTTCAGTTAAATTTTCCATGTTATGATCCTCCTTTACCCCCTATTCTGTCTGACTTATATTCAGTATCACAGAGTACTAAGGCGAATTTTTACTGAATAGTTTTTGAGTAAAACCACACTATTCAGTATTACTTATTACAACTACATTGTATGACTGAGTAGAAAGAATGTCAACTCGATTTTCAAAAAAATTAAAAATCCGCTTTACCCTAACGGGATACAACCGTATCTCTTACATAACCGTTTGGCAATTCCCTCTCATTTCGCAACTGTAGAGATATAAAATTTTGGTTTTGAGGATATATTAAAATCTTGGGTTGATGAGCATACATATTACTCCTATTATGAGTAATATGTATAAAACATTTCAAAAAAATAATAAAAAGAGCTGATTCAAAGTGTAATTTAAATCAGCTCTTTTTTAGTGCTTTTATACCGATACATTTTGTTTCTCACTACGATTTTCTATAAATATAAAACATAAAAATAGGTGCGATCAAAGATTAGCCGTACATGCGACGAGCCACTAAAATACCATCCACATTAGAAATTTTTACGCTGTATTCGCTTTTATTTATGATAGTTGATTCACAACACTATCTAAAAATTCTTCTACCTTTTCTTTTGATGTATCCGGCGCGTGATAACCAATCGTAAATGTAAGTCTTCCATTATAAGAGCTTGCTCCCATTGAAAAGAATGGTGCATACATAATAGGTGATGTCATATACCCGTCCTCAGCTTGATTTTCACCAAACTGAATCGGTTCATCAGCGATCACTCCCAAATTTGTCAGTAATGGCAACGCCATCCCCATCTGTACAGCCCGTTCGAATTGCTGATTATACATTTCCTTCACTGTAGATAGCTTCATTTCTGCCAGTAGCTCCATTCCTGCTGCTGAAGAAAGACCTGGATTTTGAGACTTTATTTTATCCATTGATTGTTTAACTCGAACAAGAGTCTGATTAAATGTTTCATCGTCTTCCATTTTAATCACTGGCATTTCCATACCAGATAAGTTGCAAATAGCACCAGTTGTATAATTAGGCAGATATCTACGTAAATCAATTGTCAAACCAATCATTTTTTCTGCGGTGCGAGGTTCTGCATACACAGTGAAATGTGATAAAGCCCGGAAGTATGCAGTCATAATTACATCATTCAAGGTAGCCTGTTGTACTTTTGTCCATTGGGTTAGACGTAAAGTTTGCTCATGGCTCAACCGCCTTACGGACATCTGGGGGAATTTATTTTTGTTAGGTTGAGATGGAAAAGACCATAACGATGCCTGTTGTTCTTTGTTAGGACGATACGCACTTTTTATGTCCGATACTCCAGCATATTTGAATACATGTGATTGATCTCGACACCCCTCATTTCCCTCACCAAATTCCTTTATAATTTGATTCTTAGATCGCCCCAATGAAAGGTGAGTATATATTGTTCCAAGTAATTTAATATATTCCTTGACTCCTGCACCATCTGAACATAGATGAGATAATTTCACAACTAACATATCTGTTGTAGTGCCCCGTAATAATTTCGTTTGAACCATAAGCCCCTGAATACGATCACCAGGTTCCTTAATAAAATCTATCGCCATTATTTCAAGTTCTTGATTATTTCCTTCTGCAAAAAGGCAAATGGATGAGTTAGTGCCAGATGAATGTTCCTCCCAGTAAGGAATATCATTTTCTACAAACCGGCTGTTCAAAACTGGCTGCAATTGTAACGTTATCCTTACTGATTCTTCAAGTATTTCCTTTGATATACCTACAGGAAAATAAAGAACTACATTAATTTGTTGGTCTGCAGAATAAAGACCTAATAAATAATTCATTCGATCTTGAGGTGTTACCAAATACTTTCTTTGTTCCATAATTCCGTCCCCCTTTAGGACTTTTTTATATAAACCTGTTCTCCAAATGCTTGTAACTTTTTTAGTCATTTTTCTTCAAGAGCTAACAATGCTTACTTTTTTAATTTTTTAACAAACGCATCCTTCCCGTATTAGTTCCACTCTTTTTGCAGGTGATATACCCATTATTTTATTGTCATCAACATTCCCTGCACACCAAATAAAACCAAACAAAAATAAAATAAGTTTATATATACATAAACATTTTATAACAACGTTTATGAATTATCAATAAGACAAATAAATCATTTTTATGTCTGTCAAGAAAAAAACAATAATATAATACGTTCAGAGGTTACTTTATAATAAATGGTTGATGGGTATGCTTCTGTACCCCAACTTATTGTTACAGTAAAAAAAAGCCCTCCATTTTGAAAAGTGTAATCAAAATGAGTGGGGCTTTTTTCAATATTTTCAAACCAAATGAAAAAGAGGTGAAATTATAGATATTCATGTAGAAATTTCATTTTGGGGTTGCTTACAAATCTTAAGTTTATAGGCATATGGTGGTACCCTTTAAAAGCCTTATAAAATCATAAATTTTATAGATATA
The DNA here is from genome assembly GCF_008368755.1 of Bacillus sp. AR2-1. Taxonomy (NCBI): domain Bacteria; kingdom Bacillati; phylum Bacillota; class Bacilli; order Caryophanales; family Bacillaceae; genus Bacillus; species Bacillus sp. AR2-1. The sequence continues at coordinate 292,477 of NZ_QORY01000001.1, forward strand.
GCAGCTTCTCTTTATTAATAAAATAAATCATTTGTATGTACGTTTACTCACGCACATACAAATGATTTATAAAGCCATAATTAAATGAAAACATCTTTTCTGTTACGATAACATCATTTCCATATCTTCCGCTGCAGTTGTAATCAGTTTTAAACCGAATGTCTCTTGTAATACATCAAGCACGCCAGGTGAAATAAATTCAGGCGCCTTTGGACCGATGCGAATATCTTGAATTCCAAGACTAAATAGCCCAAGTAAAATCGCAACCGCTTTTTGTTCAAACCATGATAGGACAATACTAACTGGCAATTCGTTCACTTCACATTGAAAAACATCTGCTAAAGCGGCTGCTATTTTCACTGTTGAAATTGAATTATTGCATTGCCCTAAGTCAATGTAACGCGGAATCTTTGTACCAGGTACAACACCGTAATCCACATCATTAAAGCGGAATTTCCCGCAAGAAGTCGTTAAAATAACTGTTTCTGGTGGAAGTGACGTTGCTAATTCACGATAATATTCTCCGCCTTTTCCTGGTGCATCACAACCTGCGATGACAAAGAAACGCTTAATCTTTCCTTCTTTTACTGCCTTAATAATTTCAGGAGCTAATGATAATACTGTATTATGATGGAACCCTGTTACTAACTGTTCATCCGACTCCATATGTACTTCTGGAAGTTCTAGCGCTTTTTGAATCAATGGTGCAAAATCATCATTTTCAATTTTTTGTACACCTTCTAAACCTGCAATATCATATGAAAAGAATCGATCAGAGTACGACCCTTTAATTGGCATAACACAGTTCGTTGTCGCTAATATAGCACCTGTAAATTTTTCGAAAAGACGTCGTTGATCATACCATGCCTTACCGATGTTTCCTTTTAAATGTTTATATTTTTTTAGCTGCGGATAACCGTGTGCTGGTAACATTTCAGAATGCGTATAAATATTAATTTCTTTTCCTTCTGTTTGTTTTAATAATTCTTCTAACGCAAATAAATTATGTCCAGTAACTACAATTGCCTTACCTTCTACATGGTTTTGCGTAATTTGAACAGGCTCTGGAACACCAAAGTGATTCGTATGCGCCTCATCTAACAACTCCATTACTCGTAAAGCCGATTTCCCTACTTTCATAGCCATATCAATATGTTCTTGTTCATTAAAGTTGGAATTTGTTAATGTCATATACAGTGCTTCTTGCGTCGTAGCATCTACAAATGCATCAGTATACCCTAGCTGAGCAGCATGCGTACGATAAGCTGCAATTCCTTTTAGCCCAAACACAATCGTATCTTGTAAACTTGCAATTGTTTCATTTTTACCGCAAACACCAATCACTTTACATCCACCTGTTGGCGTTTGTTCACATTGATAACAAAACATGATCATCCCACCCTCTCCCAATCATTTCTTACAAGTCAAGCATAATACCCATTAGGAAAAAAGGATGTGATATCAATCACAATACTATGTATAAATTTGTGACAATTTATATTGTTTACATAATATTTTTATTGACACCTAAAAAAAACGTTACATAATCCTGTTGTTCAAGTTTTCAAATAGCTAGACTATTGCTGAATTAAAGAATTAACTTACTAGTTAGTTCATAGTACGAAATGAAAATTTCGTACTATGAATCTCTTAAGAAAACAGAAATAGACATACAAAAACGCTATTCTTTCTTTTTATTATTCAACAGAAAGAATAGCATTTTTTCATTTTTAAGAACTATCAATTTTTTAATTAAATATTTTATGAAAAATCACTTTATTTACAATACATTTACACTATCTTAACATTACTTACATTATTTATATGATATATTTATATAGAAACTACTTAAGAAATTTCATGTACATTGTTATCTTTATAATCTCTGATCTGATTGATAAGAGATTATGTTATATTTTCATAACAGGGGTGAATTAGGATGACTGAAACTTTAAAAACACTTATAATGCTCGATATTACTTACGTTGTTATAGCAATTATGACGGTACTGGTATTTGTATACTTGGAATTAAAATCTCAGTAACGTATGCAGGCATAATTGATAGCTTCGCATTTAAATATAGCTAGAAGAAAGCGAGGAGAAAATTGTTTCTCCTCGCTTTTATATTCCCACAGTTTCTTATTTCAACAAATCCAATGTATGTAAAAGCAATCCTCTGTCCCCTACTTCCCCATGACCAGGCACTACTGAATTTACATTTCCATATCGTTTCAACACATTTTCAATTGATGTGGGCCATTCATTTACATATGCATCAGCAACGTTTCCTAAATCTTTAGCTTCCGCAGATTTCACTAAACAGCCTCCAGCTAAAATGTTGTATTGCGGTAACCATACGACGATATTATCTTCTGTATGTCCTTTCCCTGGGTAAAATGTTTCTACTTTCATATTTCCAAACCTCAAATTTGTAATGGATTGTAAGTCTCCAAGCGGTTCTTCATATCCACTTTTCTTTGCTAGTTCTGCAGTTAGTGCTGTACTATGCGCCTTAATGCCTCTTTCTTTCAACGTTTTTATTCCGCCAATTCGATCAGCGTGCGCATGTGTAATGATGACATCCGTTACACGCTTCTTAAATTTCTTTTCTACCATCTCTATTAATTCCTTCGTTAGTTTATCATCCCAAGAAGAATCGACAAGTACTAATCCTTTTGAAGTAGTAAGAACTAGCCCGTTCGAAGGAACTGCTTCTCCGTTAAAATAACCTAACTCCGTATGAACCCATACATTTTTGTTTAACTGAGAAATTGAAATAGTTCCTGCCTCATTTTTTATTACTTTTTGCTCTAGCTTTTGTTCCGCTTTCACAGAAGAAACTGTACTAACAAATTGAGTTGTTCCTAGTAAACTAACACATACCCCTAATTTTAATAATGTATTTTTCATTTTCTCCACCCTTTCTTTCAAACGAAATAGTTATTACCTATATTAGACAATTCAGCTCAAAAGTTTGTTCCATCTTTATTTGCATATTTTTATGTAAGTAACAAAAAAGCGCACAAATTTTGTGCGCTTGAAAACTTAACCTTTTATTCCATAATTCTCAAACTCTTCCTCGTTCCCAGAAAATACATTCAAATCAATATACTTCTCTTTTCCATTATAACCATTTAATCTCCCGCGGTTCGTGTATTGCCAAAACGTCCATTTTCTCTCGTCAGATAAACTCGGTTTTGTAAAGACACTACGAATCCATATATCACATTGGGGATACGCATTCTTTATATACAAATCATATGCCTCTTGAGTTGCATACAATATTACTTTCTTACCGTAATGTTTTTCTAGCATTTTTATCATGACCGACAACTCTTTCACAACATCTTCACGCTTAGGGGGATTATCTTTTTTGTTAGCATAAAACTCAACATCAATTACGGGTGGCAATGCTTGTTTATACTTTGGAACAGTTCGTATATATTGCTCTGCTTGTGTTTCACCCTTACTATCAAAACTAAAAAAATGATACGCTCCGACGCGCATACCTGTCTTATTCGCATTCGTCCAATTTTCCGAAAAGTACTTATCTACAAACGAGCTTCCTTCAGTAGCCTTTATAAACGCAAACTTCATATTTTGCTTTTCCAACTCTCTCCAATCTATATCTCCTTGGTATGACGCAACATCTACACCTTTTATTTCATACTTATCCGCACTTATTTGATTCGGAATAAATATGCCTTGAAAGACTAAATAAGCGAAAACACTCATTACACTAATTAAGGTAAAGACTCCTCCTATAATAAGCTTCTTTTTCATTCGTATCCCCCATCTTTACACATTAATATTCCACTTACCATTCACGTTTTAATATAGCTTCCGCTAATTCACCCAATTCCGCCATCGCATACATCGTTCGCTCTTCAATCGTTGTCTCTTGAAATCCTTTTTCTTTACTGAAATTTAATACATATCTCTGGAATTCCACAATATTCATACTTAATCTCCCTTCATGATAAATACTCCGTTTTCTATTACACTTATATTTTGTTAAATTATAACATTCATACTATAATTTATTTATAGCCCTTTAACGGAGGTGTTTTCAATGACTCTCTTCGCTTCCCCATCATTATTCATACTAGCAATTATTTCATTTGCACTAGCCTATTTCATCGGAGTTAAACAATACACTTGGCTCTTATCAGGATTCAATGAACGCCGTGTGCCAGATAAAGGTAAGTTATCAAAAATAGTTGGTCTTTATAATTTAACTGCCGGTGCTATTGCCACAATTGGTAGTGTCTTCACTACTCCTAATGTCAAAATCTTATTTCCTATCATTATAATTGGCCACGTTATAATCGCTGCTTATGTAAATACACGCATGGTGCATTGAAAAAAGATCAACCAAATGGATGATCTTTTTTATAATTTATCAACATATTGCTTCGCTTCTAGTAAAGAAAACCCAAAAGCCTCTCTTACTCTCTTAACTGCTGTAACTGTTTTTCCTTCTTCCATAAGCTGGCGTAACTCTTTATTAATTTCAGGTTCTCTATCTATAATTCCCATTTCTTTCGTAATTAGCTGTAATCTATCTTCCATCCTCTTTAAACGTGCATCCGTTTTCTTTTCGATTCTATTTAATTTTTCAGCAATATAAATAAACCCAAAGACCGCTATCGGTATGATCATCCAAAATTCCATGACTATTCCTCCTCATTAGCTTTCATTTGTTTTATTTCACTAACTTATGTAAATTTTACCATGAAACACATTTAATGTATAATAGTAATATACAACACTGTTGATAAAACCTTTTATTTTAGGGGGATACTTTATGAAAAGATTTTTTAAGACGTTACTACAATTTGTAGTTCTTTCAATTGCACTACATTTATTATTTGATATCGTTGGCTGGCTTGTTTTCAATGCGCCAATTCAAAACAAACAAATCATTATTTCTTTACTAACAACCTCATGGCTAATGTACATGTACCGAGATAAATTTTTTAAAGCATTCACTTCGAATTAACTAAAAGAACTTCATCGATAAAAGATGAAGTTTTTTCTTTTTCTCTCATTCTCTCTATTAACTACTGTATAATAGAACTAATATTCTGTCTTTCATAAGAAAGGAGTCACTATGAACTTAAAAAGTAACACTATATACGAGAAAATGAACCAATATTCCGTTGAAGGTTTAAGCCTTGCCGTTATACGTGATGGTAAACTAGATGAAGCAACTGCCTGCGGAACACTTGAATCTGGAACAACTAAAACTGTCACTACGAATTCCATATTCAATTCTTGTTCTATTAGTAAATTCTTCACTACAATGCTCGTACTAACGTTATCAGATCAAAAGATCGTGCATTTAGATGAAGACGTAAATGATAGACTCACATCTTGGAACATACCTACCAGTCTATTTACCTCACAGAAAAAAGTCACCCTGCGAAATTTATTAAGCCACCAATCTGGAATCATTGATCCTCCTAATAGTTTTGAGCATTATACACTTGCACAAGGGCGACCAAACATGTCTGAAATCCTTGCCGGTAAAACATCATATTGTCCAGTACCGATAGAAATAACTTATAAACCAGAAAGCGAATTTCACTACTCTGATGCAAACTTTTGTATTATTGAACTACTACTTGAAGATATAACTGGAAAACCATTCAATCTTTTACTTGAAGAATATATCTTTCATCCACTACAACTGAAAAATAGTATGCTATTCTCTACTAAAGATATAAATAAAATGGAGGCCTTTGCTTGCGGGCATAATAAAGATGGCACCGTTACAAATGAGAAGTATCCATTTTATCCATTCGCAGCCGCTTCAGGTATTTGGACAACACCAACAGACTTATCAACTTTAGTAATTGAAATCATTCATTCCTTACAAGGAAAGGGCAAACTAAAACTTTCTCAAAAATTAGTACAAGATATGATTTCTCCTCAAGGTTGCTCAAAATGGACTGGATTAGGTGTGTTTCTAGATGATTCGAATAAAGACTTACAAATGTATTCACTTGGATGGGGCGTTGGATTTCAATGTATGATGATATGCTATCCATACCGAGGTAATGGTGCTGTGATAATGACGAACGCTGACTTAGGCGTTCATCAAATGGAAGGGATTATTGGTGACGTGTTAAAAACGTTATCCTTTTAACGAAAAGAAAGAAGCTCTCCCTTCCAGCTTCTTTCTTTATATTACATTTTTGGCAACAATTTTTATATGTTCTGGTGCGATAATCTCCGTTATACTTTCTTGAAAATCTTCCTGCAACATTTCTTCAATATGTTCTAGCTGCACTTCAACATGTGTGCATTCTAAATTATGTATATTTAAAAGTGCATAATGATCTTTTTTCTTAATTACTAAATATTGATTTTCCTCTGTTACAAGTATAGAACCTAATCGTACTCCTAGTAGGCGTTGATCATCAAACTTCACAACCATTCCCCCTTACTTTATATGTAATAAAATAACATTTTATGTAATCTGTTCTTTATAAACTATATCACAATTTATTAAAATATAAATATCATATTTCTTTTTACTAAAAACCCCTATTCTTTTATATATTTCGATACAAAAAACTTTCTCAACATAAAATTAGAATTTTCAGTTTTTATTCTTATGAAAATCAATTATAATAAAGTTAATAAATGTTTGACCTCTCCTAATTCATGTACATATGGATGATCAGTAGTCGCTGCTACTGATCTATTTTTTTGATCTCAGAAAGTAAATATGATGCATCCTTTCCTACACCACAAATAAGTGCAGAGCCTCTTTGAGATTGCCACGGCAAACCGATATAATATAATCCTCTCACGGGACTTATTCCCTTTACATGATTAGGAAATCCTTTCTCATTCACTGCCTTTTCTATTTCAATCCATTTATAGTTTTGAATAAAACCAGTTGACCATATAATGCTTTCTGCACTATACGTGCCACCATTTTGAAACATAATGCTATTTTCTGATGCATGAACCACTTTTCCCTCTAGTTTAATTGCCCCACTACGAATAAGTTCTTTGCCTTCAAAACCAAACATAGGATCCTTTCTCTTCTGAAACCACTTTCCCCTCTTTGTATTTAATTCAGCATACAGTAAACCCAATTTTTCTAACCAACTAAAAATGCTTTTTCTAAAAAGACGTAACGGTAAAAATGTTAGAGGATGACTAATAGACATTGTAACTCCATGAGTTTTTGCAAGTTCTACTGCAATTTGCATTCCTGAATTCCCGCCACCTACTACTAATACTTTCCCCTCAGGAATTTGTGATGGTGATTTATATTGTGATGAATGTATTTAAAAAACATGCGATGAAAGATGTTGTGAAAATGAAGGGATGTACGGTTGCTGAAAACCACCTGTTGCGATAACAACCTTTTTTGATTGTAAAATTTCTGTAGGAGTATGTAATTCGAATATATCTTTTTCTTTCTTTATTTTAAAAACTTCAGTTTGCAATTGGACCGGTAATGTAAAGTGCCTTGCATATTCTTCTAAATATGTTGCCATTTCATCTTTACATGGAAATCCATTTCCTTCTCCTTTTACTACCATACCTGGTAAACTACTATATTCTCTCGGTGTGAAGAGCTGTAAAGAATTATATCTGTTTCTCCATGAATCCCCAATTCGGTTTCCTGCCTCAAGTAATAAAAAATTATATCCTTCTTGCTTCAAGTAATATCCCATTGCTAATCCAGCTTGACCAGCTCCAATAATAATTAAGTCTTTCATTCTAATCCCTCCTTCCACTAAACGTATGAATACTTGTTCATATATTCATACGTTTCCATAATCATAACATTTTATTTTTACATCATTCAATATTTACTCAAAATAAAAAAAGGGGTAAACTCCCTTTCATTCTATCTTCCCAGTCTTTAGTGCCTGTGCCCAGTCATGTCTTTCCTGTTGAACAGCTAACTCAGCAGCTTCCTCCCAATTATAAGGAACTGAAATTTGTTCAATTACCCATTCTCCCAAAACCTTTTCTATCACTACATATTTTGCATGCGGAGTTCCTGATTCCATTTTATGCACAATGGGTAATTCATCTTTGTACGCTGGAAGCCCTATACTCCCTGGATTTATTATGATTTTTCCGTTCGCTAAATAAACAACTCTAGGAATATGTGTATGACCACATACTATTATTTTTTGTTCTATATTTTTGAGTTGATCCATTATATTTTTTTCACTCTTTAATACTGCACCATTTTCGTCCATTTCTTCTAGTAAATACACCTCATCTGAAGTTAGTGTACCATGACAAAATAAAATATCGTCAACAATGAATTGGAAAGGATGTTGTTTTAACCAATCTATATGATTTTCTGTTAATTGATTTCGGACAAAAGTTAGTGTAGCAGACTGCTCTTGTATAGGTTCCCAAAGCATGCGATCACAGTTTCCCTTAATATGTATCATCTCGTTATTCATTAATATTTCAATTGTACCTAAAGGATCTAACGGCCCATAGACGCTATCACCTAAATTAATTATCATTTCGACCTTGCGACGTTCAATATCTTCTAATACGGATTTCAAAGCTTGACTATTTCCATGAACATCTGAAATAATTGCTATTTTCATCTAAATCCCCACTTTAATATATTATTTATAAACATCTGCTGCCAATTCCCTCAGAACATCCACATTTACTACTTCGAAGCAACCATTGTTCTTTTTTATTATCTCTTTATCACAAAAAATATTTAATGTACGTAATAGATGACGATAACTCGTTCCTAACAATTCCGCTGTTTCCGTTAAATTCCCACTAAATACAATTCTATTTCCATGCTGCACCGCTCGTTCCCCTGCTGCTAACATGTAACTCGCAAGTCTATTTTCAAGTGGATATAGTAAATTAATTGTACTATTTTTTGAAAGCCGATTTAACTTATGTGCTAACGATCCGCAAATACATCGTAAAAATTTCGCATCATGAAATAGTTGATTTCTCACTTTCCCTAAAGGCAAACCAACACAATATGAATCTGCCATCACTTGTACGTTTGAAGCTGTCTTTTGAGAATGAATTAACTCCACATCTCCTAACAGCTGCAAGCTATCATAAAAGCATAACAATACAGATTTCCCGTTACTTAATGTATTAAACGCTTTCGCTTTTCCTTCAACGAAGAAAAATAAATAATCTATCTCTTCATTCTCTCTACAAATAAACTCATTCTTTTTAAAAAATATTAGTTCCATATATGGTTTCATATCATTACTAAAAAAGGAGTCAATATTATTTTCTTTCATATAATTTGTTAATTTAATAGAATTACATATTTTCTTCATAGTTCCCCCGCCTTTACAACTACTCCCCATTGTAATCAAAATTTTCCCCTTCCACTATGACATATGTCATAGTAATTCACAATTTCAGCATGATACAGTCATTACAAATATGAAAATTAAAGGGGATATTACATTGTACAACTTTCTTTCTGTCTTTATTGGTGTGCTCATCGCCGTTATGCTTCCATTGAATGGGATTTTATCTGAATTAATTGGCAAGTATACAGCAAGCGTTGTCATTCACCTTGTCGGTTTAATTGCAGTTATTTTCGTTTTAATCATAAACAAAAATAAAATTTATTTTGATAAAAGCATTCCACTTTTTTTATATAGCGCTGGAGCGATTGGGGTATTCACTGTCCTTTTTAATAATATAAGTTTCTCCGTCCTTGGTGCCTCTATTACGATCGCATTAAGTTTACTTGGTCAATCCATTGCTTCCATCGTTATTGATCATTTCGGCTTATTAGGAATGAAAGTTGCAAAGTTTGAAAAGAAAAAACTAATTGGATTATGTTTCATCTCTTCCGGAATTATAATCATGACAATTTATTAATGGGGGCAAGAAAATGTTATATATTACTATCGCTATTTTAGCTGGTGTTTCTATCGTTGTTGCTAGAATTATTAACGCAAATTTAGCAGCGAAAATCGGTAATTGGGAAGGTACGTTTTTTAATTATATTACTGGATTATTTTTCTCTATGTTATTTTTAATTTTCAGTTCAGATTCAATGTACATTCCTAGTCATACGTTGCAATCTATTCCTATCGCTGTTTACTTAGGCGGATTAGTAGGCGTTATCGTCATCTCGTTATCGAACTATATTACACCTAAAATATCAGCATTTTATTTAACGTTACTCATCTTTATCGGACAATTATTTGCGGGGACTATCATTGATTTCATCTTGTCACACGAACTCTCTATAGGAAAGGTTGTCGGTGGCATTTTCGTACTAATCGGACTCACTTACAATTTACTCGTAGATCGCCCTGTTAAAACTGTGCAGAATAAACAAGTTCAATTATAATACTTTACGCTTCCCTATCATATATTAATAGAAAAGCTCTTCATACGAAGTGATAGAGAGGAGAATATTCTATTAAAAAAATCATTTTACTGCTAGGTAGTGCATTGATTATTTTTGGAATCGCATGGTTTTTCAACTCTGGGAAATCTATTCAAGATTTCTATACAGCAAATAAACCAAAGAAGAAAGCTACTATCATTTCAACTCAAAGAGATCCAAATGGGCCCCCTGTCTTTTTAGGGAAACAGGAAATAAAAGATATACATGTCGAGTCAATTAAAACAAAAAAAGATATCTTTCTCACAAAAACAGATGAATTAAAAACATTCATTAACAGTATGGATACCGCCAAAAAAGGAAAATTAACATTAGATGAAGAAGGATCAGATTTAATAGACTGTGATATGTGGATTACTTTCGAGGATGGGACTTATAAAAAATATTTCATATGGGTAGTTGACCATCACAGTAACGAAGTGATGATTGCTCAACAAGATACTCCTAATGATGTAAACCTTACGTACTATCAATTAAATGAAGATAGTTCTAAAAAAGTTTATAACTTATTTAAAAAAATCATTTAAACGAAAAAGTCATGAGCGAATAAGCTCATGACTTTTTGTACTATATATATTCTGGGAACACTTTACATCCCCTTTCCTGTTCTATATCATGTCCAAAGAAAACAATCGGCTTCTCTTTCATCACCACTTCTTTTAAACGTTTAATTGAAGATAAAGCTAATTCTGAATCAAATCCCGCAAATGGCACTTCATTTTCAAAATTCTCTTTCGTATACGATGCATCAATCGTTAATAATACAGGACCGGATTTTTCTGTCTCAATTAATAGCGATTGATGCCCTGGAGTATGGCCTGGTGTATGCAATAATTGAACTCCTGGTACGACTTCATAATCACCTTCAATGATTTTGTAGTTTAAATTCGGCAATATACATTCTTTCAAATATTCTTCGCTATGCTGCGCCGCCTCATATTCAGCACGCTGTACAATGATTGGTGTATTTATAAAAGCGCCATTTCCTCCTGCATGATCAAAATGCAAGTGAGAACTAATAATATAAAGAAGGTCTTCCGGCTCATAACCAACCCGTTTTAAAATATTCACGATTCTATCTTCTTCAGTCATTTTCGGTAAAACCTGCCCTTCGACAAATGTACCGTTAAAAAGACCTTCATTATTAACTGCACTTTCTGGCATACCTGTATCTACTAAAATAGGTCCTTCTTCAGTCTCCAAAAGATAACACCAAACCGGTAAGTCTAATAATTCTCCTGGTGTTAATGTACTATTAACAGACGAATGATCCAACATACAACGACCTGCTGGGACGAAATAAAGCTTCTTTACTGTCATTATGTATCCACCTTTAAATTTAGTTTTGAATAAAACAATACAGTAAAGAATTCCTCTTGCTAGAAATAAACTCCTTCTCACTTTTCATTGTTTCAGCTATTATTTTTGAGTCATTCACAAATTCTCCTTACACTATTAATTATTATTCGTTATTTTTCTAAGAATCCAGGGTAATAAATCAACTGTTTGTATTTTGAAATATGAAAAGGATACACACTTAAACGAAGGTTACATAAAAAAAAACCGACTACCTATATGTTGAAAAAAGGAGTCGGTTCTTTTTTATTTATTATTGCTCTTTATGTGCAACGAGCTGAGATTATAAAAGGTAATATGCTATTGGTTTTTCACTGTAATATTTCCGTTATGTGTGTTTAATTTAATTATATTTTCTCCCTTTCCAATAACCGTATTCCCGTTATATTTATTCAGGATATTCGCGCTGCCGTTGTCGACAGAAACATTAAATTGAACATTAGTTGGTTCTTTTTCGGTTTCAATATTAATTTTCCCATTATGAGTCATAAAATTGAGATTTCGATCCAGTTCATTCGTTTTAAGAGTAAGACTTCCATTTTTAGTTTGCCCCTCTATTTCACCTTCAACATGGTCTAGCATTATTCGTCCGTTGTTCGATTTCACATGAATATTTTGTGCCAATACATCTTTGAAATCCATAATTCCATTGTTTGCTTCTGCGATAATTTTTGGCGAATTGATTTCTCTTAATTCAACATGTCCATTGCTTGTATTTATATTAAAATGTGTTGCGTTTAGTTTTTTAGCAGAAACGTAGCCATTATTATTGGAAACTTTTAATGAATCATATTGTTTTTCGGGTAGATACACATTTAATGTTAATGGAGCCAATACTTCAGAAATATTAAAGTTGAACCAGCTCTGTTGTTTTTCTTTATAAGAAATGAGAAGCGTTGAATCTTCCTCATCCGTAGCTAATGTTCTTTTTACGTTTGGATTAACCTCGCCATCTAATTTTACTTTCACGTTACTATCTTTTGTAGGATTGATATTAACACGAACGTTATTTGTATCAATAATGACGCTTGACACATTATTATTATTAACGACCTTTTCTTCTGAAATTGGTACTGCAGCAATTGAACGATAAGTGAATAAACTTCCGATAATACCAATAATGAAAATAATACCTGCAATGATTGAAAGACTCTTTTTATTTATCATGCTTTAAACCACCTTTTACTAATGCTATATTGAACTTTAAATAACGAACAAATCCATTCTTTGCTAGCTTCGTTAAAAATAACATAGCAATAACAATGAAATATCCAAGTCCACAAAGCGCTAAAGAAACAAAAAGATTAAATAGCAAGAATGTATTTGGATGTATAATCGTATCAACTAAAACAAGTAATGGTGCGCCTAAAAATGAGATACCTAGAACCCATCCTGAAAAAATTAATGCCACTAATGTAATTGCAGGTCCAAGCACGATTAACAAATTAAAAAAACCTAATCCAATTACTGCCCAAATTGCCCGAAAAACATTTCCTGTTGTTGCACTTGCTGTTACTTTCTCAATATGATAATCTGCTAATAACTCTTTGGCGATTTGAGCTGGAGAGCCTAATGAAGTTGCAATTTCTTCTTCACTTTTCCCTTCCTCTAATCCGAAAGTAAAATGTTCTTCATAATCTTTTAAAATATCTGCACGCTCTTTATCAGATAACCTTTTTAGAGATACATTTAATTGTTGTAAAAATTTATCTTTCGTCATTACCTACACCTTCTTTAATTAATTGATTGACACCTTGTGAAAACTCATTCCATTCCTCCAAAAGTTGATACAAATACGTTCTACCTTTATCCGTCAGTGTATAATACTTTCTTGAAGGGCCTTCTGAAGACTCCTGTAAATACGTTGTAAAATATTCTTCCTTAGTTAGCCTTCGAAGAAGAGGATAAACAGACCCTTCTGATATTTCAATTCGATTGGAAATATTTCGAACTAATTCATATCCATAACGGTCTTGCTTATCCAGTAAGACAAGAACACAAAGTTCTAAAACTCCTTTTTTAAATTGTACATTCAATATTCATTCACCCTATTCTAATTGATATCCACTACTGTTTATTATTTAGTACTGTTTTATAACTAATAACTACAAGTATAATATAACACTTGGTATTGTTCATTGCAAGGTACACTGGAAAAATAAGTATACCTCTCATCCGACGCTTATAAAATCAGAGTGATGGATGTTGCTCGCCAGTTACAAAGTTCTAAATGAAGTTGAAACAGCTCTTTTACAAAATGGAAAGAACTCAACTTTTTTACATAATGACGCTTTACCTACTATAATAAAAGAGAAAAACTCTTACTTTAATGGAGGGAATAGAAATGAAAGCAATTGGTTTACATGAATACTTACCTATTGAAGAAGAAAACAGTTTAATTGATATTGAAGTTGAAAGACCTGTTGCTACAGGAAGAGATATACTTGTTAAAATTAACGCTATTTCCGTTAATCCAGTTGATACAAAAGTTCGCTCTCCGAAAGATAAAAAAGAAGATGTAGCGAAAATACTTGGCTGGGATGCTAGTGGTGTCGTCGTACAAACGGGCGAAGGTTGTACGTTATTTAAAGAAGGCGACGAAGTATTTTACGCTGGAAGTATTACGAGACAAGGTACATATAGTGAATACCACCTAGTTGATGAAAGAATCGTTGGCAAGAAACCTAAAACGTTAAATGATGCTGAAGCTGCAGCACTTCCTTTAACAGCTATTACAGCATGGGAAGGTTTATTTGAACGTTTAAGCATTGATTATAATAAGAAAGATGAGAATACATTCAAAAACATTTTAATTATCGGCGGAGCTGGTGGTGTAGGTTCAATTGCCATTCAACTGGCGAAATGGGCTGGACTGAATGTAATCACAACTGCATCCCGTAATGAAACGATACACTGGGTTGAAAAATTTGGTGCCGATTATATCATTAACCATCACCAACCTTTACAAGATCAAATATTAGAGTTTGGGCTAAAAGATGTAGATTATATTTTCTGCTTAAACAATACAGATGAACATTGGCAAGCAATTTGTGACCTCATTAAACCACAAGGAAAAATTTGCTCTATCGTAGAAAATGAACACCCTCTTGAGATGGGTATTTTAAAAAGTAAAAGTGCTACATTCGTTTGGGAGTTTATGTTTACAAAAGCGATGTACGAAACTGGCGATATGATCACGCAGCACGAACTATTAAATAAAGTAAGCGAACTATTAGATGAAGGCATTTTAAAGACTACTCTAAATGAAACATTCGCACCAATTAACGCTGAAAACGTAAAGAAAGCACATGCACTGCTTGAAAGCGGAAGTACAATTGGGAAAATCGTTTTAGAGAAATTTTAATAATAAAAAGTCCGATTTCCATATAAGAAATCGGACTTTTTACTATCTTTATTTACTTGAAATCTCCTGATCATTTGGAACATCTAACGGACGTCGTTTCCCTATTCCGAAAGCATAGAAACTAATTGTGACGATAGCTAAGAAAACAATACCTACAACTAATGAAATACGTGTATCATCGTTAAACCACATTCCGATTAATACCATAATTAAAAAGGCAATTGTCAAATAGTTTGTAACAGGAGCAAATGGCATTTTGAACGGATGATCTTTCATCTCTGCTCCCTTTTCTTTTCTAAAATTAATTTGACTAATTAAAATGACGAACCATGGTACCATACCAGGAAGTACGCTCGCACTATATACATATACGAATAAGTTTTTCGGTGCGATATAACTTAAAACAACACCAACCGCTAAACCGATAATTACGCCAACTGTACCGAATAAAGGTACACCATTTCCAGAAAGTTTCGTGAAATATTTCGGCGCTTGTCCATTTACACCTAACGTATAAAGCATACGGCCCGCACTATAAATACCACTATTACAACCCGACATTGCCGCTGTAATAACAACGAAGTTAATAAGTCCAGCTGCTGCCGTAATACCAACCTTCGCAAAAGTTGCTACGAACGGACTACCAATTGTACTTAATTGATCCCACGGATACACAGTTACAATAACGAAAATAGCACCAATATAGAAAATTAAAATACGCCAAATTGTACTTTGAATTGCTCTTGTAAGTGTCTTCTTCGGATCCTTCGCTTCACCAGCAGTAATACCGATTAATTCCACACCTTGGTATGCACCAACTACAAGTGATAATGCAAAGAAGAACCCTGAAAAACCACCTGTAAAGAAACCACCATTTGACCAAAGATTTGATATACCAATTGCTTCTCCGCCGTTACCAATTCCAAAGAAAATAAGTCCAAATCCCGCAATAATCATTAATAGAATCGTAACGATTTTAATCATCGCAAACCAAAATTCAAATTCGCCAAATGACTTAACAGAAATTAAGTTAGCTGCGCCAAGAATAACCATTGCGATTACACCTGGTATCCAAGCTGGTAAGTCCGGGAACCAATATTGCATATATGCCCCAACCGCAATAATTTCTGACATCCCAACGATAACCCACTGGAACCAGTTACTCCACGCTGTCATATAACCAGCTAACGGATGAATATACTTATGACCGAACGTCGCAAATGAACCTGTACTCGGCTCCATATACAACATTTCACCCATTGCACGCATAATGAAGAAAATAAAAATACCTGCAATTGCATACGCAAGCATTACTGATGGACCTGTCCATTTAATTGTGCTGGCTGATCCCATAAACAAGCCAACACCAATCGTTCCGCCTAAAGCAATCATTTGAATATGACGTGCTTCTAAACCCCTTTTCAATTCCTTGTTTGCCACTTCACTTCCCCCTCTTAGATGATTCATAGCCGCATTTTAAAACAAGATGCTTTCCCCTAATTCCTTTCGGCCCTGAAAATGATGAAGCAAACGTCATTTTAGACTAACTTTAAAGCTATCCTAAAATCGTTATTGCCTCTTACAAAATTCTCAAAACCTTTCATCTTCCAATATTCTATAAATCTTAAAATTACTTACCTTATATTAATTCATTTATCTGAAAAGTTCAATTATTTTTTCGGTAAATCATTATACATAGTCTGATTAATTTTTAACTAAATTAACAATAAAATACATCTATTCAATATGATTCCGGCATGAACATTATTACAATATAAATAACCGAGGAGAGTATTTCTTCCTAGGTTTCACATCTCATGAACTTCAATCTTTATAGTTGATAACGTAATTTCCCACACGTCCGATTCATATACTAACCAGAAATTTAATATATTAATAAACTACTGATTTCTTTAGTCCAGCCCAATTTTGAGGTAGGAATCTTACTGCCTCAAAACAGCAGGATAAAATATAAAAGGGTCTCATTTTTAATGAGACCCTTTTACCATTTCATATTTAAATCATTTTTGAAGTTTGTTTACCTAAAATAAACACTTTAGTAAACACCATCATGATAACTACAATAGCCAGAAAATAAAGTGGCATCACGAGTAACGAGCCCGTATGAAGTTGACTCATTCCCCAAACTGTCATCGTCACAATTACATAGTACCCTAAGCTAAACAATGCTCCGGCTGTACCAATGACATCTTGAAAATCTACTAATGCTAAACTTAAACAGTTAGGTAACGCTATCCCAATTCCTAATAGCAATATAAACATCGCTACTAAAAATACAATCATATATATTACATTCGGATTTGATCCAACAAACGTAATAACAGATAAAAGGATAGCTCCTCCTGTCATTACAAGACAACCGATATATATAATCTTCTCTGGTTTATACGTGGCAAGCAATCGTTTAGAAACTTTGGCTCCAATAATAGAAGCGGAAGCAACAACAATTCCTAGAAGTCCATACATACTAGGCGATAACTGAAAGTATTCAATAAAGATAAACGGCGCTTCTGCATAATAGCTAAATAAAACACCATTCGCTCCTCCAATTAATAACCCATATGTTACTACTTTCGGATTTGTAATTAACCTCTTCAAGACTAAGAATACATTTATTTTATTCGTTACTGAGTCCGTTTTTGTTTCGTGAAGAGAAACAAACGTATACAGAAAAATCCCGATACTCATAACTACTAAACTTAAAAATACGGTTTTAAATCCAAACATTTGATCAAGAAAACCACCAATTAACGGCCCTATCGCTGGTGTAAAAGCAATGACTGCCGAGATTTGAGCAAACATAACATACCTCTTATGCCCTTCTACACTTTCACGAAGAATCGTTTGTGTAACAACAGAGCCAGCACTTGCTCCAAACGCTTGAATAAAACGACTTACCAATAAAAATTCAATGGAATTTGCAATAAAGCATAAAAAACTCCCAATGCCATATACGACAATTCCAAATAACATTGCCGGGCGACGACCAATTATATCTGACAACCATCCAATAAAAAATACACCTAAAGCAAATCCAGCAAAATACACACTAAGTGTTAACTGTACCTCATTATTACTTACATGTAACGCCTGTGAAATGTCAGGTAAAGACGGTGTGTAAATCGTTTCACTAATTTGCGGAAATGCGACAAGAATGATCATTAACAAAAGTGATGGTACTGAGACTTTTTTCATTTTTCATACCCTCCTATAACTTTGAAAATCTCAGAAATAAAAAGACTTTCCTTAGCTACGGAACAGGAGGGGCCATTATAGAAATTCGATCATAAAACAACAAAGAAAACACCTCAATTACGTATGTTAATACTTATAGGAGGGTAATATTAACATTAATTTTAATATATACTTTTTCAATTATATTACATATTGCGTTTCTTTTTCTAGTGTTGAGCCTTGGAAGCTTTGTTAAAAAGATAACTTGAAGCTACCACCTTTTTATGGAATAATTAGAAATAGTTTGAATTAATAGTTCTAATTATCAAGCGATAGACCAGCATTTTTAATGTCGTAAAGCTTGCAAACAGGAGGCCTTTCGTAATGATTGAAATTTTAAGGACAGTAATAAATTTCCTGATCGCTCTATTCTCAGGAGAATTACCAATTGTATATTATGTGTGGATTATTATCCTATTCCTAATGCAAATAAGCCAATCTACTCTGAATTATAAACTCTTTAACAAGAAAGATAATTTCAGCACTTATACATCGGAAGGATTACTTGCTTTTATTATTTTATTATTTGGAGGTATGTTAGTATCTAAGTTACTTGCTTACATAATAGACGGTCCTACTATTAGTATGACAAATTTAACACATTATTTTATTTCTCTTATTATATTAACTATATTTGTCGTCATAAGCTGTCTTAAAGATTTTATAGAAACATCTATCAAAAATAAAAATGTGTCTCTTTTTAGCTTTTTAGTAGTTTCCTTAATAACAAGTATACTTTCATTCAAGTTTTTATCACCTTTAATCGAAGGTTCTTTTGCTCTTTCTAAATCTTTTATAACCACTTTAATCATTCTTGTAACTATATCAATTCCTCTATTAATTGCCTTAGAGGAAAAGTATGCAGATGAAAAGTAATTCTTGCATTTATAGTTTAAAATTGAGTGACTATTCTTTTTTAACGGTATTACTAAAAAAATAACAGTCATTGAATCGAAAATTAAACAGAAATGAGGACATACAATTGAGCATTGAACAACAATTATATGATGCAGTGAAAAATTTAATTGACCAAAGATATCCACATAATTGGGGCGGAGCTGCAGCAATCCGTGTAGAAGATGGATCCATTTATACAAGTGTGGCCCCTGACGTAATAAACGCTTCAACAGAACTTTGTATGGAAACAGGTGCAATTTTAGAAGCACATAAATTTCATAAGAAAGTTACACATTCTATTTGTCTTGCAAGGGAAAATGAGCATTCTGAATTAAAAGTATTATCACCTTGTGGTGTATGCCAAGAACGTTTATTTTATTGGGGACCAGAAGTACTATGCGCCATTACAAATTCTAAACAAGATATCATTTTCAAACCGTTAAAAGAGTTGCAGCCATACCATTGGAGCGAAGCATACCATGATGAATTTACAAAAGAATGGAGTACAAGATAAAGTGAAACTTTAATCAGTGTGGGTTTTGTTCATCCCCACTGATTATTAGTTGAACCAATCGGGCTTTTACGGGCAGTCCGCCTCCACCTACCTTCTTTGCTTTTTCTGAATTTCCAGGTGGTAGGCTTACTGCCCGTTAATGCGGGATAAAGTGAAATCTGCTCGCAAATAGCTTAAATTAAAAGTTATTCACTAAAAAAGCACCGTCCAAATGACGGTGCTTTTTCTATGTAAGAGCTACTAGAAGGTCCCCTTCTAGCCTACTCCCATTTATAAGTCCAAAATTGTTCCAGTTGCAGCCATTTTAATGTTGCTGCATCTTTGTTTTTGATTTTTACGTGTGTTTCTTCTAACATCGCTTCTGTTTGTGAACGATGCGCACCTAGTGCAGCTAATTTATGCTCGAATACTTCACTAATATTATTTACAACATCCGGCTCACCTAATACAGCTTCGCGATTTCTCGTAATCGCAACGGCATGAATGACTGGACGCTCTTCTTTTTGCATACGTGATACAGCGCGAACAACTGCGCGGCCAAATGCATCATGATCTGGATGTACGCCGTGCTCTGGATAAAATGTAATAATTCGAGATGGATTTACTTCTTGAATGATTGCTTCAATTTTATCTGCAACGAAATCAACATCTTCAAATTCTAACGTTTTATCATGGAAACCAAGCATTCTTAAATCTTGAATTCCCATCGCTTCACATGCATCTTTTAATTCTTTTTCACGGATATTTGGAATCGTTTCACGGTTAGCGAATACGTTTTTCCCCATGTTACGTCCCATTTGTCCTAAAGTACCACATGCATACGTTACAGGTACTCCTTGATCTGTTAATAAGCGAATTGTTCCTCCAGCAGCAAATGCTTCGTCATCTGGATGCGGAAATACAACAAGTACATGTCTCTCCATAAGTTTCCCTCCTTCTTACTTAAATGGCGTTAAGCTTAACTCAAGTGCAACTGCTAAGCGGCCTTGGTTATCATGCCCTGCAAGTAATAAACGCTCTTTATCGTCTACTTCCCAGTGCGTAATACCTTCTGCATATACCCAGCCATGATCCATTTTCAAACCAACTCGGTATGGATTTGTTCCAGTAATCTTCCCACGTTCAAAGCGAATAATTGCATTTCGAATGAATGCTCCAACTGTCATCATCTTTTCGTTAAAGTGTGACGCATACGCTCCGTTCGTTGTTTCTAAATGAATATATACATCTTTATTTACAAAACGTTCAATTTCATTTTGAATAAGAGAACTATCTTTTACTATTTCCATCGGAATTCACCTCTTTAAACCATTTTACGCAAAAATAATGTAAATTGCTATCTCTATATTAGAGGACAACGCCCACTTTTCCTAATAATTTGCACTATGTTTTTTATATTTTTTCCTTCACTTTGTTAAATAGTTTTCTTTCTTTTTTGAATTTGCTACAATATATTTTATCCCGTATTTATGCAGCGAGATACATTTTGACAATTGAATATATACTTTAAAGAAGGTGACATGATTGGAACAATCAGCACATGAAGTAGCAAATTGGCAATATTATTTTGCAATTGCCGTATTTTTAATCACGTACGGATTTATTATTTCTGAGAAATTGAATCGTGCTGTAATCGCACTATTCGGCGCTGCTATTATGATTATTTTTGGAGTTGTAGATTTACATACTGCTTTCACATCACATATTCAATGGGAAACGATTACCCTTTTAATTGGGATGATGATTCTCGTACATATTACGAGTCAATCAGGCGTATTTGAATTTGTGGCCATTAAAGCAGCGAAGGCAGCTGGTGGAAAACCAATCCGCATTTTATTATTACTATCCCTATTAACTGCTGTCGGTTCTGCCTTTTTGGACAACGTAACGACCGTTCTACTAATCGTTCCTGTTACACTGTCCATTACACGTATTTTAAAAGTAAACCCTGTTCCTTATTTGATTTCAGAAGTACTATTTTCAAATATAGGTGGAACAGCAACATTAATCGGTGACCCACCGAACATTATGATCGGATCAGCAAATAAGCATTTAGACTTTAATGCCTTTTTACTAAACTTAGCTCCAATCGTAATCATTATCTCTATCGTTACACTTGGTATTATTTACTTCATGTATCGCAACAAACTAAAAACAACACCTGAGCAAATTAAAATATTAATGGCATTGAACGAAAAAGATTATATTAAAGATCAAAGCCTCCTCTTAAAATCCATTTCAATTTTAGGACTAACTATTTTAGGCTTTGTACTTCATTCGATTATTCATGTAGACGCTGCGGTTATCGCGATGACAGGCGCTACACTTCTTATGCTAATTGGAGTAAAAGAACACGATATTGAAGATGTATTTGCCCACGTTGAATGGGTAACCATTTTCTTCTTCGCTGGACTATTCGTTCTCGTTGGCGGGTTAATTGATATCGGACTTATTTCTTCACTAGCAAAAGAAGTACTCGACGTAACAAATGGCGATATCGGTTTCGCTGCGATACTTATCTTGTGGGTATCAGGCATCGCATCTGCGACAATTGACAATATCCCCTTTGTCGCAACGATGATCCCGCTTATTCAAGACTTAGCTACAGGACTCGGATTATCTGTTGATTCTCCGCAAATTGAAGTACTCTGGTGGGCGTTATCACTTGGAGCTTGCTTAGGAGGAAACGGAACATTAATCGGAGCATCCGCAAACGTAGTCGTTGCTGGTATTGCAAAACGTGAAGGACATGCTTTCTCGTATATGGACTTCTTAAAAATTGGTTTACCGTTAACAATCATTGCGCTATTGTTATCACATGCTTACATATATTTACGTTATTTAATGTAAAAGTTGTATTGCATGAAATTATATCGTCAAATAAAAAAGGTTTGCAGCACTATGCTTCAAACCTTTTTTTCATCACCAAAATATACCGATAATTGCTAAACCACCTAAAATCATACCACCAATTTGTCCAACGATTGTTGGTGATAGTTGAACACCCTTTCGCACTTCAACAACTGGTCTTTCGTGCCTTAGTTGCTGCACTTCACTTTGAAGTTGATGTACACTTCCGTGTAATTCTTTAATTAGTTCCTTCAATTCAGCGACCTCTTCATTTACTGGTTTTGCTTTTTCTAAATTCATTTTGCATAACTCCTTTTTCTCTAATCGACACATTGTAAAAATTCTCCAACAAGTGCTCTTTTTCCTTTCTTCACAGTCTCATTTCTAAATTATTCATATAATAGATTTCAGAATGAGATTTAGAAAAAAGCTTAAATTTACAACTATACCTCTTTATAAACCTGAATTTT
Source organism: Bacillus sp. AR2-1 (assembly GCF_008368755.1). NCBI lineage: Bacteria > Bacillati > Bacillota > Bacilli > Caryophanales > Bacillaceae > Bacillus > Bacillus sp. AR2-1. Next base: position 315,592 of record NZ_QORY01000001.1, read on the forward strand.
CAGTTATAATTAACAGAATAATTACATTTTATACCAATTTATTGAAAAGGAGGAATTCTAATTGACTATTCTATCTATCAATAATTTATCAAAAAGTTACAAACATAAAAAAATATTAGATGGAATTAACCTCACAATTAACTCTCCAGGAATTTGGGCTTTAGTAGGTCCTAACGGTGTTGGTAAAACTACTTTTTTAAATATAGTTACCAATCTTTTGCCCGCTACATCCGGGAATATTGAATTGATGGGGAGATCTAACAAAGATGTTGCTTTGTTTAAAGACGTTTCTTTTTTACAAGATAATTCTGTACTATATGACTATTTAAATGGCTACGATCATCTTACATTCATTTGTGATGTGCAAAAACTTTCAAAAGAACGCATGGATGAAGTTGTAAAATATGTAGGAATGGAAAGTTATGCGAAGAGGAAAATTAAAGATTACTCCTTAGGTATGAAACAACACCTTCTCTTAGCGATGGCAATCTTAAACAAACCAAAGCTTATGTTCCTTGATGAACCTCTGAACGGCTTGGATCCAACTAGTGCGATACTGATGAGAAATATTTTATTACGCTTAGTAGAAGAAGGTACAACAATCATTCTTTCTTCTCATAATTTGTCAGAAATTGATCGTGTTACAAAGAAGATTCTTTTTTTAAAAGACGGTAAATTAATAGAAGAGGATATGACAAAGTACGAAAAAATTTATTACCACTTCTTATTTTCAGATTTAAAACATGCACAACACGTTTTATTACAAGAAAACGTACAAGCAGTGTTAACTAAGAATAGCCTTCGAATCCAATTAGAGCACCACACCATCCAAGACTTTATTAATATATTTCATTCTCATAAAATTAATATTATGGATATCCAAAAAGAAGTTATCGGTTCTGAAAAAAGATATGAAGAAGTATTTCATGTATGTGGTGATACGACATGAAAATATTTCTATTCGAACTAAAAAAAATGCTCTACTCTAATATTCTCTTTACTTTAATCATTGCTACTATGCTAATCATCTGCGGGTTATTTCTTCATAATGCGCTTAAACAAGAAGTAGTCAAAATAAACAAGATTGAATTATTTTCTAAATATGAAACAGAAGTTTCTAATCAAGTTACAGGAGATAAAGAGACATTAAAAAAAGGACCTAACGCAAAAATTGAATCTCGATTAGAGATCGGACTTCCGCTATTAAAAAATTTAAATCAGCTTATACAAGAAGTAAAAGAAAACAAGTGGAAAAATGAATTACAGACTGAAATGAAAGTGTATGACTTAGCTATGCGCTTTCAACAAGTAGAAGGGGGTTTCTCAGCCAGCGAAAAAGATATGAAAAAAGCAATACAACTGAATGAAAATTTATTACAACAAGGTTTACCAAAGGAAGACCTTGACCTTTCCATTCAACCATCTCTATTTATAAAAAAAGTAATTTCACTACTACTCAATGCCCCAGGATTTCTTATTTTACTACTCTTACTAGGTACAGTCATTACGAAAGAATTTGAAGACCATACGATTAAGCTAGCCTATACTTTACCTATTTCTCGTACTCACTATATCTTAATAAAATTTTTCAGTTTACTTGTTGTTAGTCTCCTATGGATTTTACTAATATTTTCACTGTCTTATATACTACCAATAATATTCGGAAAATCTACCGGTAATATTTTTAATTACCCGCTTTTCACAAAAACAGAAACTATTATTAGTTCAGGTACATACTTAAAAACAGCTCTCACTTACAGTCTATGTTATTCCACTGTAGCTATTTCCTTATTAGTGCTCATTGGATTTTGGATAAGAAATACTCTTGTTACATATTTAATTCTCACTTTTATTTTGAGCAGTGGTTTCATTTTATCAAAAATCGGCTTTAATCCGTTTCTATCTCCCCTTTCCTATCAACAAATAGATCGCGTCATTTTAAATAATAATGGATATTATCCATTAGGTGCAGTGGTGTTAATTGGAAGTACATTTTTGCTCTTACTATGTGCCATATGCATGAATCGAAAGCGTGGTGTGTAATATGAAACAACTCTTCCAATTTGAATTCAAAAAATATTTCAAGAAAAAAACAACATGGATTGCAGTATTAACTTCTATTCTTTTCGTTAGTAGTTTATATTGCTTAAATTATTCTGTCGCAAAAGATATCCAGCGCGGGAATTTGGCATTTGCACAAAATATTGTTAACATTTCGCAACAGATTTTAAAAGAACTAGAATTACAAAAGATTGAAGCTGAAAAGAATGGCGATGTTGAAAAAATTACAGAAAATAAATTAGCTATTCAAGAATCTCAGCAATCTCTTTCAAAGAAGAACAAATGGATTACGAACTATTCTCAAGGTAATTGGCAAGACAAATATGAAGAAAATATAAATCATTTACAATTTATGTTTAAGAGCTCAAAAGGCTCTAATACTTTCCCTTACGCAATTGAGAAACAAAATATTTCCTTATTTACAGCACGGGCAACGTTGGAAGAATTATTGTTACTGAAAAAAAATAAAGCTGAACCATTCATTCAAAATACCATTTATACACCCTACCTATTTACAATTTACGATCAATTTACAGGTAGTTCCTTAGAACAATGGGAAAAGAGTACTATGCGTTATGGTACAACTGGTTCTTTATTTTTATATCAAATAATCCAGTACTACTATATACCAGTACTCATTTTATTGGGATGCTTTATTTTCGGAAATAATATTTCTTCTGAAATGAATAATAAGAAGCGTGGTTTGCACTTTTACTATACTTTGCCTATTAAAAGAAAATCATTATTTATAACAAAGTATTTTAGTGGATTCCTTTCTACACTTGTTTTCGTTTTACTAATGCTACTCATTCCTTTGTTATGTAGCTATTTCACGAAAGGAATAGGAAATTTTGATTATCCAGTCCTTGTATACGAAGGATCAGAGCCTAATCCATTTGGCAGTGAGTATAATAGTTTAAATCCCATTAAAGATCAATTTCACTTTATCACTTTGAAAAATTACTTCGGACAAGTATTATTACTAACTGTTGTACTCACATTTTTTCTATATTCTTTTTACTATATTTCATCACTTTTACTAAAAAGCCTAAGTATTACAACGTCTTTTGTAGGTATTATAGCTTTTATTGGAATGAAGAGTTTCTCTTCTCCTTACAACCCATTTACTTACGTGAATATTCACAGTGTTCTAACTGGCGAAACAGCGACTTTAGTTTTTAATCCTTCTATTAATCTTTCAACTGGAGTTATGTTAACATTTGTCTTAGGCTGTACTCTTTTATTCGCAGGATACAAACTATTTATAAGAAAATATAATTAGTAACAAAAATAAAAAAGGAAAACTAATACCTATCTAGTTTTCCTTTTTAGTCAATTATTCATATCATCACTTTTATTTTTGCAGCTCCATCCATTCATCCCTTAATATCCCCATAATGATACGATCAAAACACTTCCCATCTCTTTGAACCGCTTCTCTCATACAACCTTCCATCTGAAACCCCATCTTTTTATACAACTCAATAGCAGCTTTGTTATAAGAAATAACATCAAGACCGACGCGGTGCAAATTCAATTCATAGAAAGCATATTTTAAGATAAGATGGATCGCTTCTCTTCCATATCCCTTCCCTCTATCATTTGCATCTCCTATACCAATGGCTAATAAACCCATTCTGTTATTCCACTCTATGCCATGAATTGCAACAAAACCAATTAAGTGATCATCTTGAACTGTCCTTACCATAAAAGAAACACTATTCGATCTTCGTCCCTTTAATAGCCCATCACTCGCTATTTCATGTAACGATTGCGGAAATGCTATATCTGTATCGACGTTTCTTAAATACTCACTATCTTCTTGCCATTTAGCCATTACTTCAGCGTCGTTTTCTCTCATAACTGATAATTTAATCGTTTTATTTTGAAAAAGATTCATTGTCATTTCAAACTCCCCCTTTTTTAATAAAGGGGATACTTATTTTAGCCTATTTATCCCCTTATTCTATAAACTGCTTTATACACGGGATACTTACAATAAGCGCTGACATTGGCACATCTCCTCTACATTAAATTACATTCATTGTATAATTTTTCATTTATTCTAACAATAATAAAAGACCCTCAAAATTTAGAGGATCTTCCTAACGACGAATCGATATTATTTCGTAAACATTTTCTCTGCTTCATCCATTGCCATTTTGTTACCTAAAGCAGAATAGTCAAGCCATGGTTGGTCATTAATAATGTATACGTGCTTTCCTTTAACAGCTTTTAAGTCTTTCCAAATTGGTGTTTCTTGAAGTTGTTTAAATGCAGCTTTTGCCTTATCGTCTCTATTTACAACAACGAAAATAGCATCTGCATCAAAGTCAGGTAATACTTCTTGTGAAATGACTTCGAAAGGACGATTTCCATCAATTTTCTCTACACCATTTGCAGGTTGTAATCCTAAGTCTTGGAATAAAATTGGTCCCATCGGTCTTTTCGTACTAAATACACGTAATTCTTTTGCAGTAACACGAATTGCCATTACTTTTTCGTTATTACCTAATTCTTTATCTATTAAACTTTTTACTCGTTTTGATTGCTCTTCGTAATCTTGAATATATGTATCCGCTTCTTTCTCACGGTTTACAAGTTTACCAACTTGTTTTAACTGATCTCTCCACGTACCTTCATCTAAATTGAAAGAATGTGTTTTTGCAATTTTTTCGTATTTCGCTAAATCTTTGCCCGCGTATTTTTCATCCACGTAAATGTCAGTTGGCTTCAATTGAAGTAATGCTTCCATATTCGGATCCGTTACAACACCAAGTTTCTTCGTATCTTTCAACTGCTCTTTTGCATGCGGTAAGAAATCTTTTAAATCTCCACCAATAACGGAGCCTACAGGTGTAATTCCTAATGCCAGTAAATTATTCGTTAAATGAATGGACATAGAAGCGATTTTCGGCTCATTACTTTTTTCCGTTTTTTTCGTTGCCTCTTCATTAGATTTCGTTTGACCACATGCTGCTAATACTAAAATACACATCATGCTAAATAAAATAGTAAGTTTCTTTTTCATATGTTCTCCTCTTTGAAGTATTTATTTTGTTTTTGTAAGTAAATAAAGAAAATACGGTGCTCCTAAAGCTGCCACTACTACACCAGCTGGAATAGAATTTGGCTCGAATATAGAACGACCTATCGTATCTGCTAGTACTAAAACAATCATTCCGATAATGCCAGCTAGTGGAAGGAAATGTTGATACGTAGTACCTACTAACTTTCTTGCAATATGCGGAGCAACTAAACCGATAAAACCAATCCCTCCTGCCATCGATACACTCGCGCAAGATAATCCAACCGCTGTAGCTAAAAGGAGTAACCGTTCTTTTTGAACAGAAACACCAAGTCCCGCTGCCACACTATCACCTAGTGACAATGCATTTAACGTTTTAGATTTTAGCCATGCATACGGGGTTAGTATGCAAATCCAAGGTAATAATGCTAGGACATGAATCCAATCCCTTCCCCACACGTTACCAACTAACCATCTAGAAGCGAATGTATACGTCTCATCATTTAACTTGAGGGAGAAAAATAACGAAATCGCACTAAAGCCAGCTGAAACAGCAATACCAACGAGAATAAGTCTAATAGGTAGTAAACCTTTTGATCGATCACTCGCAAGTATAATAATTAAAAATGCAGCTAGTATTCCCCCACCAAATGTAAATAACGGTATTAAAATCGATGCATTCTCATTAATAGAATGAAAGAAAGTAACAAATATAATTAGCCCGAAAGATGCACCTGCATGTAATCCTAAAATACCAGGGTCTGCAAGTGCATTACGTGATAATCCTTGTAAAATCGCACCGGAAATCCCAAGGCCAATACCAGCTAACATGGTGATTATAATTCTTGGCATACGATAATCGTATAGCACTGTTGCGCTCTCAAAATCACCATAACCGAAAAGCGTTTGAATTACTTTAAGTGGCGCTATGCTCAGTGTCCCTGTATTTAAACTAATTAAAATGACAGCGATACTAATACAACCAAAAATTGTAGTTACAGTAATAGCTCTCTTTTTATCTGTGTTCAAAAGATCCTTCACTTATAGCTCCCTCCCAACTTTACGTGCTATATAGAGGAAGAACGGAACTCCAACAAGAGCTACCATAATTCCTATCGCGAGTTCTTTAGGAGGGTTTACTGTTCTTGCCCCTAAGTCAGCTAAAACTAATAACATAGCTCCTAATAACGCTGACATAGGAATAATGAGTCGATAATTCACACCAACTAATTTTCTAGCAATATGCGGAATAACGAGTCCTACAAATCCGATAGAACCAACAGCTGAAACAGATACACCTGCAAGAATGACTACTATAATCATCCCTAGTATTCTCGTTCGGTTCGTTTTTACTCCTAAATTCGTAGCGACGTCATCCCCCATTGATATGAGTGAAATAGATCGCCCTATCACTATCGCAAAAAGAATCGTTATAAGAATAATAGGAACTAAAAACTTCAAATGTTCCCACTTAACCCCTGCAACACCACCAGCGTACCAAAACGCTAAATCTTGACTTAAGTCATAATAAATCGCGATACCTGAACTCAACGAATGCAATAGCGCGGCCATAACTGCCCCTGCAATCGTTAACCTCATTGGTGTTAATCCGCCTGATGTTGCTGATCCGATAATAAAAATGAGTACTGTACTTAAAACTGCTCCAATAAAGGAAACAATCATTAAATAGGAATACGGCATATGCGGGAAAAAGGCAAAACTAAGTGCTACTACAAACATCGCACCTGCATTTATACCAAGCACACCTGCATCAGCTAAAGGATTTCGTGTTACCCCTTGCATTACAGCACCAGCGACTGCAAAAGCTGCTCCTACAACTGCTGCGCCAATTACCCTTGGGAGCCTTAATTCATAAATAATTTGGTGCTGCGTTAATTTCGGATTATAATCAAAAATCGCTGCCCATACGGTTTGCAAATGGATATCCTTTGCACCGAATGCAATAGCTAAAAATATAGATCCGATTAAACATAAAATTGTTAAGCTCATGAAACATATGAACTTAATATGTATCCAGCGATTATTGCCAGCATGTACAGCAAACTTATGTAACATGTTTCATTTCATCCTTTATATGCAGTTGTTTTTTATAATTATTTTTAATTTATAATCATTACTGATAATAATTATCATTTTCATTTAGATATTATATCCCCACTTTTTTTAAATAGCAAACTATTTTTTTACTTCGTTAAATATTAAAATACTTATTACAATTCCTTTCTAAAACTTACAAATACATGAAAAATAAACTACTGGCTTATTTTTTAAATTGTAGTATACTTAGTCATTATTTTGAGTTTTCCAACAAAAACATTGAAGGTGACACAATGTTCTATATAAAACAACTACTACACTTCACTTACGAGCAAGCATTATCTTGTTTATTCCCAGTCGTTATTTTCTTAACGCTAGCCCTATCAAAAATCATTTCTATCCCAGGGTTATACCGCTACGATTTCATACTCATCGTATGTCTTCTTATGCAGTGGATCATGTACAAGACTGGACTTGAGACGAAAGATGAATTAAAAGTAATTACTGTCTTCCACCTCATCGGCCTTCTACTAGAAATATATAAAGTACATTTCGGTTCATGGAGTTATCCGGAAGAGGCATATTCAAAAGTTTTTGGAGTTCCGCTTTACAGTGGCTTTATGTATGCAAGTGTTGCCAGTTACATATGCCAGGCGTGGAGAAGATTACATTTGCAAATGCATCATTGGCCAAAAGCTATTTTTGCAATACCTCTAGGAGCAATGATTTACTTTAATTTTTTTACACATCATTTTCTATATGACTTTAGATGGGTATTAACTGTACTTTTATTCATCGTTTTCTTTCGGACATTTGTAGAATTTTCATTACGAGGCGTTACATATAAAATACCACTCGTTCTCTCCTTTTTCCTTATTGGTTTCTTTATTTGGATTGCAGAGAACATCGCAACATTTTTCGGAGCATGGCAATATCCAAATCAACGGGAAGCATGGAATCTCGTTCACTTAAGTAAAATTAGCTCGTGGTTTTTACTCGTTGTTATTAGCATTATAATTGTTACACAACTCAAACATTTGAAGGAGTCAAAAAGATAATGCTGATTATGTAAAAAATAGTTAGCCCATCACTCATTAGAGAGTGATGGGCTTTTTTACCTTCCTTATTAAAGGAGTTACACATTATGAGCTACTACTAGCAGAAGATGTTGCTGCAGATGAAGCAGCAATCGTTGCCATCATAGCTGCCTGTTGTGCCTGTATGAGGACTTCTATCATTGTTTGTAAACCTGTGTTGGTAGTTTTACTTTCCTCACCTTTCTGACTTACGAACAGTTGAATAGCAATAAGAATATTCGCATCTGTATGCCAACGGAATAATTTCTCCCCCTGCAATTTTTCAATCAATGCTTTAATAGAATGAATCTCTTTTTCTCCATCCTCAAGTAACGCTAGTAGCCCTATGGCTGGGTAATGCATCTGTTTCACTTTTACCTTTTCTTTTTTTAACGAATTCCATATGTTTGTACATGTTGCAACTAACATTTCTTCACGAACATCCTTCTTTAGTGAGAGGATATGACTTAAAAACTGAAGATCATTCCCTTTACGCAAACCAGCTTTCGCTAGTTTCTGATACAGACGTTCTACACGGTCCATAAGTGTTTCTACATTCTCTGATTGTCCTGCTAGTAAAACTGCAAGTGGATAATCATTTGTACTTGTAAGAAAAAGGTGATCCTCTTTCATACGTTTATATACTTGCATCGAACGCTGAATGTGCATGCTAGGCTGTTCATTTTCTTCTGTTAAAAGCACGGCTGCTGCGAGATAAGTAAATATACTTCGGCTAAAACCACCAGCAACCAATTGTTCATATAAATCTAAAAACTTCTGAAAAGCTTTCTTATAATCTGTAAAGTGAATATCTAAAGTTGCGGCCACCACAAAGCGATGATAAGACTTCAAGTATGAAAACATCCCTACCTGATTCTTAATATAACTACTAATTTCTAAAAAACGTCCAAGATCAAACAATTTATCACTACCTGCATACATAGCTGCAATCATCATTCCTGTTCGAGAATCACTCGTTTTCCATTTTAGCTCTCCCTTTAATTGTCCATATGTATGTGTGTATTGCTCCAACTTTTGTTCTAATGTAATCATAGTATTCACCCCTACTTCTATTTCTTCTCTATTATTATACTTATATTTCATACGGCTTTTGCAACCTTAATTCTGTATTTCCTTCAATATTTTTCTATTATGTAAAACAAATATAATAACTATACCTACTTTATCAGTATCACGATGGCAAGCGTTCATAATTCTTTAAGCTCAACGACAAAAAGGATAGATAATCTATCCTTTTTGTCGTTATATTATTTCACAATACAGGTGTAATTTCGTTTTTTACATGCAATTACAACTAAAGAGCCTTAATAATACGTTCCATCGCCTTCATGTAAAACAAATATAATAACTATACCTACTTTATCAGTATCACGATGGCAAGCGTTCATAATTCTTTAAGCTCAACGACAAAAAGGATAGATAATAAATTATCTATCCTTTTTGTCGTTATATTATTTCACAATACAGGTGTAATTTCGTTTTTTACATGCAATTACAACTAAAGAGCCTTAATAATACGTTCCATCGCCTTCATTTGTCCAATATGATCAGCTTCATGATAAAGCATCATACCGTAAAGCTCCCCTACTGTTTCCAATCCTAGGAATGGCTCTGGCAGTTTATTTTCAAATGCTTCTGCTGGAATTTCGTTAATACGTTTTGCTTGTTCTTTTAATTGAGCCGTTAACACTTCTAACGATGGTCCTTCTGTTTTCCATTTAGACGGTCTTGATCCATACCCAAACATACCTGGATATTCAGTTGGTAATTGTTTGAATTCTTTTCCAAACATGAAAACTTCTGCTGCCGTTAACACATGACCGATATGCCAGCGAATTGTATTGTTAAAACCTTCTGGCTGCGTATCCACAGTTTTATCGTCTAGCGTCTCCATAAATTTAAGCAATTCCCCACGCGTTATTTCAAATTGTTTTAAGCCAACTAGTCTATTCATTTGATCGTTCCCCTTCTTCATGTACCATTTATTATGAACTAAGAATGTTCAACACATTAAAGTTTTACCTTGTTTAATCTATCAGAAACGATTAAGAAAAACATCTAATATGCTTAGTCAAAATATTTAAAAGGTTCACCCCTAATAAATATAGAATTACTTACTACAAAGTTAGTTTAGTAAATAATAGAGGAGTGTCAATTACATGTTACATGTTTTAAAACAACAATATAATCTTATTAGCTCTACAAGAGAAACTCTATTTTCGTTTTTGGAAGAAATCCCACTAGAAAAATTACATAGTACTGTTCCAAATTTCGGGAGCGGTAGCATTATAAAGACGCATATTCATGTAGCCGATTGCTATCGATACTGGCTTGGATCATTCGCATTCAAGCAAAAGCGAGCAGATTTTTCATTTGCTAGTGATTATGAAATTGAGCATGCAGATATCGCAAAAGTCCGTGCTAGATTTAAGTTAGTAGACGAGACTGTACAACGTTTTTTAGATGAATACAATGACCGCTGGCTCGAAAATATAGCAAATGAAGTAAAATGGCAAAAAGAACCTTGGAGTACAACTCCGCTATGGCTTTTAACTCATACAGAGACACATGAGTTTCATCATAAAGGACAAATTGTATCAATGGCTCGTCACCTTGGATACAATCCTCCTGATACAGACCTTAGTTAATTCGATTATAAAAAAACTTGTTGATATATTTTGTTGTGTATAAAACTTTTATCATTTGTTTTAGGTATACCATATCATTATAAAATTCATGTAACATAAAATTAAGACTCATACTTTTCAAACAATACAAAAAACAAAACTCTTCTTCCATGTAGATCGAAAATATTTATATACTCTATCATCAACCTTAAGGAGAAATTTATAATGAGATTAGAGAGTGAAAGAATTTATTTAAGGTCTCTTTGTCAGCTAGATGCGCCTATTATATTAGAAAGTACAATGGATGATGAAATAAGATATATGACTGGAACCAAGTCTACTTTTTCATTGGAGCAAATTAAGACACACATAGATCATATAAATAATGATTCAAGTCGCTATGATTTCGCTATTTGTTTAAAAAGCACTGACGAAATGATTGGAGAGTTGTCGATTTTAGATATCGATGAGGAGAACAAAAGAGCAGGGTTCCGAATATCATTGCTTTCAATAGCGTTAACAGGACAAGGATATGGAACTGAAGCTATTAAAATCGTTTTAAGATTTGTTTTTGAACAACTCATATTAAATCGTTTACAGTTAGAAGTATTTAGTCATAATTTACGCGGGGTTAGAGCTTATGCAAAGGTTGGTTTTGTAAAAGAAGGAACCCTACGTCAATCTTTATTTTATAACGATACATACTCGGATGAAATTATTATGGCAATACTTGAAAGTGATTATAAAGATATGTCATTGTAAATAACTGTTCTTAAACTATTAACAACTTGAAAGAACCTTACCACAATAAAATGCAGTAAGGCTCTTTCATTTTTATATCAAATAACAACTCTTAACTCATGTGTTATATTAATACCAAATTGTCTCCGCATAATTATATGCATCACTATTCGGAATGGCATGTTTCCCTTGCGCTTGTGCCTTCCTTGGATCTAAATCATATACCATTGGCGTATAGCATGATGTTTGCCCTTTATTCACAACACCATTTCCTCCAGCACTCCCGCAAGTGTATGCCTTTCCATCTGTTTTTCTAACAATCCTTGCATCAGCTTCGTTATTATATACTGCTGCACGAGTTACTGTAACTTTTGCCCATGCTGTCTTACACGTTGTGCTAAATTTTAATTCCACATAAGAATTGGAATCAATCCACTTCTTTTCTTTCGTTACTGCTGATTGATCACAACTATTGTAATACGGACTTTTCCCATCATACGAATGATCTTCTGCATATGCTTTATCATTATTCGTCGTACTAAACACACTAGTTAAAACGAGAAAAGATAGGCAAAAACATGCGCTCAGCTTTTTTAAAAGTTTCATAGCACTCCGCTCCCTTATTAATAACGTCCAGTTTTCCCGTAACCATTATTAATCGTCACCGCTTCGGCATCAGCTGTATAACCAAAATCAGCAGTTAAATCAAATACCATTCCTGTATAAGTGCTCGTTTGACCTGTTTTTATTGCTCCATTACCACTATTAGAATCTACTGATTTTTGGAATACACCGTTTTTATATTTATTAATAACAGCGTAAGCATATACTCCCCCAGAAACAGAAGGTGCTGGTTGATCTAAAACAAGCTTAGACCATGCTGCATGACATTTATTACTATAACGTAAATACACTGTCCCTACTTTTTTACTCCCTTCATATACAGCTGTAGACTTTGCATTAAATCCATCTGCATCACACGTTGTACTACCTCCGTATACTTTCGTTGTTGCTGGATTTTTTCCGTCATAATAACTACTTAAATCAGTAGCTGCAAATGTACTTCCTTGAAAACTAAATAATACACCTACACTCACTACACTTAACACACATACTTTCATTAACTTTTTAAACATTGTAAATCTCCTCCTTCAAAATAAGTACGTATCATAAAGACAATCTATCCCCTATGTAAGCCCTCCTTTCATGCTTCCTAGAGGCATCTTACAGAAACGAATAAACGTTGTAAATCCCCTTATAGTTATTGGAATATACGAAGAAATTTACTTATCCGTCTAAGAAAAAAAGTTGAGAAATACACATTTTATTGCATCCCTATTTAAAACATAAAAGAACCGATACTTATTTCACTCAAGCATCGGTTCTTTATACAAAATTGTCATTTTTTCTTTTATATAAATCAAATATTTCTCCACTTAATCCGTCGTAAAAAACTCCCTCGTCACATCAATAAATTGCTGCAGCGGCGCTGTCATCCATTTATCTTTATGCCAAGCAATTTGTGTATAAATCGGTGAGATTGCATTTTCTACATGTAACTCTTTTATCGTCCCTTCTCTTATATCTTTTTCTACTACTATCGCTGGTAAAACGGCTATTCCTAAATCTGCAATAACACATTGTTTAATTGCCTCGACACTAACAAACTCAATCTTATTTGCTGGATACACATCTTCCGTACAAAATAGCTCTTCAAATAAAGTTCGATACGAGCAACCAAGCTCCGTTAGTAAAAGTGTCTCACTTTCTAAATCTTTTGTAGTAATGGAAGGTTGTTCAAGTAAACGATGCCCTGAAGCAGCTACTATTTTTAATTCTTCTTTCATAAGCGGCTCCACATGTAAAGCATCTTCTGTTTTACATTCGTCCAAAATAAATGCAAGATCGACTTTCCCTTCCATCAATTGTTCCTTCGCATCTTTATTGGAATGCGCAGGTTTAAATATAAGCTTTATTTGAGGAAATTTCGCTTTAAACCTCTTTAATATAGAAGGCAGTCTATATGTACATTGGCTTTCTTGCGCACCGATTATTAACGTACCTGCTATTTCTTCATCATCTTTCACAGCCATTTTCGCTTCGTTGCTGAGTGCAATCATCTTGTCCGCATATAGTTGAAACTTCCTACCTGCTTCAGTTAGAAAAAGACGTTTTCCTAATCTTTCAAATAACGGCGTACCTAGCTCAGCTTCTAACGTTTTAATTTGCGCCGTTACGCTCGATTGAGCAAAGTTTAGTTTCTTCGCAGTTTGTGTAAAGTTCAAACTATCTGCCGCCACTTTAAATGTAATTAATTGTTTTATCTCCATTTATCGTCCCTCTTTCCAATCGATATTTCCGATTGATTTCATCGAAATAATCCTCTTTGTCTATCGATATTTGTATTGTATGATAAAGAGCATCGACAAACAATAAAAATGGAGGTATTCCATATGAAAGTACTTTGTTTCGAACAATTTGGAAGTCCGGATGTACTACAATATAAAGAAATACATGATCCAATCATAAATCCAAATGAAATTCTTGTCCGTACGAAAGCAATCGGATTAAATTTCGCCGATATTTATAGACGCCGCGGTGATTATCATCTCGCTGGCAATCCGCCTTATATATTAGGTTATGAAGGCGCTGGTATTGTTGAAAAAGTAGGAGCTGACGTTACTAATATTAATCCTGGAGATCGTATTTCATTTGCTGACGTTCCATTTGCAAATGCAGAACTAGTTGCCGTTCCATCGGAGAAAGCAATTAACCTTCCAGATTCTATCTCTTTTGAAACAGCCGCTTCTGTCTTATTGCAAGGTCTAACGGCACATTATTTAACGAAAGATAGCTATCAAATAAAACAAGGTGATATAGCTTTAGTACATGCTGCAGCTGGTGGTGTTGGGCAACTACTTATTCAAATCATTAAACTACTGGGCGGAAAAGTGATCGGCCTAACGTCATCAAAAGGAAAAGCACAGATAGCTACATTAGCTGGTGCTGATCACGTATTTTTATATACTGAAGCATGGCCTGCGAAAGTACTTGAAACAACAAACGGTGATGGAGTAAATGTTGTATATGAATCAGTAGGTTCTACATTAGAGGAAAGTTTTAGCGCAACTAAAACTGGTGGTACTGTCGTATTTTACGGAATGGCCGGTGGTAATCCTGCGCCCGTTGATCCGCGTATGCTTATGGATACTTCGAAAACTTTAACTGGCGGAGACCTTTGGAACGTGCTTACATCTTATGAAGAGAGAAAAGAACGCTCCTCTCAATTATTCAAATGGATTGCGACCGAAAAATTAAAGATCACAAGTTCTACTACATTCTCTTTACAAGATGGTGCCCGTGCTCATGAATTATTAGAGAGCAGAAAAAGTACTGGGAAAATTTTATTGATCCCATAATTAACAACATAAAAAGGAAGCTAGATTTCTCTACCTTCCTTTTCTTATTTTTATATTTCCACACTTGCTTTCCCTTTTGCAACATAACTCATATCTCCAACAGACTCGACTGTGTATGTTCCGTCTTGATATACAATCTTCGTCACACTAGCATTTTCCACTCCAAGTTTTGTTTTACTACTGTCTAACATTTCGATTAATGTAGTAATCAAAAGCCCATGAACAACAACTAAAACGTTACCGCCACCATTTGCAGCAGATTCTTCACTAATTTTATCAATCTCTTCTTTTATACGAGTAGAAAATAGTTCCCAATCTTCCGCCTGTTTCGTAGGGTCTGCTGCTCTAATCAGATTAATCACTTCTTGAATAGAAAACTTCATAAGTTCTTCTGGTGATGCAACACCTGCAGCTTTTCCAACTACATCCCACATATTTTCAAGTTTTTCACCTTCAAAAATACCAAAATTTAATTCTCGTAATTTTTTTCTTTTCTCAAGTTTTAACTTTGATTGCTCACTATATTTTAATACTAAATTAGCAGTTTCAATCGCTCGTCCACTATCACTACTATATGCACTCATAAAATGAACATCTTTTAATCCCGTTCCTAAATTAGAGGCAACTTCCACCCCTTTCTCTACTAATGGAGAGTCTGCCCAACCTTGCGCGCGATGATTCGTATTTAATATTGTTTTACCGTGTCTTGTAACATATAACGTAACTACATTCTCATTGCTATCTGTATCTCGATTCTTCATTCTTTTCTCTCCCTTTACATTTCTATATCAATTTTACCATCTTAATTATTCATTGAGCAAAATATACGTAAGTGAATTTGCTCAATAAAAAAAGCTATCTTTCTGTATATCTCTACAAAAAGATAGCATCTTTTATGATTACATTTCTTAACTGATATTCCTACTCAGCAAAAGCACTCGAATACTGTACAATTCCTTCTACACCCTGCAGAGCGTTCTCACTTAACTCCATCACCATAAATACTTCATCTGGCACTTCAAATGGTGCTTTTATATTCCACTCACTTGCTTTCTTAAAGCCAAATTTCGGATAGTATTCTGGGTGTCCTAATACTACAACTGACCCGTATCCAAGTTCTTTCGCTTTTTCTAACGCAACTCCAATAAGTTTTCCACCAATTCCTTTTTTCTGATAGCCCCTAGCAACTGAAACCGGTGCAAGTGCTAATGATTCTACAGAAGTTGCACCTTGTTCTATCTTTATTTTTGATAACAGAATGTGCCCAACAATTTCTTCATTTACCGCAACGATTGATAATTCAGGAATAAACGCGTCACATTTTCTAATACGACTCACAAGTTCACGTTCTGTTTTATCACTGAATTCTTCTTTTAAAAATGCTTGTTGTACAACTTCTTCTGTTTTTTTATAATCACTTTGTTGTTCTTGTCTAATCGTTACCATTTTAACTTATTCTCTATTCTTTCTTATTTCTTTTTGGATTTTACGAAGCGCTTTTTTCGATCCACGCTCAATATCATGTTGCATTTTTCTTTCTTTATAATCGACAAATAGTGTATTTAAATCGTATCCCTCTGGGTATAATTCTTTTGCTGCTACCTCTAACGTAATACGTTTTACATTCACTTCAACGAATTCACCGTTATAATATACAACGACGTTATAGAAATTATCTATTTCCTTATAGATGATACCAAAATCATCATAATCTAATACATTTACACGATCGCCGATTTTGTACTCGTAATGATTTTCTCTTTTTTCTTGCACAAATTTCGGTTTTCTAATTTTGCTTTCATTCAGTTTTTCAAAACGATATTCTTTATTTTCCATGTACTCTTTCGCTCTTTTCAGTACATGTTCTCTTACGTTCATTTTATTTGCAATCCAAAGTGCATTACTTTCACCTGATTTTCCGATTACTAATTTATAAAGTGGTTCTAGTGTCTCACTATTAAATTGCATCGCTGCATTCATAAAATCATCATGCATTTCTGAGAATCGTTTAATTTCACCATAATGAGTACTCGCAACTGTAATACATCCCGCAAGATAAAACTCCTCTAAAATAGAAATTGCAAGTGCTGCCCCTTCATTCGGTTCAGTCCCGCTTCCTATCTCATCAAATATTAGTAGCGTATTATTATTTGACATCCTCATAATTTCAGATAGATTTTTCATATGAGATGAAAATGTACTTAGTGCATTTTCAATACTTTGATTATCACCAATATCTACAAATACATTTTCGAAAATAGCAATTTCTGTTTCTTTATCTCCAGCGATGTGCAGGCCTGACATTGTCGCTAATGTTAGTAGTCCAATTGTTTTTAATACAATTGTCTTCCCGCCCGCATTCGGTCCTGTAATAATTAAACTACGGTAACTTTGACCGATTTCAAAGTGTAACGGTACTACTTTTCCACTTAAAAGCGGATGCTTACAATTCACTAAATGAATGTAGCCATGATCATTTAACTTCGGCTCTATTCCATCGATCGATTTACTAAACTTCGCTTTCGCAAATACCATATCATATTGACTAATCAATTCCATGTTAATTTTTATATGATAAATATTTTCTACTACCATGCCTGATAAAGTCGCTAAAATTTGATACTCTTCCATCGCTTCTTCTGCTTTCAAACTTGTGAGTTCCACGTTTAACTTTGTAACCGTATGCGGTTCTACAAATACAGTAGAACCTTTAGCGGACGCTTCAACTATACTTCCCGCAACTTGATTTTTATAAGAAGATTTAATTGGAATCGTATACCTATCATCCTTCTTACTAATAAAGAACTCTTGAATATACTTCTTATTTGCACTACTATTTAAAAACTTCGTTAAGCGCTCTTTTATTTTTCCGTCTACCGAATCAATGTTATTGCGAATTCGTTTTAATTCCTTACTCGCAGCTGCATCAATACTATTACCTTTAATGGAAAAGTTGATTTCCTCTTCAATACTTTTATATTCAGTCATTGAATTCGCATAAGAAGCTAATACTGGCGCAAAAAATTCTTTATCTAACATAAATTTTTTAATCTTTCTACAGCCGCGTAAAAAGTCAGAAACACTTACTAACTCTTCAGGATCTAAAATCATCCCTTTTTCTAATTTTTGAATTGTACTAGCAATATTTGAAATGCCAAAGAAAGGAACATGCCCCTCTGCATCTACTATAGCTCGTGCTTCTGTCGTTTCATTCAAACGATTCCTCACTACTTTTATACTCGTACTCGGCTCTAATTTATTTAATAATTCTTTACCTAACCCACTTACACAATAAGATTTCACTATATCCTTCAATTCATTATATTGTAACTTTTCAAAAGTCATCGTATTCATTTTGTTTCTCCTCACTATGATTGATTTTTATCATAAATGAAGATACCTACTCATTAGATTCCAATGAGTTCTACATGATTCATTTACCATTTTTATACATTAAAAAAATATACAAAAAAGCTGCGGGGATACCGCAGCTTTTACATTTACAAGGCATGTGTAATAACATATGAGGAAATAAGCCATAAAAAACGGATGGCACTCCCCTTATTACACGCTTTATAAAGTATTGTAGGTATCTTCATAGGTATCGAAATAAATCCATGACCAAATTAGGGGTATGATATACATAAAAATCCCCTGGTCTTATCCGATTTATTTCATTAAATTTTTCCTATTTAGTACCTACCGCACTCACAAAAAAGCACCTCTCATTAATTTATATTATAGTCATTGAAATCTAATTTACTGAAATCATCATACTATATGTTTTGTGAGAAGTAAAGGTGTCAGACTATTCCCTTGCAGATTGTAAAGCTTTCATATAATCAACCTTTTTCTCAAGGGTCTTTTTCGCATCTTCAGCCGTTACTATATAATCTATCGCAATATGTAGTAATACATCCTTATTATCATTTGGCAACTGAATTGTTATATCATCCACACTACTCTTACTATCTTCAATCGTTTTATTAAATTCCTGAATACTTCTCGCAACCTCCGCTAATGTCTCCATATGCGCACGGTTGTTTACATCTAAAAAGATATTACTTTTGAAAACCGCAGTAACATAATGCTTCGGATGTTGCTTCGCTACTTTTTTCTCTTCATTCTTACCGAAAACAGCGTCCCCTGTTTGCATTTTCTCGAAAGTAAGTATAGTATTAGTCCCTTTTTCTTCATAATATGTATTGAATCTTTCTCGTAAATCATTCGCTTCTTTTTTTATTTTATAGTTATCATTATTTACCTTTGGAGAGGTTCGTCCATCGAACCCTATTTGAAATTGTAAATATGGTTCATCTAATTGCTGTACATAAGCTATCCGTTTGTTTGGGCCTAAAAAATCCTTACCTTGTTCGGGTATTTCAATTCGATCTAGTTTCACAGAAATACCATGCTCCAATTTTGTATAACTTTGTGCTTTTTGTTCAATTTCTTTATCCGATATATCACATGATGTTAATAGGAATAAACTAAACATTATGCTATATTTCATTATTGTTCTTTTCATATTGCCTCTCCTTTTGCTACTACTACCTATATAGAAATGTCCTTATCGATTTTAAATTACGATTTATATAAAGAACTTCTTTCAATAGTCACAAGTGTAAAAACACCTATTTATTATCACTTTACACTTATTGTGTAATTTTACACTATGTTCATTTTACCGTAAAGCAAATATAATATCTATTAAAATCACGTTAAAAACATACTAATATTTAGTTCTATAGCAATCACAGTAAGGAGATATTCTTCGAGTACGAATAAGAGAAGCCACAGGTGACATTATTTATTCCAACGCATCTCTTGTTGTCTCAAAAGTCGACTAGTTCATTTATTAAAATAAAGATTTAGGAATGATAATAATATAAAAAGAAGAGGAAAACTTATATTTCAGTCTACCTCTTCTTTTCTATTAACAATTCACTGCTGAACATATATGGAAACTGATCCTCCACTTACATGGAACTGCCCCCATCCATCCTTATTAATTGTTACAGTATTTGTTTGATTACCCGTCATATCGTGCCATACTTCCCCTGCATTATTCTTTCCAACATCCATCCACTTTGATCCTCCCGGTCCATCAGAGATTAATGTCGCTAAACCAGAATTAGCATGTACACTATCACCTTCTCTTGTCCATCCAATCACATCTGGATGGTCTAAATAATCACGCTGCGTACCATATGCAAAGTTTTTTCGTGCCGTCAAAATCGGATCAATTTTATCTTTTAATGCTGGAATTTCATAACTACTATTTCCGTTTGTCCCATAGTAATCACCATAGAAAACTGAAGGATAGCCCTCTGCACGAGTTAAAATAAATGCATATGCCAACGGTTTAAACCACGGACTTACTACAGATTCTAATGACTGTCCAGGCTGAGAATCATGATTCTCAACGAGAGTAACTGCAAGTGCAGGGTGATTTTGCATTACTGTTCCATTTAAAATATTTCTCATATCATAATTCCCATTTCCTTTTGAAGCATAATGAAAATTGTAATGCAGTGGTGCATCAAATACAGATTGATTATAATTGACCTTCGCTAAATAATTATTTAAAGTTCGAATATCATTTTGCCAATATTCAGCTACTGTAAACATTTCTTTCCCCGTTTGCTGTCTGACATGATTTACCCAATCGCGTAAATATTCATGATCAATATGTTTAACAGCATCTAAACGAAAGCCATCTAAATTTAATTCATTCGCATACCACTTTCCCCAATTTTTCATCTCATTCGCAACATCTGGATGATCAAAATCAAGATCTGCATACATCAAATAATCATAATTTCCATTCTCGCTAGACACTTCCCAGTCCCATGCTTTACCTATCCCCCTAAATTTATAAATTCGATTTAATTTCCTTCCTTCATCCCAATCCGTTCCGTCAAAATGATACCATTTCCATTTAAAATTAGAATAAGCATCGCCACGCCCTGGAAAGTTAAACCCTGTCCATGCATTAATTTCATAATCACCGGATACTTCAATATTTCGATTGTTACGGTCTACCTCGACAACTGTTACAGTTTCAGTATAATCTGCTCCACCTTTGTGATTCATAACTACATCACCATATACATCAATGTTTTGCTTATGTAAAGCTTCAATTGCAGATTTCAGCTGTGCTTTTGTCCCATATTTCGTCCGCACCGTTCCTTTTTGATTGAATTCTCCCAAATCATATAAATCATACGCTCCATATCCTACGTCATTTTGCGTAGTTCCTTTATATGCAGGCGGTATCCAGACAGATGTAATTCCTTTCTGAGCTAAATTTCCAGCATCCGAACGCAAACGATTCCAATGATTCCCATCATTCGGAGCATACCACTCAAAATACTGCATTAACGTTCCATTGTTAACCGTATCTGCATAAACTTTACTCCCCCCATATATACTAGGTAAATACAAAACAACCGACAAGCCGACTACTGTTATTCTTTTCAACATATTTACATCATCCCCTTTCAAGAAAACGTTTGCATGGTTTATCGGAATTATTATAATATTCGTTCTACAATTAGTAAAGTAGCAATCTCTCACTCTCCCACATTATTTTTTAATCTAACTTCACATATTTAACAAATACTTCAAAGTAGTTTTCATTTCACATCTTATTCAAGATTGTTTACAATTTATCTATAAAAGCATGACGGAGGGATTTCTATGACCGACTTTCAAAAACAATTTTTCGCACGATTACATATAGAAGAAAAACAAAAAGTTTCATTTGAAGATTTACCTAACATTATGTACGCGATGGCACAAACTGTCCCTTTTGAAAACTTAAATATACTCGAAAACAACTTTACAGAAATATCAAAAGAAAATCTAAAAGAAAAAATTTTAGTAAACAACCGTGGCGGTCTTTGTTATGAACTCAATCCTACTATGTACTACTTCCTTAAAGACGCTGGATTTGATGTTCATCTCGTTTCAGGAACAGTGTACAATGCTGCAAATTCTATATGGGCTGTTGATTCTGGACACATCGCAACTGTTTTAGCACATCATAATGAACTTTATTTAATTGAAGTAGGATTCGGATCATACTTACCTCTTACACCTATTCCTTTCTCAGGTGAAGTCATTCACTCCATTACAGGAGATTATCGTATTCGTAAAGAAATGACTGAAAAGGGAAATTACATGTTAGAGATGCGTAAAAACAATGAGTTTTTGGATCAATCTTCTGCTGATGATTGGACGTTAGGCTATGCATTTTATATAGAAGAAGTGGATGAAGAAAAAGCAAATGCAGCACAAGAAATTATCGTTGAACATGAGGGCTCACCATTTAATAAAGTACCTCTTATTGTAAAACTAACTGAAGATGGGCATGCATCTTTAACAAAGGATAGTCTCACAATAGCGAAAAACGGTAAAAAAACGAAAAAAAATGTTACAAATGCGCAATATAAAAATCTTTTACATTCAAAATTCGGAATTACATTATAATTTTTCAAGCCTTGCCATTTTAGCAAGGCTTTTCATTTTCCAGCAGGGATTTTTTGCAATTTGTTGTATTTCATAGTTATATAGGAATATAACTACATATTTAGAAAGGAAATGATTATGACAGAACTTAAAGATCGACTACAAGTAGATGATAAAGAGAAATGGGATTTAACGGATATTTATCATACAATTGAAGATTGGGAAAGCGATTTTCATAAAATTGAAGTATTAACGAAAGAATTACATGAGTTTAATGGACATATTCACGATGGCAATAGTTTATTAGCCTATTTAACAAAGAGCGAAGAAATTTCTAGCATAATATCTTTAATGTTCGCTTATGCACGATTACAATCTGATCTTGATACGCGCGATACTGACGCTCAATCTCTTGTCGATAAAGTATCACAATTACACGTGAAAGTAAGTGCGGCTAAATCTTTCTTTTCCCCATTCTTACTTAGCGTAGATGAAAACACATTACATTCTTACATAGAAGAAGCAGAAGGTTTACAATATTATAAAGAAGACTTATTTGAATTATACCGTTATAAAAAACACGTATTGAATAAAGACCAAGAAGAGATTTTATCACAAATGGGTGAAGCACTTTCCTCCCCGCAGCATACATACGGCATGTTAAATAATGCAGATATACTATTTGGTGAAGTGACTACTGATGAGGGAGAAAAAGTTACTTTAACGCGCGGAATGTATGCAAAGTTAATAGAAGATGAAAACCGCGAGAAACGTAAAGAAGCCTATAAAGCTTATTACAAACCATACGTTCAATTAAAAAATTCTATCGCTTCTACTTTATCTGCTGCTATTAAAAATAATGTTACTGTTTCAAAGCTAAGAAGCTATCCATCTGCTTTAGAAAAATCATTATTTGGCGACATGGTTCCGAAAGAAGTATATGAAAATTTAATTGATACGACGAAAAAAAACATTCAATCACTACATACTTATAATGAACTTCGAAAAGAAAAATTACATGTAGATGAACTACGCCAGTACGACTTGAGCGTTGATTTAGTAGCGGGTGTAAAACAAGACATTCCATATGACAAAGCGTTTGACATGATGATCGAATCACTAGCTCCATTAGGTGAAGAATATATTGAAACATTAAAAAGCTTTAAAGATAAACGTTATATTGACGTGAGAGAAACGCCAGGAAAACGTTCCGGCGCTTATAATTTTGGTGTATACGGTGTTCATCCTTTCATTCTTTTAAATCATCACGATGATTTAAATAGCCTTTTCACTCTCACTCATGAATGTGGACACGGTATGCATACGCACTACTCACACGGATACCAACCAAGAATTTCTGCACACTATACTATTTTTGTTGCAGAAGTCGCTTCTACAGTAAATGAAGTGCTATTAATTCATCATTTATTAAAAGAAGCAAAAGATGCTAATGTACGTAACCATTTAGTAAATCATTTCATCGACAAATTTAAAGGCACTTTCTTTACACAAATTATGTTCGCTGAGTTTGAAAAAATCACACATGAAATGGCGCAGCAAGGTAAACCATTAAATGCCCAAGTCTTTAGCGAAGTTTATGAAAGCTTGTTTAGAGCGTATAATGGCGACTCCCTCGTATTTGACGAAGAAGTAAAATACGGCTGGGCTAGAATACCGCATTTCTATCGTCCATTTTACGTATACAAATATGCAACTGGTTTCGCTTCTGCAATCCAAATTGCTGATAAGTTATTGAGCGGCGATCCAAATACTCAAAAACATTATATTGAATTCCTTAAAGGCGGAAGTTCTGACTATCCATTAAACTTACTGAAAAAAGCTGGAGTTGATTTAACTACGCCAGAACCGATTGAAAGTGCACTAAATCGTTTTAGCTCACTTGTTGAAGAGTTTTCAGCATTATAAAAAGCATGCAGAGTATATACTCTGCATGCTTTTTTCATTTTTCTTACTTTATGCTAACTGTTGCTGCGTCACACAGTGAATCATGCCACCATACGCAAACAGTTCATTTACATAAATACCGACAATTCTTCTTCCAGGAAACTGCCCTTCCATGATTTGAAGCGCTAACTTATCATGCTCATCGCCATATATAGGAACTAATACAACTTCATTTCCAATGTAGAAATTCAAATATGAGCCCTTACAGTCTGCTTCTTTTACCACTTTTCTTGTCACCGGTACTGGTATGAGCTGAAATGGCTTTCCATCTATATTTCTTGCTTGTCGCAATTCTTGATAATGCTTTTCGTACGCCTCCAAAAGGTATGATTCACTTTCTCCGAAAGGATCATATTCATAAAGAATTGTATTTTCATTTACAAAACGTGCTGCTCCATCAATATGGTAATCCGTATCTTCATCATAATTATCCTCACCGCGAATGCCCGTTATCCATATAAAATTCGTTACCCCTAAATGCTTCGTTAACTCTATTTCAATCTCTTCCTGACTTAGTGTAGCATTTCGATTTTCATTTATAATAGAAGTTTTTGCCGCCATTAAGGTTCCATTTCCGTTTATCTCTATTCCCCCGCCCTCTAGACAGACACTAGAATTAACTTTTGGAATGCTATACATTTCACTTATTTCCGCCGGAATACCCGCATCATTTTCATACGGATATTTCTCACCCCACCCATTAAAAATCCATTGTGTTAAGCAGAGATTGCCTTCCTTATCTTTTACAAAAATCGGTCCATTATCTCTTACCCACACATCATCCGTCTCTTGAACTAAGAAATCAATTTTATCCATATCCACTTTCACTTCCATTAACTTCGATTGGACATGTACTTTTTCTTCTTCATCATATACAACAATATGCACAATTTCTCCGTAATGAAGCTCCTTTGCCATCGTTATCCAAATATCATCTAGCTTAGCTCTGTAACCTTCACCTCTATGAGCTTTATCATGAGGCCATTGGAGCCATGTCCCCTCATGTTTCTCCCACTCAGCAGGCATATAAAATAAACTTTTTGTCATACGTGTTCACCCCTTCTATCAATGTAAGTTCAGTCTAAACTTTGACATCGTGTTAAGGTCAACAGAAATATATTCATATACTTGTAACTACTTTATAAGGTGTTTCTTTATTTCTCCTTGTGATACACTACTTCTCCTTGTAAAACCGTCACTAAAACTTTCGCATCTGGAATCTTATCGACACTCATTTTAGTAATATCTTCATTTAGTAATATCATATCGGCTGATTTACCTACTTCGATTGAACCAGTAATATTATCAAGGCCTAATGCTTTAGCGGGCTTAATTGTATATGCATCAATAGCTGCATATACATTAGAAAAGCCCTTTTCATTAATACTTAGTGCATTTGAAATTGTCACAAGTGGATTTAGTTCATTTACATCCCAATCACTACTAAGTGACACGTTTGCTCCTGTTTTCCAAATGCGTCCTAACGGCATAATTCGTTTCATCTGTTGATTTGTAAAATACGTACTTGCCCAGCTTTGTTTAGGATCTTCTGCAAAATCATGACCTACTTGGAAATCAGCGCTAATACCTAACTTAGCAAAACGATTTATATCACTATCTTCTACCATCTCAACATGCGTAAGCGTATAAGGCTGATTCGCCCCTTCTTTTTTCGCTGCCTCAATTGCATTTAAACTCTCTCTTACCCCGCCATCTCCAATCGTATGAATGAGCGCACCGTAACCAAGTTTATTAAGTTCCTTCAACCACCATTTCATTTTCTCTTCTGGAATATAGTTCAAACCGTACGGCGTTCCCTGAAACCACTCAAATTTATATTTTTCTAGTATTTTAGCTGTACTGTTAATGCTAATTCCATCACTATACATCTTCACTTGATTAATAAGCATTCGAGATGATACATCATCACGCTTAATCTTTTTGAAATACTCTATTTGTTCTGCTTCATTTAAGTTCGGATATACCCACGGACGAAGTACTACTCGCGACGTTAACTTTTTCTCATCGTTAACTTTATTCCAAACATCTAACCAGCCTCGTTTCCAATAAAGACGTCCATCGCCGACTGTAGTAATCCCATTCTTCGCAACCTCATCTAAACCGTCCAGCAAACCTTCATAATTTTTTTCAAAGAGATTAGGCTGAGCATTCCATGCTTTTTCCATCACGATATCTCCTGCTGTATCATACAGAAGCCCGAAAGGTTCTCCTGTTTCTGGATCCCGGATGATTCTTCCGCCTTGCGGATCTTTCGTCTCTTTATTTATTCCCGCTACTTCCAATGCTTTTGAGTTAACCCATACAGAATGAGAAGTTCTTTCCATAATTAATACAGGGTTATTAGGAAATAACTCATCAAGAACTTGTAATGGCGTTTGTTGTTCTGACTTTTCGTCCATATCTTTTAACAGCTCTTCCAAACTAAATCCTGTTCCACTTATCCATTCGCCATCTTTCACATTTTTTTTACACGCCTTTAAATACGAGCGTTGTTCTTGCAGCGCAGCATCCGGTGAAACACTACAATTCCCTGCTGCTGGTGATTTCGCCTCAAATATATGATTGTGATTGTCCACAAAACCAGGAAGAATAAAACGTCCTTGTAAATCCACCACTTTCGTATCTTCATTTATAAATTCTTCTACATCTTTGTTTGAACCAACAAATGTAATTTTCCCTTCTTTAACGGCTACAGCTTCTACAATGTCTTGCTTGTCATTTGAAGTATAGATTGTACCATTTTTAAACACTACATTTTTGGGCAACTGATTAGG
This sequence comes from Bacillus sp. AR2-1, assembly GCF_008368755.1. Lineage (NCBI taxonomy): Bacteria > Bacillati > Bacillota > Bacilli > Caryophanales > Bacillaceae > Bacillus > Bacillus sp. AR2-1. The sequence goes on from NZ_QORY01000001.1 coordinate 342,856, forward strand.
TAGAACGAAGCTACCATTCTCACCTTCTCCTGCTCCAGGAGTACACGCTGAAACCCATGTCATACTTAGAATCAGACAAATAATCATGATTGTTCTTTTCATTTTCTTTCTCCTTTTTATTATGATGAATTACTTACATAAATAGAATAAGGATTGACATAATGTTAATGTCAATCCTTATCCTCAGTCTATTTTCATAACTAAAAAACAAATTTGTGTCACATACTCCTCTACTAAACAATCACATTCAGGTCCCTTTATGTAGACCTCATATGGTGAATCATCTATTACATAACCATTTCTTTCAATCCATTTTTCTAACGCAATATAAGCGTAGCCTATATAGTCATAACTTCCATAATGCATAGTAGTAACGACTTGATGTGGATTTAATTTTTTTATTTCATATTCTTGTACTACATCTTTATTGTTCCCATGCATGACCGGAATCCTTAATTCAACATCACTTTCATTTGGAATATACTCTTCATCATAAAAGACCGTAGAGGGCGAACCAACTATTGATAAGTTATGCTTTTGTACTTTTTCATATAAGTCATAGAAATAATCATCCATATCATCTATATTTATTTGCAGTCTTTGAGCAATTACTGTTATTTCATTTCTCATTCCAATTAATATATCGTAACTTCTATGGCGAGCAATATGCAGGCCATTATTCACATTTACCATTTCATTCATTTCTGAAATAACCTGTAAATTTTGCTTCACTTCGTGAGACAACTCTATAATTTGTGCTTGCATATGTTTCACAAACGAGTCTTGATCTGATGACTGCAAAATGATTTTAATTTTTGGTAGAGGGAACTTATACTCTCTTAACTTTTTTATTTTCAACGCTATTTCTAACTGTCCTTGCTCATAATATCTATACCCATTTTCCGGGTTCACATATGCTGGTTTTAATATATCCTCTTTGTCATAATGCCTTAGCATCCGTGTACTCATTTTACAAATCCGCGAAAACTCAGTAATTGTATACATATACTTACCCCTTGAATACATTTTCTTATACGCTTATTTTAAAACCAATCAAAAATCTCCCTAACTGAAAATTCTTCATTCTGATTGTGCAATCTTTTCATTTTTGAAGGTAACAAATGATCAGGACAATACCACGTTAAACAATTTATTGCGCCTCCCATTGTTGATATTTCTCCTACATGAATTTGAATAGCTTGTTTCTCCGTATGTTGTTGAATATATTGTAAAACTTCCCGATCTTTAGGTAGTCCAAACTTAGGAACGTAAATCGCATCACATGTTTCTAACATATTTATATACAACCCTTTTGCCGATGCTATTTCTTGATCATATTGTCCTTTTTCTGTATATGATGATGGAACAACTATAAATTTAGCTTCTGGCATTTGCTCTTGAATAATTTCTTGAACATTATATCTAAATTCATGATCCCCTAAAAAATCACTAATAAACATCGTATGTTCATCAATAAATTTAACCATTCCGTCTGCATGTGCAAGTACGTCCCCTTCTTCAGCAGGAATAATAATAACTCGGCTCACATCCAAATCCCATTCCAGTTGCTCTATAATTTCTTCTTCCGTCCAATCATCATTATCATCGAATATGCGTTCCGTTACTATAACAGTATCTTTTTTATTCCAAATAAGATTTCCACCGTCTAATATCAATGGAGACTTCCCATATTCAAAATCGTTCTTTTTTAACCATTTATTAAATTGTTGATCTAAATATCTCCATTGATCTTTCGGTAAGTAATTTGGTTGATATTTAAATTTAACTAAATGATTTGTAACAACTGGTGCAACATCTCTTAGCCAAATATCATCATACTCAAAAAAGCTTGTATGAAAGTCTTGCTCTTCAATGGATAAAGAAACAAGTTGATCAGTAAATGATTTATTTTCATTTAAGTATTCATTAAAATAAATCAGGTCTTCATAAAATGGACGATAATATGCATTTGATTTATCTGGTATTGCAGTAAAAATAATTCCATTATGTTTTTGTTCCATATTATTTACCTCGCTTTTTAATAATGGTTGAATAACTAATTTCACTATGCCAACTATTTCTCTTTTCATAACAATGTTCGAAACGTGCACATTTCATGAATGGATTATAGCACGGAGAAATATTATATATTTATATAAAAAATATATAGCCGTGGTTGAGCGAAAAATTGACTCTTGACAGGGTTTTAAAATACAATAATAAAAATTTATATGAAAGTATGAAATTTAATAATAGAATCATAAGCCCTATCATTAGGAAACTAGTTAATATTATTCCTTTCAATGCCCTTGCTCCTTTTTGCGAAAAATAAAACATGACAAAATAGATAAAGGTAACAATGTACCTATTTTGTCGGTAGGTTGCTGAATTTCAATCGATTATTTCAATTGAATCGGTTGTTGCTGTGTAACACAATGAATCATGCCGCCATTTTTATAAAGCTCTCTCACATCAATACCAACTACTTTACGATCTGGATATAACTTCTGAATCGTATCGTTTGCGATTTTATCATTCGGATCATTATAATTAGGAACCAATACCACAGCATTCCCAATATAATAATTGATATACGAGCCTTTATAATCGAGAGCTTTTCCATTTTCTAAAGTAACTTTATCTTTACTAAGGAGTAAGTATTCATACTTATACTTCTGTCCTGAAGCATTTTTTGCATCTAACAATGTATCCATATCCTTGTTTGACAAACCCCATTCGGCTAGGTCATCTTCTTTCATCGTTACAATGGTAGATTTACCATGGAATTTAGCAAATCCATCGATATGAAAATCAGTAATATCTAAATTAGGTACTCCATCTAACCAAATAAAGTTTGATACTCCTAGGTCACTTATATACTTTTCAATTTCCTTTTCTGATAAATTTGGATTTCTATTTTTATTTGTTACTGCACTTCGAGTTAATAAAGCAGTCCCATTACTGTCTAATTCAATTGCGCCGCCTTCAAGGACAAAGTTCCCCCAATCAATCCTTTCAATCCCTAATTGTTTACTAACATTTTCACGTATACGAGCATCATTTTTATAAGGTGTTTTCTTTCCCCAACCATTAAATGCCGGATCTAATATTTTGAGATTTTTATTATTGTCATAAACAAAAATCGGTCCACTATCTCTTGCCCATACATCATCAGTAGGAGCGATATAGAAATCAATTTTATCCATATTCAGTCCTTTATCTATTAAAAGATTATTGATGCGCTCTTTCTCTTCCTCATCGTATGCAACAATATGAACTTTTTCACCCTCAGTTAAAGCGATTGCCATTTTAACCCAAATCGGTTCAACTTCCTGCTTATATTCTTGACCATATGTGTATTCATGAGGCCATTGCAGCCATGTACCTTCATGTTTATCTTTTTCATCTGGCATCGTATATTTTCCAACTTTTTTCTGTACCTCTACTTTTTCACTCTCTTTCCCTTTTGCATTTTCATTACCACCTTCAAAAGAACAACCACTAATAATCGTTGCGGATAATACAGCTATTAAACAAAACTTTACTACTTTTTTCACCTTTTCATCCTCCTGTTCTTACCTCCAATAATGTAAAGCTTCATATAGTGTGAAGCTCAAGCTTTTTCATCAATGTAAAAATTACCAATTATCCTTTACATTCATATCATTTAACTACCTATATAGATTTATTCAAATATCAACCACCTTTCTCACCTACTTAGTCAGCAAATAGAACATGACTAAATAAAAAAAATCGGTATTGATAATTACATATCAATACCGACTTTTAAAATTATTATTTTCCTTCTATTAAATCATTCGCCATTTTCCTAAACTCCTGATTAAACGAATCATTCATACCATTTTGTACGTTAGAGAATAATATTACAAACGTTCGTTTATCCCGGTTAAAATTATTAAATGTATTCCAACCAGCTAATACACCATGATTATGATAATAATCTGGATTAGTATAGAAACTAAACCCATATTTTCTTACAGATGATGCAGTAAACATATCTGATACACTTTGTTTAGAAATCAACTTTCCATCCATAATAGCCTCATCTAATCTTTTCATATCTTCAATAGTCGTATACATTTCACCACACCCATACAGCCAATTCATTTTTAACCGAGGCGCAGCTATTAACTCGTTATCTTTTTTCGTATAACCTTCTGCTAAAAAAATATCTTCAGGGAGAGTTGCACCCATTCCAGATTCATGCATTTCAACAGGCGTAAAAATATTTTCTTTCACATATTCAGCGAGCGGTTTATTCGATATCTTTTCTACAATATACGCAAGCACCATATAATTATAATCTGTATATTTCCAACCAGTCCCTGCAGGAAATTGCAATTTTTGTGCACCAATCCACGTTACTAACTTTAATCGTGACGCCGCATCAACCCTACCTTGTCCCTGATCTGGCAACCCAGACGTATGGGTTAACAAATTTCGTAACGTAATGTTTTTATCTGCCGGAAATGATGGAATATACTTATTTACATTGTCTTCAATATTTAATTTCCCTTTTTCTTTTAGCTGCATAATAGATATTGCAACGACTGTTTTCGTAATAGAACCAATGCGATATTTCGTTCTTGGCGTTGTTACTACTTTATCTTTCACATTCGCATACCCATAACCTTTGCGTAAAATTACATGATCTTTACTAGCTACAAGAACACTCCCATTAAATCCTTTATCTTTTAAATATTGATCTAGTTTTCCAGCTGCAACTTCATAGCGCTTTTTCTCATTCGCATCAACTTCTTGCATATCGCCCTTTTTCTTACTATTTACATTAGAAAATGCCTTTATATCATATTTCTTACCTTTATTTGCATGTATTAGTGTAACGACACTCCCACAAAAAATAGCAAAAATAAAGAAAACAATTAACCATTTCTTTAGCATAATAGGAACCCTCTTTTATCTAGTTTCACTTAACATGCATCCATTCTATTCTATATCTTTTAATTTTCAAATATTTCATAATATTATCTATCTATTATTCACCTATTTAAACTAGATTCCTTTTTCTCATATTCAGTTTTTGGCTACTCTCTATTGTATTTCTTTCTTGCAAAATTTCCACCTTACAATCGGATACACCCTACTATAATTTCAACAGCTTATGTAACATTTGTTACACATAATAAGAAATGGAGTTGTTACGATGAAAAATACCGATAAACACAATCGTTTAAATGATATGATGTTCCATTACAGAGTAACAAAAAATAATATAGTTTTAATTGAATATTACGGAAAATAAATTAAAATATTAAAAGGAAATGATGCTGAAAAATTTTTAAACAAAATAAATCATGCACATAACATAACGATACAGAAAAACAACTCATTATAGCTAAAGTAACAGGTAATTTCAAAAGAGGCAATGAACGTCATTGAAAACGAATCTCATTTATTTTTTGATTATACAACATATAAAATAGAAATGTCGCACATTCGGCATTTCTTTAGAATTTCTTCATATAAAATTTACATTACTAACTTTCTTTTATTTTTTGCTTTTACTATATAAACTCACTGCCGAAATACTTAGTAATACCACTATACACAACCACGCACACGTATACCCTTTCTCATCGACAATATAACCAAATAAAACAGGTGCAACAATAATAGCAATTTGATTGAATGTCAGCGCCAAACTAACTGTTATTCCAACAGATTCTTCACTTGCCAATTCAGCAACTTCGACGATAAAAAGACTAAACCAACCAATTGAAAAGAAGCCTAACAATGCGCTGACACCATACAATACTCCACTCGTTACTGTATGTATGCTCATTACTAACAATAGAATCAAACCGATAGAAGCACAGACAGTTATAAATAAAGGTATGCGCCGATTCCCCTTATAAAACACATCACTAATAGCTGCTAATGCAACACGGCCAATCATTCCAGAAAAGAACATAACTGAAAATACTGTTCCGGCTACAATAGATGTAATGGATTGTTCCCTTACTAAAAATTTCATAAAGTGTCCAACTAACACCATTTGTAATGAAATCATGCAAATACCAGTTATATAAATTGGATACAACTCTTTTTTACATATCACTACTTTTAGCTGCATCCATAAAGAATTTTTAATATATTCTTTCCTTACATCCTCTTGGACATATGGCTCTTTATAAAATATAAAAAATAATAAACCTCCAATTATACAAATGCATGCCATACTATTTATCGCATAAGTCACATTATATTGTATTGTAAGAAACGGGATTAAAACTCCCGCTAACGCGCCACCAATCGGTATACCAGCTTGCCTTATTCCCATCGCTAATCCACGATTTTCTTTTGGAAACCATTTTAAAATCACTTTACTTCCTCCTGGCTGGGAAACACTATAAAACATTCCTACTAATAAAAGTACAAATAACAGTCCATTAAATCCATTTACTATATTAGTTAGTAAAAGCGAACCTCCTAGCAAAAATGAACTTATAGAAATTAACAACTTTTCATCATATTGATCAAGTAGCCGCCCAACAAAAAGCATACAAAATAATGGTCCAACATTTACAAAACTTACTAACAATCCACTCTCCATATTCTTAAGCGCATATTCTTCTTTCCAAAATAACGCCAAAACTCCAACACCATACGTTATAAGCGTCGCTGTTGTTTGAGCAATCGTCGCAACAATTAACATCATCCACTTATAAGTACTTTTCATCCTTTCTTCGATTAACACAATCATCCCTCCACCCCCTTCCATTGTATGAAAGTTCTGATATCATATAAAATAAATATTCATCATATAATCCATCAAAAAAATTGATACCTTTTCGGAGGAATGAAACGTGGACATAAAAGATTTAACTGTATTTTACGAAGTTGCGAAGGAAAATAATATTTCTCACGCAGCTAAAAATTTGAACTATGTACAATCAGGCGTAACAATGCGTATGAAACAACTAGAAAATGAATTAGGTGTGCCTTTATTTTACCGTAACGGAAAAGGTGTAACTTTAACTTCTAACGGTGAGATTTTATTAACATACGCTAAACAAATTATCCACTTAATGGATCAATCTATAAAAGCGGTTCAAAGTAATGGAACTGAGCCAAAGGGCACGTTGAAAATCGGATGTACAGAATCTACAACTGCGGTAAGGCTTCCCTCTATATTAACGGCCTACTATGAGAAACACCCAAAAGTCGAATTGATTTTAGAAACAAATACGACCGAACAACTAATTAGGCTAGTGTTAGAAAGAAAACTAGACGGAGCGTTTATAGCTGGCTCTACTCAGCACGCTGAACTTCATACAAGTGTATTTCGTGAAGAAGAATTAGTTCTCATTAGTAAAAAACCTTTACCCTCTCTTACAGACATAGAAGATATGAATTTACTCGCTTTTAGTCAAGGTTGCTATTATAGAAGTTTATTAGAAGACTGGCTTCAAGAAGAAGGCATCTCGCCTAAACGAATATTAGAGTTCGGAACAATTGAAGCAATACTCGCCTGTGTAAAATCAAATATGGGCGTAGCAATTATGATGAAATCTATTTTAAATGGTCATGCACATAACTTATCATTCAACCCTTTACCAAATAGATTCAAAAAGGTTCCTACTACTTTTATTACTAGAAAAGATATATATCACTCAGCTGCATTACAAAAATTTATGGAGATGATTTAACAATGCGTGAAAAGAAAATACGTGGGATGAAGCGTAAAACAAACACGATGATAAAGCGAATTGAAGAACATACAAAAACGTTCCCTTCTGCTTTCTATAACGATGAATATTGGTATATGCCTTTACCAGTTTCCCAAGCTTTTATCGATTCGTATAAAACACCTAGAAAAGTAAAACGATTGTGTATACAAACTCTATTAAATCAAGCAAGCCATTTAATAAAAATAAAACCGAGCGATATGCATACATATCGAGTTGTTGTTTTGATTTCTATAGAAAGGTTGTGGGATTCGCAAATTATTGTATTTAAAAATGAGGACTACTTTCATAATTTCTTTAATAGAAATAGTGAATTTCAAAAATGGATTCCTCTTTCAAATGAATCTGATTTTTGGAAGATATGGGGAATTTCAATTTGTCCTACTGTCCAAACATTGCACTTTCAAGAAGTTATTTATGATGAGGATACAATCGATGAAAAAGAGATTTGGTTTACTGGAGAGTTATCTTAAAAGGGGAACTTTCAAATTAAAAGCTTCCCTTTTTTCACTTAATAAAATCGCTATATAATGAATTTGTCATTTTACTATATAGGAGGTTTTCAAATGGTAATCCCTAAATATCCTGATGTCCCTACTCTTACGAAAAAACAAATCGATCAAATTACATAAATCACTTTTCTAAAAGAAATCACACCACAAAAATGTGATGCCATTTTCGTTTTTGGCGGTTCTCATCCTGGCAATTGGCAAGCCCCTCTAAAAGCTTATCAACAAGGCTTAGGAAACCAAATTATCGTTACAGGCGGTACTAGTTTGCATGGCATGAAACATCCGACCTGGAATTACGGGGATTTATCAGAAGCAGAAGTAATTGTAAATAAATTAATGGAACATGGCGTACCAAAAGACGTTATTATATTCGAGACAAACTCCCTCCATTCTATCGCCAATGTAGTTGAAGCGAAAAAGATTTTTGATTTCACAAAGATTAATCGATTACTCTTTGTATGTAAAAGTTTAGGAGCTGGTCGACAATATAGAGTATTAAAAAAACATCTACCTAATACTGTTACTTGTATTCCATTTACATTTGATACAAGTTTCGATGGTGAGTTTAAAATGAATAGATATAACTGGATGGAAAATGAAAAGAGTCGCTCTATGATTTTTGGAGAATACTTGAGAAATATTTGCTATGGTAGAAAAGGCGGCATTGAGCCTCCTGAAAAAGAAGTTCAAGGCTTAGAGGAATATGTATCCTACTACTATAATCTAGCATAATAGAAAAAGGTATACCAAAACGTCGGTATACCTTTTCTCCTATTTATTTTTCGTTTAACACACTATGTAATCGATCAGGATAATTTGTAAACATTCCTGTAGCACCCCATTTAATTAACAATCTCATATCTGGTTTCTCATTAATTGTATACGGGTGAATTAACAGTCCATTTTTTCTAGCCATTTTCATATATGACTCATCAATAATTAGTTCTCCGTTATCATTACGTAAGTTTGGCCCAATACCAACTGCATACTTTTTAATTTCTTGAAAATCATCATTCGTTACACTTTTTGGTTCATGTGTAATTCCAGACCATTCAACAATCTCATTGTTTTCATTTGGATAATACCAAAGCAGTTGAACTAACGGAATATTTTTATTCATACTATGAATCTTTGTTAAACTATCTTTACTAAATGATTGAATCATAACACGGCTAGAAGACATGTTTTGACCTACTAAATTATATTTATTTAACAACGCTAACAATTTCTCTTCCATTCCTGGATACACATCTGGTGATTTTGTTTCAATGTAATACTTCATGCTTCTTCCGTACTTTTGGAAGATTTCTTCAAGAGTCGGAACTTTTTGCCCCACATACTCTTGCTTAGCCTTTTCTGGATAAGCTTTATTGAACCAAGATCCTGCATCTAAGCTCTTTATTTCACTTAATGTTTTATCTCGTACTTCACCTGTTCCATTTGTAGTGCGGTCAACTGCTGTATCATGCATTGCGATTAATTGGCCATCCTTAGTTAATTGAATATCTAACTCCAAATAATCCGCTTTCATTTTTTTCACAAGATCATAAGAAGCAAAAGTATGCTCAGGTGCATGTCCACTTGCTCCGCGATGTGCAATGTTTAAAAACTTATTCGTATTCCATTCATGCTTCCCTTCTGCTTTCGCATGAACAGCTCCCCCAGCAAAGATACTTCCCATCATAAAGAAAACAACTAACACGCTAATAATTTTTCTCATCCTTCTAACCCTTCCTACGTTGCAAATTTCAACAAGTTAATGAGATTTACACGAAATAGAAGATATACTTTCCTTATTTTTATAAGCTTATATTAAAATTCCAATCTTACAAATACAATTCCCCTATGTTATTACTATACTATTTATTTTCCATATCCCTCCTATTCACATGTAACTCCTTATTAATTACAGTTCATCAATAAAAAAGCCATAATTTATTTAGAGGACACTTCTGTATCCCTAAATAAATGTATGGCTTATCTCAAATATCTCCGGCCTCGATTAACTTGTCGAAATTAATCATACCAAACCTATTAAACTTTGTGAATATTATTTTTTCAGTAAAGTGAAGTATATAAGACAATGCTTCCGTAATTATTTAAAAACCACATAATAAATTACTCATTACCTCCTCCAATATTACATCTGGATTTACCACTGCTTTTTCCGAACGCCATCCAATAAAGCCATCTGGTCTAATTAGTACAACTCCTTCATTCTCTATCCCATATAATTCACGAAAAACATTTTCTTGAGTAATAAAGTCTCCTCTTAAACCAACGCTGTAAACTTTTATATTTATTCCTAATTTAGATGAAACATCAAATACAGCTTCAGCCCAAGTACTATTTTCTACTTCAGTAAGTAATACAAAATTTTTACCGAATAAGTCTAATATAGAAACTTTCTCCCCTTCATACATTCCAAAAAAATGAGGTGCTCGCGTTCCAGGCCTTCCGTTCAAATCTATGATATCCATTCTATGTGGATTGGATGAGTCATCTATTATTGCTTTTGAACAATACTGATACCCGACAGTTACAGCTAAACCATCCATATTATTCAAACTGCCTTCTTCTCTATTCGCAGCACGGAACAATAAACTATTCGCATACTCCTTCGTTAATTTTGCAACAGGGTATCTCTCTTCATAATATGTTTCTAACAATTTTGGATTTGCTTTCCCTTTTATAACAGCCGCTAATTTCCAAGCTAGATTGTGCGCATCTTGTATCCCTGTATTTGAACCAAACCCTCCAGTTGGCGGCATAATATGTGCAGAATCGCCAACTAAAAAAATGCGATTATCTTGAAATTTTGTAGCAGTACTTTCAGTCGCTTCCCACGGTAAAACACTTACTATTTCTGGCTCAACATTTGTGCTTCCAATTGCTGTTTGAATAATTTGTTTACAACGTTCTATAGTGAAATCCTCTGGTCGCTCTCCTTTTAATGGATCGTAGGATACATGATAAATCCATCTTCTTTCGTTATCAACTGGAATAAGCGCACCAAGAACTTCCGGATGAAGTACCATAGTAAAACCAAATGCATCTCCTTGTATAAACTCACTTAAATCCACTTCAAAATAAATATTCATATAATAGCCACCGATTGTACCTCGTCCCTCAGTACTTATCCCTAGCTGCTCACGTATTTTACTTTTCGCTCCATCTGCTGCAATTACATAGTCACAATGAATAATACTTTCTTCTTCCGTTTCACGATTCCGAATCGTTGCGATTACTCCGTGCTCATTTTGTTCATAAGAAACCAATTCATGATAAAAAGATAATTCTCCATCTAATGACCTCGCTTCTTGTAACATCATCTCTTCTAAAATAATTTGATAACAAGCCGTTTGTTTTGATGGACTAATCTCTTCTATTTTTTGAAGTAACTTCTCATCATTTCCATACTGAGTCGCCCGCATTTTTGCCAATTCTTCCTTATTCGCCTCAGCTATCGTATGAACTGCTATTCTTCCTCGACAATTTTCTAATGCTTTACCCGCCAATCTAATTCTTTGTTCTAAACCTAATTCTCGAAATAACTCCATCGTACGAAAAGTGATTCCACCTGCTTTTGGATGAATTGCAGTAGACGGGTGCCTTTCAACCAATAAATAATCAACGTTATGTTTTGCAAGGAATAGCGCAGATGCTAACCCTGATAATCCTCCTCCAATAATTAAAACTGGTACGTAATTCGATTTCATATATTTATCCTCCCATCATTGTTCTGAGCTCAGTGATATAAATATAATCAAAAAAACAACAAAGATATAGACTTATATTTCATTTTGAATTATCATATAGATAGATTACGCCCCAAATTACTTTTACTTTTTCATACATCTATAATCTGCTTGAATTATGCATGTATGAAAGAGTAAAATGAAACAACTCACTTTAGTAGACACCAACATAATAAAAACATGATAAGCGGTCGTAACCCTATAAGTTATTCAGGGTACGACCGCTTATTTTTTTAAACTCCTTATCCTTTCTCATCTGTAAACAACGTATTATTAAAGCCTTTTCTATCCCCTACCATTTTCAACTCATAAAATTTCATTCGTCTCGATTTTCTTTCCCAATATTGCAGCTCATTCAACAATCATGTAGCATTACCGTATCGATGTAATAGTTCATCATCTTAAACCTTTCGACTAATTTATTGGAGGTAAAGTGATTGAAATGAATAAACAAGAACAATTAAATGTTATAAAAAAAGATTTTATTGATTCTCAAAAAGTATTATTGGCAATTGGTGATGAAACACGTCAAGCTATTTTGTTCGTTCTCATGGAAACAGAATGTCAAACCGGATTACGTGTAGGAGAAATTACGAAACAAACACACCTTTCTCGACCAGCGGTATCACATCACCTTAGAATTTTACGAGAAGCCGGTATTATTTTAATGCGAAAAGAAGGTACAAAAAACTTTTATTATATTGATATACGTACAAAATTAGGTGTATTAAAAAATCTTGTATTAGATATTGAAAAGCTATTGCACAACTTGTATCCCGCTTTAATGGGCAGTCCACCTCAAAATTCAGTGAAAGCAAAAAAGTTAGGTGGGGGATCAACTGGCAAACTATTGCACAACTTGTATCCCGCTTTAATGGGCAGTAAGACCCCCACCTCAAAATTCAGTGAAAGCAAAGAAGTTAGGTGGGGGATCAACTGCCCATTAAAGTCCGATTGGTTCAACTAATAATCAGTGGGGGATGAAGAACCCCCCCACTGATTAAAGTTTCACTTTATTGAAATGTGGAGGTATAAGAAATGAAAGCAATGATAATTGATAAATACGGAAAAGTTCCAATGCGTATGGCAGAGGTACCTACTCCTGAAATAAACGAGCATGAAGTGCTCGCAGAAATTCATGCAGCTAGTATTAACCCGATTGATTTTAAAATACGCGATGGAAAAGTGAAGATGTTACTTAAATATGAAATGCCCCTAATCCTTGGGAATGACTTTTCCGGTGTCATTGTAAAGGTTGGATCAAAAGTGACTCGTTTTAAAGTCGGCGATGAAATATATGCACGTCCAAGAAAAAATAAGATTGGTACTTTCGCGGAATATATAGCCATTCATGAGGATGATATAGCTTTAAAACCAGTGAATTTAAGTTTTGAGGAAGCGGCGTCAATTCCTCTCGTTGGCTTAACATCATATCAAGCACTACATGACATCATGCACTTACAAAAAGGACAAAAAATATTAATTCACGCTGGATCTGGTGGTGTGGGTACTTTCGCAATTCAGTTAGCAAAAATAATGGGTGCTACCGTTACAACAACTGCTAGTGAAGCTGGTGCCAATTTAGTAAAGTCTCTTGGCGCAGATGAAATTATTAATTACAAAACCGAAAAATTTGAAGAAATACTAAAAGATTATGATGCGGTATTTGATACAATCGGCGGGACAACACTCGAAAAATCATTCAATATTATAAAAAGCGGCGGCAACATTGTTTCCGTTTCAGGAATGCCGAATGCTCGTTTCGGTAAAGAATTTGGTTCAGGATTTTTTAAAACACTCTTATTTTCATTAGCAAGCAAAAAACTTACTGCACTTGAAAAAAAGCATAATGCGCAATATTCATTTTTATTTATGAAGCCAAGCGGAGATCAATTACGTACTATCGCAAATTATATTGAAGCAGGCAAAATCAAACCGGTAATCGATCGAGTTTTCCCTTTTGAAGATGCTCAAAAAGCAATGGAATATTCAGAGGCTGGAAGAGCAAAAGGAAAAATAATCGTAAAAATTAAGTAATAATAAAAACTCCATTTAAAAAAATGAAGTTTTTATATTTGCTGTTAAATAGACATAGTGCAGTGAAGTCCTTACAATAGATTGCAAGGGGAAATATCATATTATACTTTTAGCTAACTTTACAAAGAATACATACGTACAAATACATAATAAAAAATAAACAAGGAGGAGATAAAATGACTAAAAAAAATGAAGCTGGTTGGAATTTAGATAATAGTTATACAACTTTACCACAATCATTTTATACAGAAATCCCCCCTACTCCAGTAAGTTCACCGGAGCTCGTTAAACTAAATCATTCGCTAGCAATATCTCTTGGCTTTAATCCTGAAGAATTGAAAAAAGAAGTTGAAATTGCTATTTTCGCTGGTAATGCACTCCCAGAAGGAGCTCATCCATTAGCACAAGCGTATGCAGGTCATCAATTTGGTCATTTTAATATGTTAGGCGACGGTCGCGCGCTTTTAATAGGTGAACAAATTACTCCTTCAGGTAAACGTTTTGATATTCAACTGAAAGGTTCTGGCCCTACTCCGTATTCACGCCGTGGTGATGGTCGTGCTGCACTCGGTCCGATGCTACGTGAGTATATTATTAGTGAAGCAATGTATGCACTTGATATTCCAACTACTCGCAGTTTAGCAGTTGTCACAACAGGCGAGCCAACATATCGGGAAACAAAGTTACCTGGAGCAATTTTAACTAGAATCGCTAGCAGTCATATACGTGTCGGCACATTTCAATATGCTGCTGCTCGAGGTTCCATCGATGACCTTAAATCGCTAGCTGACTATACGATAAAAAGGCATTATCCAGAAATTGAAGCACATGAAAATCGATATACTGCATTACTACAAGAAGTCATAAAGAAACAAGCAAGTCTCATCGCTAAATGGCAACTTGTTGGATTTATCCATGGCGTAATGAACACTGACAATATAACGATTAGTGGAGAAACGATTGATTACGGCCCTTGTGCATTTATGGACAATTACGACCAAGGAACTGTATTTAGCTCTATTGATACACAAGGTCGCTACGCATATGGAAATCAACCATATATGGCCGCATGGGACCTGGCGCGACTAGCAGAATCTTTAATACCAATTCTGCATGAAGATGAAGAAGAAGCATTAAAAATTGCTCAAGACGAAATTTCAAAATTTAGCGTACAATATGAAAACCTGTGGTTCATTGGAATGAAAAAGAAATTAGGACTATTTAGCAGTGAGGAACAAGATCAATCACTTATTGAGCAACTTTTAAAAATGATGGAGAAATTTAAAGCAGATTACACAAATACATTCCGTTCATTAACTCTTGATACTATAGAAAATACAGCTCTATTTGAAAGTCCTGAATTTAAAGAATGGTACAAACTGTGGCAATCTCGATTAAAAAGACAAGAAGAATCGAAAGAAAACGCCTACGAAATGATGAAAAATAATAACCCATCCATCATCCCAAGAAACCATCGCGTAGAAGAAGCGCTAGAAGCAGCTGTGGCAAATGGCGACTATAGCGTAATGGAAAAACTTCTTGAAGCTCTATCAAATCCTTATGCGTATGCTACAGATCAAGAAGAATACTGCGTTCCACCTGTACCGACGAATCGTCCTTATCGTACTTTTTGTGGGACTTGATTGTTTAATATGTAAAAAGGTGTGTTCATACAAATTGTGTGAACACACCTTTTTTATACTCTCTCCTCCGCTCTTTCTTTAGCCCAAAATAAAATCCACTCTATTCCAATGAGCTTAATAATAACTTTACTATACAAATGTTGAGAAATATAAAACATCATTTCTAAATATTGTTATTTTTGATACTATATTTTATAAGAATATTCAAAAAGCGAGGGGATTTCATGAACGTTCAACTACAAGGTAATGAACAAGTTACGAAATTATTTAATGATTGGTATTTAGCTATGCTTAAACAAGATGTGTCCCAGGCGACCAACTTAAAGCATGAAATTGAGGAAAAGGAACTAAACTTTGAAGAGGATGAAAACTTAGCATTATACTATTTTCTATTAAATTTTCGTTTCAAAGTTTTAACTGATGGTTTAAGTATTACAAAAGACAGTTTCAATAAGATAGATTCTTACTCGATTCCAGCTAATCACCAACTTTCTTACTACTATCATTTATTTAAAGCAATTCATGCTACTTTAACAACAAATTATAATTTAGCAAGTGAACATTATGAAAAAGCTGGGAAACTACTAGTAAATGCCATTGAGGATCTAGAAAAAGGTGAATTTAATTATCGAATGGCTATTTTCCACTATCACTTTTACCAGCCAATTGAAGCTATTGAATATGCAACCAAAGCGAAAGAATTCTTCATAAAAGCTGTAGGGTATGAAAAGAACATCGCCTCTTGTGAAAGCGTATTAGGTGCAGCATTTGTATATTTAAAACAATACGAGCAAGCAGAGGAAAAATATAATTCAGCAATCAACATTTTACAGAAACAGGATGAAGAATCATTACTGTTAAGAGTGCGTAATAATTTAGGATGGCTATATGCCAATCAAAACTTATCGACACTAGCTATTCGTCATCTATCTGAAGTAACGACAAAAATGCCTACCCATTTCAAAGCAATTTTCTTACAAGCTAGAGAACATTCTAAACTTGATGAAATAAATATTGCTGATCAATTCATAAAAAAAGGATTAAAAATTTGTACAGAACTAAACAATGAAGAATATATGCTTCACTTTAAAATTTTAGAGTCTCTTAACAATAATGAGTCCACTGAAGACTTAGAAAATATTATTCTTGAAGGAATTGCGTATTTCGACAAAGAATCCTTATATAACTACACGCAAGAATATTCAGAGAAATTAGCAGTTAAACTTTACGATGAAAATAATCATATAAAAGCTAGTGAGTATTTTCATAAAGCATTACAAGCAAAAGAAAAAACGTTTGAGAAGGGGGCATTAAAATGATAAAAAAAATTAGTTCTATCGTTTTAGGGTTATCTGTTATAGGTATTGTATCTATCGGTCTCAATAGTTCATTTACATATCAAGCAGGCCATGCGGATTTCCCGGCACCACAAAGACCTAACTTTATTCAATCTGTTGATATAAGTAAGGATTACAGCTCAACAACAGTTGAAAAAACACTTTAAAAAATGAAAGACCTTCAATTAAGAAGGTCTTTTTAAATACGCTTATTTAGAATATTTTCCTTTCATGTAGACTTTATTTTCTCATCAACTCCGCAATCCCCCTACTCCCCTCACTACCAACTTTCTCAAGTTCCTCAACAACTAAATTCCGTCTCTCTACAGAATGATTTTGACTTAACTTCGCTTTTCCTTCTATTTTATTTATCTTTATTTTGAATCCGACTATTCCCTTACTTAATCCTGCCATATAATTCGAATCTACCTCATTTAGCGAGTAAGTACTCTGCGGCTCGTCATATTTATGTACTAAATCTTGAAGAGATTTTAATAATTCCTGTTGATCCTCAACTATTTCCAACTCTCCATATACATGCGCCACAACGTAATTCCATGTTGGCACTGCATTGTTTGTTTCATACCATGACGGCGATATGTAGCTATGTGGTCCTTGGAATATAGCTAATACTTCTTGATTCCCACTATCTTTCCACTGTTCATTCGGACGTGCGAAATGGCCATGTAAAGTTAGGGTCTCCCTATTTAATAACAACGGCAAATGCGTTGCATATGGTTCCCCGTTATGTTGAGAAAATAATGTCGCAAAGCTATTTTGTTCCATTATTTCGTACTTCATCTCTTCATCTTGTATTGCGAAATATTTTGGTATGTACATAAGCTCCCTCTTTTCCGATCTTTTCTTTTTTATTTCCTATTATATTTAGTAGTCGTATCAATCAACAGGGACAGTTTGTCATTATTTTATAATGGCAGCTTCCAATTTAAAAAGAATAGGCCGCATGTACTCAATGCAACCTTAGTTTATTTCCTCCAGTATACTTGTAATAAATGCCGTCTTACCTTCACTATAACTGGATCGATTTTTCGATTCTCTTGCTAATTCTTTCTTTAAACGTCCATATTCAAAAGCAACATCTTCATGTTCACGAAGGTAATCCCGAAATACTATATGTCTTCTTAGCTCTTCACTATTCTTATCACACACATATAAATGATGTTCCATCCAAACTATACTTTCCCCGTTCCATGGAACGAAAGCGTCCTTTCTGCCAAACGTATCTCTTCCTTTGCAGCTCCAGTCTGCTTGATGGTAATACCCTATCGTTTCAAGCATTTTTACTACTTCAGGAAAAATTTCGTACTCTTCTATTACTATATCAATATCTAATATTGGTTTTGAGGAAAGTCCTTTAACAGATGTACTCCCAACATGCTGAATGGACAAAACGAGTTCATTTATTACATTGTTAATGAGCGATTTTAATTTATAAAATTCGCTTTCCCATTTGATGTTATATTCTTCGATTGTAATTCCCTGTTTCAACGTATCCCTCTCCCAAAAACAATTTATAACCTCTGAATATGAGTATCTTTAAAATCCGTCTCATATTTCAATCCATATCCAAACATTCGATCCATCCCAATATGTGCTGTCCATATTAGCCCAATCATTATAACGGTATCTATCTTAAAATAGACACCTATGATAGCTATTAATATAGATATAATATATGTGTGACATATATTATAAATTTTAGCACCAACACGATTATTTATACCGTACGCTAACATTGATAAATCCGGTGCTAAAAGGAATACCCAAAATATAATCCAACTAAATTCATATATTGAATACGCATAAATCGTGGCTACGAAAACAACCAGTCCTTCAAAATGTACAATACGTTTTTGCATTCTTTATCATTCCTATTTTTCTATATTTACCGATAAATTTTCATCACTAAAAGTATTCTTTGCATTTTTTGACCAGATGGTTGCTAATATCGGCCCTGCAATATTATGCCATACTGCTGCTAATACACTTGGAAGTGCAGCTGCTGCTCCAAAATGTGCTGTTGCCAGCGCAACACCTAAGCCTGAATTTTGCATTCCTACTTCTATTGAAATAGCCCTTCTTGTTCCTTCGTCTAGTCCAAGTACGAACGCTGTTATATATCCGAGTAAAAAACCAAATGCATTATGAAGCATTACTGCAATAAAGATAAGCAGGCCTGAAGAAGTAATGCTACTTACATTCGCTGAAACAACTGCAGAAACAATAATAATAATTGCTACAACTGATATTAAAGGAATAACAGTCATTCCTTTCGTAACAGTTGTAGGGAAAAACTTCTTCACTACTAATCCTAAAATAATAGGTAGGATAATGACTTGTACGATAGAAAGAAACATAGACATAGCATTTACTGGCATCCATTGTCCCGCAAGTAATAATAAAATAAGAGGTGTAGCAATTGGTGCTAGTAACGTTGATAATGAAGTCATTGCAATAGACAACGCTAAGTTCCCTTTTGCTAAATAAACCATAACATTTGATGCAGTGCCACCCGGTACTGAACCGAGCAACACTAATCCAGCTGCTAATTCGGCTGGTAACTTCATAACGTAGGCTAGTACGTATGCGACAAGTGGCATAATAATAAACTGAGCACATACACCGATAATAACTGGCAATGGTTTTGTAGCAATGATTTTAAAATCAACAGCCTTTAATGTTAATCCCATCCCAAACATTACAATCCCGAGTAAAATTGTTATATAACTAGTTAACCCGAGAAATGGTCCAGGAATGAAATATGCAATAGCTGCCATACAAATAACCCAAAATGCAAAATACTTTCCAGCTATATTACTTATCGCTTCTAGTACTTTCACCCAATCATCCCCTATCCTTCAACTGAAAAACTTTATTCGGATTCAAAATGTTTTGTGGGTCAAGAGCTTTCTTTATTTTTTCCATTACGAGTAATGCCGCCCCATGTTCTTCTTCTTGATACTTTCGTTTTCCGATTCCAACGCCATGTTCTCCCGTACACGTTCCACCTCGTTTAAGAGCATATAAAACGATACTTTCATTTATTTCGTCCGCCTTTCCCACTTCTTCTTTATCGTTTGGATCAACCATTAAGAGCACGTGGAAATTCCCGTCTCCCACATGCCCAAGAATACCACCGATAAGACCTACTTTATCTAATGTCTCTTTCGCATGTTGGATTGCACCAGCTAATTCTGAAATTGGTACACATACGTCTGTACTCATAAGCTTTTTACCAGGATAGCTATGAACGTAAGAATATGCTAGATTATGCCGCGCATCCCATAATTTATTTCTCGCCGCAGTTTCCGTTTCAAAAGCAACTTCTTTACATTTATGATCAAAAACAATTTCCTTCGTGAATTCAATATCTTGCTTTAGCCCTGCTTCATTACCGTGAAACTCTAAAAACAGTGTAGGTTCTTCTCTGTAACTTGTTTCATTATAATGATTTACTTGTTTCATAGACAATTCATCTACAAGTTCAATTCTTGCAATTGGAATACCCGCTTGTAGTATATTAATAACAGCTTCTACTGCATTATTTATAGTTGGAAACGATGCTCTCGCAGCCATAACATGTTCTGGTATGCCGTATACTTTTAACGTTAACTCTGTAAAGCATCCAAGCGTACCTTCTGATCCTACGAAAACACCATTTAAATGGTAACCTGATGATGACTTCGCCGCTAAATTTCCAGTATGTATTACTTCCCCATCAGCAAGAACGACTTCTAAATCACGAACTTGATCACGCATTACCCCATACTTAACTGCTGTCGTTCCGCTCGCATTTGTAGCAGCCATTCCACCTAACGTTGCATCTGCTCCTGGATCCACACTAAAAAACAATCCATACTTTTTCAATTCTTTATTAAGCTGAGAGCGAGTCACTCCCGGCTGTACTCTTACAAGGAAATCTTTCTCTCTTATTTCGAGTACTTTATTCATGAGCGAAAAGTCCATTGTAATTCCTTTTTCATATGGAATAACGTGGCCTTCTAAGCTAGAGCCTACACCGAAAGGAACGACAGGTTTTTTATGCTCACTCGCTACTTTCATTAATTTACTAACCTCTTCAGTCGTTTTTGGAAAAACTACTACATCAGGTAAACTACTAGTATGATAAGATTCATCTTTACTATGTAACTCTCTTACTGTCGTATTTACAACTACTCGATCTTCGGGAAGTACACCCTTTAATTCATTTACTAAACGCTCTACCGTTATTTCCATCGTACACTCTCCTACTTTCTATAAATTTGAATTACAAAATATGTTAACTATTTTATACATAATAATCCGAAAAATTAAATAATTCAAGTTTTATACATATGCAAGTTTCATACTGTCGAATAAACAAAAAGAACTTGCAATACCTATCGCAAGTTCTTTACTATAAAACTACATTTTAAATGACTTCTTTATTAACAACATAAACCAAATTAAAGTACCTGCCATCAGCGAATGAGAAAACCCAACAATATAAGTTAATCCATTAAAGTCCGCTCCATTTAACTGAAGAAGCCCTCTTGCGGCCAATGAACCTAACATTAAAATTAATGCGATATTATGTACAACAAACCACTTATTAAAACTTCTCGCTTCATGAAACGCGAATACTTTTGCTAATCCTAAAGCAATTAAAAAGAAGAAAAAGCCAAGTACAAGTGTATGTGTATGCAATAAATTTAACAAAGTAGAACCTAAAATCCCCTTATACTTTCCATACTCCCTGGCGAAAATTCCTGATAATAAACCGATAATCAAATACGTAAACGATGCATTATATAATTTCTTCATTATGTACCTCCTTGAGTAGAATGTGTAGTGTGCCATATTTAGTAATAATGATAGTTATATAGTAAAAACTCCTAGTCACCTAGGAGTCATTGTATAAGCATCTCACTCTTTACAATCAATTTTAATTATAGGATATCCCTTTATACAAAACAAACGAACTTTATGTGAACAAGCAGGACTATTTTAAAATATGTTGCGATTTCGTATTACACACTCCATACTAATTATTATAAATGTTAAAGGTGGTGCAATAGCTTGATAGTTCTTGAAACTGAACGACTCGTTCTTCGCTGGTTTCATATAAAAGACGCTCCATTTATTCTTGAATTAGTAAACGATCCTGCCTGGATTCAGTTTATTGGTGATAAAAGGATTAAAAACTTAGAAGATGCAAAAAAATACATCTTAAACGGACCAGTTGATATGTATAATAAAATGGGATTTGGTCTTTACTTAGTTGAACGAAAAGAAGATTTCACTCCACTTGGTATGTGCGGACTTATTAAAAGAGATTCATTAGAAGATGTCGATATCGGTTTTGCCTTTTTAGAGAAATTCCGTTCGAAGGGGTATGGCTTTGAATCAGCTTCTGCTGTAATCGACTACGGTGTACAAAAGCTCGCGCTGAAACGAATTGTAGCAATTACTACTATTGATAACATCAATTCAGGAAATCTTTTAGAAAAAGTAGGATTTCAGTTCGAAGAGATAATTTCAGACTCTGGAGAAAACTTAAAGTTATTTGGGTATAACATATAATAAATTGTCAGAGTTCACTTTTAATCTAATCAAAAAATATTTCTTACATATACATTCCTAAAAGTTATTATGATTAAAATACTCATCTGTTTTTTCACATTATAACCACACTAATTTAAATCACAATTCTAATTTAAATTAGTGTATTTATTCTTACAAACACTCTATTTTGTTCTTAAAGTTGTCAAAACTCTTATGTAGCTACATGAAAAGTTTATGCTAATATGTTACTAAGAAACTATGCGTTCCCTTAACCCTGTATCCGGCCCTGTATTTTTTACAGGGCCTTTTGTTTATTTAATTTACTTATCACTTGCTTATATACATTAAAATTCATTTCAGTTTTATTTCCTTACTCAAAAAATTATAAATGATCTAGGATTAAGTAAAGGAAATTCTGATATTGCATCTACCAAAAAAGAATGTTACTCTAAAAATAGAATGATGAAAGGAATGATGGATGAATAATGATTAACTAATTTATATTTTAAGTTGAATTTTATAACTTCAAACTACAAAATATAGGGTTAGTCTATCCATTTTTATAATTCATTTCATACTTTATTTGTCATGATTCAAATGATTAATAAGTACTTATTAAGTAGAAACGACAGGCTAATCCTTCCGATTAAAAATTGGGGGATTTTTTTATTCCCCTTTATGTAAGTTAAAATTTATTAATCGCTAAATTTCCCTAACAAGTAAAGGAGCGAGAAAAATGGCTAATTCAGACACTATTGTTACACATGTAATGCTCTATATAAGTCGTTAATATCCATCAAACTTATATAGAGGAATTAAAAAATGGATGGATATTCCGACTTTATATGAAACGTTTCGATATATAAAGGAGGAATTATTATGTCAATGATAAAAGTTCAAGACTTAACTTTTTCATATCCAGGTAGCTTTGATAATATTTTTGAAGCTGTAAACTTTCAAATAGATACAGATTGGAAACTAGGATTTATCGGTAGAAACGGACGAGGTAAAACGACATTCTTTAATTTATTATTAGGAAATTACGAGTATAGTGGAAAAATCCTTGCTTCTGTAGAATTCAATTACTTCCCCTACCCTGTTGCAAATAAGAACAAATTTACTTATGAAATCCTTGAAGAAATTTGTCCCCAAGCAGAAGATTGGGAATTTCTACGTGAAATATCCTATTTAAATGTTGATGCCGAGGTCATGTACAGACCGTTTAAAACTTTATCAAATGGAGAACAAACAAAGGTGTTGCTTGCTGCACTGTTTTTAAATGAGGGCCAATTCCTATTAATTGATGAACCAACAAACCACCTAGACACTGATGCACGAAAAATAGTCTCTGATTATCTAAGGAAGAAAAAAGGGTTTATTTTAATTTCACATGACAGAATCTTTTTGGATGGATGCGTTGACCATATCTTATCTATAAATAGAGCAAATATTGAAGTTCAAAGCGGGAACTATTCTTCTTGGAAATTAAATTTTGATAGACAGCAAGAGCACGAAGAGGCTACAAATGATCGTCTACAAAAAGACATAGGAAGATTAAAACAGTCTTCCAAGCGTTCAGCAAGTTGGTCTCATGATGTAGAAGCTTCAAAAAATGGAACAAGAAATTCAGGTTCTAAGTTGGATAAGGGATTTGTAGGACATAAAGCAGCCAAGATGATGAAAAGGGCAAAAAACCTAGAATCAAGGCAACAAAAAGCTATTGAAGAAAAGTCAAAATTACTAAAAAATGTGGAGAAAACTGAGTCATTAAAATTAGAAGCATTAAAGTTCAAGTCAAATGAATTAGTTACTTTGGCTGACGTGTCTGTTACGTACGATGAACAAGTCGTGAATGAGCCAATTAACTTCGTAGTTGAACAAGGTGACCGAATTGTGCTTGATGGCAAAAATGGGAGCGGGAAAAGCAGTATCCTAAAACTAATTCTAGGGTATCCGATACAGCATACAGGTTCAGTTACTTTAGGTACAGGACTCACCATCTCCTATGTCCAACAAGATACTTCTCATTTGAAAGGATCGCTATCAAATTTTATTGAAGAGCACAAGATTGATGAGACATTATTTAAATCCATCCTACGAAAGATGGATTTTGACCGAATTCAATTTGAGAAAGATATATTTCATTATTCTGGTGGACAAAAGAAAAAACTGCTTATCGCTAAAAGTTTATGTGAAAAAGCCCATATGTATATATGGGATGAACCATTAAACTTTATAGATATTTATTCACGTATGCAAATTGAAGAGCTGATTCAACAATTTAATCCCACAATGATTATTGTTGAGCATGATAAGGCATTTCAACAAACCGTTGCAACGAAAACTATATCTATGTAACTCCACTCGAATCATTAATAAATCAAGCCATTAGTCTATAAAGTATTTGAATGAAGTGTCCAAAAAAGCCTAATTTCTCTACAATCCATTGAGAAATTAGGCTTTTTAACAGGAAAATTAGGATTCATAAACAATGAGTAATTTACATATTGGGCTTATCTGTTAAAGCAGAAATAATTCTGCTCACCAAATCTTCTGGCATCCATTCATAATTTGTATCATTCGATTCATTTGGTCCTAAAGAATCAATGAACTTTTTAAACTTTGGAAATAAAACAATAGAAGTGATCCAATGTATCGTATGATTTATAGAGAAGAAATGAAATACTCCTTGTTTCTCCCCCTCCTGCAATATTTCTTTTAACTGTTCAAAACTACCTACAAAATACGGTTTAATCTTTTCTAATCTTGCACTTTCCTTAATAATCTCCTCATATGCCAATGTGCCAATTTCAGGATTTTCTTTTATATGTGTAATAAAGACTGTTAAATATTCTCTTAGAGCATTAATAGGATTAAATTGATTCTTCTCAAGAAAATTAGGTAACTCATTAGCAAGACCATATTTCTTAAACACCTCATAATATAGGTTTTCTTTCCCATTAAAATAATAAGAAGCCATAGCAACATTCACTTTCGCTTCTTTTGCAATTTCTTGTATGCTCGTACCTTCATAACCACGCTCTCCAAATTTTTTCTTAGCAGCCTTCAAAATATTTTCCATCGTCTGCTCTCGAGATTTCCCCATTTCACACACCTCAAATAATATATATTTCACTTCAAAAATCCACTAAGGACTTTGAATAGAGTATCTTTTTAATGAAGTTTAATTATATATTTAAAGTAATAACTTAACAACCGATGAAGACTTGCTTACTTTAAACTATTCGCCACACAACATACTCCTCAAAAAGAAACATCTCCTGAACATCGCCTACCCTATGTCATCATACAAAGAATTCATTTAAAAATGAAATAAAAATAAACACCCTACTTAAAACAATATCTCCCTGCGTGGCATGAATAGCTTTCAAATACCTCACGTTCTTTTCTAATTGCGTATAAGAATGAAAAAAATAATAAGGGCCAGAGTTTATCTATCTTTACAGATAAACTCTGGCCCTTTCATTTGCAATTCATTTACTGATTAGATTTGTTTAATCTCAATATAAGGTCCTTTGATGTTTAATTTGTTAATGTCATTCGAAATATTACCTACAGTTGTTTTTTCATTAAACGTATAGATCTTTTCACCATTCACAAAGATACCCCAATTTTTATCCTCGTAACTAATACCATAACCAGCATTGCTAGATGTCGCTTTGAGCTGATTTCCATTCATTGAAAAAGATAATTTCCCTTTGCCTTTGTTAAGTTGGTTATTCACATTGTTGATACTACTCATTTGTTCTTCAAGGGCTTTTTGGTTATCAAGAGTAACTTGATGGTTTTTCCAGTCTAACTTATAGTTGTTTGTAAAGAACTCATTATATGTATCTTTATTATTTGTTCCCCACCATTTCGAACTTACCCATTCGATATTGTACTGATCTGATATTCTACGATTTGTTATTTTTAAATCAGATGTAGATTCTGTTTTATCTGCAGTAATAACTGCTACTACATTAGGAGAAAAACCATATCCTGTTAAAGCTGGTACTGTATCTTTTGAAACAAAATTATTCGTTCCTTCATTGTAACTACGTGATTTCATAAATAGTTGATTACCGTAGAAAGTATTAAATGAATCACGATTATAAATTCCCCACTCCGGGTAATTAAATGATTGGAATCCTACTTTCCAATTTAATTTTTTATCTGTGTGAGTCTCTAATACCGTTTTATAGTCTACTTGATCATAAGATACACTTTCTTTCCAAGCAAAGCTACCTGTAATACTTGCATCAGCATTTGGGCCTTTATCATTTACCCCAACTTTAACACTTCCGCCAAGTGTATACCCTACTTCAGAAGTAACCTTTGCTGAAGTCATTGTATTAACTGGGGCAGCTTTATGGAATTGAGCGCTATCACCACTTGTTATTTCTGCTTCAGTATGATAAGCCGATGGCCACTTTAAACCTGCGTTATAGTATCCGCCATTAATTGTATATTTAGCATCTATATTACTACCATCAGTAGTAACAATTGCAATCTTTTTATCTGCGTAAGGATCCTCAATAAAAGAAACCTTTATTGAATTTTTAATATTTTGCTTCATGTCATAAGTAGTTTTAAAACTATTATAGACTTTTCCACCATTTTGAAGATTTTCTACAGTTCCTTTAGAATCTGCAAATACAGATGTTGCTTGTAAACCAAGTGATCCAGACATAATAACGGACGCTACCGCAACACTTTTAGCTATTCCATTTGTTTTTTTCATACAGACAGCCTCTCCTTCTTAAACATTTAAAAGGTATAAACATATTACTTTTAGCTCTCAATACTAGAGATAGGTTCATAACTTTACAATGTAGAAATTTATTAATCTTTATGACAATAACTATCAACACTTGTTTTTCTAATTTCCATCTCTTTTTTTACTGATAACTATTATCAATATTATTAAAACACATAATAACGATTTAAACAACAATTTTAAATACATATTTAAAATTGTTGTTTAAAAAAATGCAAAAAAATTATAGAATTCTTTATTTCGAGAATTACTATATTTTCATTTACTTATTGCAACCTATATTCAGATACATTATTCCCTTTCCATTCATAATAATCTAAAATCCCCTCATAAATGGCTTCTGCTGCAACCTGCCTTCCGTTTTCTGTAGATAACTTACTGTAATCAATACCATTATCTATAAAAGCAAGTTCCGTTAACACAGCTGGCATTTCATTTTCTCTTATAACATGAAGATCGCCATGTTTAACGCCTCTATCACGTGTTTGAAGAGCGTCTACTAATCGGGTTTGAATTTTTTCAGCTAAAACACGACTTTCTTCCACATGAGGATTTGTTTTTTCAGATTTAGAAGATTTATAGTAGTATGTTTCTGTCCCTTTTGCATTACCATTATAAGCATTTGCATGAACACTTATAAAGATATCCCCCTGATTTTGTTTAGCAAATTTAACACGTTCCTGTAAAGAGCTTTTTTGATCATGTCCAGGTCTAGTATCAGATTCACGAGTTAGTAAAACTGTAAATGGTGTATGTTTTTCAAGCAATTGTTGTAGACGTAAAGAAGTGTCAAGTACAATCTTACTTTCAGGTAATCCCTTTGTGTCTTTTCCAGGATCTGTGCCACCATGTCCGGGATCAATAATTATTGTCTTATTTTCTAAAGGATTACTTTGACTATATTGAAGCATATCTGTTTTTGCGGTTAGTTGTGCAGCTTCAGCGCGTGTTATGAACCTATTTGGTTGCCAACCATTATCTGTACCAACTGAAATTTTTAAATCAATTAAAGTATTTGCGAACTTTTCACCCCAATGTCCCTTTAAATCTTCAAATTTACTTTGTCCATTGCTAGTGTTTTTATTTTGTAGTTTATATGCATTCACTAGCATAGTAGCCATAGCAGCACGAGTAACTTTTCCAGAAGGATTAAATATTCCATTTCCTTCACCTTTAATTATTCCTGCCTTTTCAGCTGCGGCGATATAAGGGGTTCCCCAGTGGTTTTGTGAATCTTTAAAAGATGGTTTTGCATTTAAATCAATGTGTATACCAAGAGCCCTTGTCATAATGGTTGCTGCAGAAGCTCTATCTAGTGTATCGCTTGAACCAAAAGTTCCATCTGGATAACCACTCAATACTTGTTTATCAACTAAATAAGTAACGGATTTGTCAGCCCATGCAGGAACATCTGGAAATTTGTGAGTATCTGCAAAAATACTAGTAGAATAAGATAGTAAACTTCCAGCAAGAATTCCTGTAGCAATTAATTTGTTCTTCAAAATTTAGCACCTCTAAAAAATTATTACAAGTCGGTAAATTATGTAAAATATAGTTAATCTTTAAATAATATGAATTCGAATAAAGTATAGATCAAGTTGGCGTCATCACTATTATAAGATAAAGAATCTAGTATAGAATTATCATTTCGAAAAGAACCCTTCGGCATACACTTATAGATTGAGACTATTACATATATTCACCAACATTGTGTAACTAGTATAGTTACTTATATATACGAGTGTCAATTGAAATAACCTTACAGTTTTGTAAGGTAACAAACTTAATAATGTATTAAGTAATTATTAAACGATATAAACAATTATCTCGTATTTTAAGCAAAGATTGATTCAAAGCACACTCCCTCTAAACTAGCATTGGTGCCTCCTTCAAGTCCTAATGCACATCTTAAAAAGAGCACTTTTGAAAAGTACTCTTTTTAGCTACAAACCTAGAACTCCTACAATCTGACGAGCCTTAACATTATCGATATAATAATGCATCTCTAACCCTCGTCTTTCTGCACGGAGCACGGTTCCCTTTAATTTTGATAGATGCTGTGAAACAGTAGATTGCGGGAGTCCTAATATTTCTGTCAACTGTGTAACATTACACAGTTTATGGTGCATTAATTCATTTACAATTTTCAATCGAACGGGATGTGCCATTACTTTTAATATATCTACATCTTCCTCTTGAATGTTAGCTAGATCTCTATTAGATATTAATATTGTCATTTCGCATTCCCCTTTATTATTAATTTCTATTTTCCAATTATCCTCATAAGTAGTACTTATAGATATTTACCATTTGTCCTGTTGAGAAAATGTATTCTCGTTCTTAAACAAAAAAAGACACCAATCCAATAAACAGCTTTTACTGTTCCAATGAATTGATGCCCTCTAATTTTTAGCCAAATTATATTTTGTTTTTAAAAAATTATTTTATAGTAGACATTCTCTCGTTGACACAAACTAGTAGATTAGCGATGGAAATATGAAAATGTATTAATAAGCGGTTGGAAGTAATTGTTTTTTGTTTAATAGCAAAAAACGAACATCCTCTCAAATTAGATAAGGTGCTCGTTTTCATTTTGATCGGTAATTCTCAATTCAATTTAGTTTCTTTCCAATAAGGAAAGATTAAATCAACTTAAAACAAAGCGTTTTAAATTTAATTCATAGATCTTACTGCAACTTGGAATTGTCCCTTAGAACCATCATCATTTGAAACGTAAATTTTATATGTTCCAATTGGTAATGGAGATAAAGCATTCCGTACATTTGTAACATTATTTTTTTGTTCTCCAGGTTTTATATAACCACCAACAATTAGCTCCATATTTGGACCTTTCACACTATATCCCATTGTATTTTGGCCATTATTTTTCATAAAGAAGCTTAAATTTTCACTCCCATTATATACAAAAGAAGTTACAGCCTCTCCACTATAATCCATTGTTTGAGTTAATAATAAGTCTACAGGAACATGTTCGACTATATGAATTGTATCATTCGTTTTGTGTATTTCTTCAGCATAAGTATTATTTCCTAACACACCAAGTGTTAATGCTGAAATTACTCCACAACTAAGCACTAGTTTATTTAACTTCATTTTAAGTTCCCCCTTGATGTTTGTAATCTATTACCATCATACATTCTTTTTCAGGTGCTTTTTTATGTAATAATTCATATCTTTAAACCTATATATTTTAACTTTACACCTTAATAGTTACTGAAAAACTCACATTGATAAAGCTACAGTATTATGATTCATAAAAAACATGTAAATTTCAAAATCTTTTTAACGAGAATTCATACAATTAAGTACCAAGCACGCAAATAAATAGCGTTTCCATTTTAGATAAAATATACTAATGAAAAATTTTGAAATTTACACTTTATAATTTGGTATATTCCATGTTAATATAACGAAGGCTACAAATAGAATCCACAAAATATATTTTTTCATAGAATATTCATACTTAAAATCCTATTATTTTATTAGTAACTCAATCCTAGTTTTCCTTATACAAAAGTCAATTTCTAGTTTCATATGTATAAATATCTAAGTAGATTTTTTTATCTATTATTTTTCCTAACTTCCTTATCAATTCTAATAAAGTGAAACTTTAATCAGTGGGGTTTTGTTCATCCCCCACTGATTATCAGCCCTCACCAATCGGGCTTTTACGGGCAGTTGATCCCCTACCTAACTTCTTTGCTTCCGCTGAATTTTGAGGTGGGGGTCTTACTGCCCGTTAATGCGGGATAAAAGTAATATTATAGTACTTTTTCAAGCGCTCTTCCTTTTTTAGATAGAAAGTCTACTGATAACTAAACATCTAAGTTTAACTCATACATAATCCAATATACAAACTATCGGAGATGCAAACCTATGGGAATATCTACTCTTTTATTAAATACCTTTATAATAATAATTTGTATCCTTAGCTACCACGTATTTTGGCTAGAATTTAAAGAAAAAAAAACATGTAATAATATATTGATTTCTATCCTTTCCTCCATTGCTATTATTTTTTGCATGACTTTTCCTTTTCATTTACATGCTGGATTTATT
This sequence comes from Bacillus sp. AR2-1, assembly GCF_008368755.1. NCBI lineage: Bacteria > Bacillati > Bacillota > Bacilli > Caryophanales > Bacillaceae > Bacillus > Bacillus sp. AR2-1. The sequence continues at coordinate 374,298 of NZ_QORY01000001.1, forward strand.
TATGATTTACGTTTTATTCCTATCATATTAGTTTTTCTATATGGAAATACAAAAAACATTGTTTTTATAGGAATTTTATATCTTTCTTATCGATTTTTCTTGGGCGGAAATGGAGTTCTTCCATCATTTATTATCTTTACTATTATTTCTGTTATAACAATGCTCTTTCGTTACTTATTACCAATGTATGTTAAAGAAAAAAAGATATTATTAAGCTTGCTTCTTATTTTAGTATGTACAACTTCACTTTCTATCTGCGGTATTGTAACTCAAATAAATACAGGTGGTAAAATTGACTCTACTCTCATAGAATTTTTATTAAATTATATAATCATTAATATATTTACAGTATTATTATCAGTGTATTTAATAGAGGGAATGATTGAGAAATATAAAATGAAAGAAAAGCTGCAACGGGCTGAAAAATTTTATATAGCTAGCGAACTAGCCGCGTCCATTGCACACGAAATCCACAATCCACTAACCACAGTACATGGATTCACTCAATTGTTAAATGAAAAACATGCCTCTAAGCTACCTCAGAATCAGTACTTAGAAATCATGTTAATTGAAATGCAACATATACAATCTACTATTAATAACTATTTATCTTTAACAAAACCACAGAACACCCTAAAAGAGAAAATAGATATTAATCATATTTTAAATCAAGTGAAAGACACTATTTCACCACTCGCTCTATCATACAAAGTTGAAATAATACAAAATAGTACAAATTCCTTTTATATAAATGGAGACCCCGAAAAATTCAGGATCTGTCTAAACAACATCATACAAAACGGAATTGAGGCCATGATAAATGGTGGAGTATTACAAATAAATATACAGAAAATTAAAGGTAATATTATAATCGATATTATTGATTCAGGGGTTGGAATGTCCTCTCAACAAATAAAGCGGATTGCTTTACCATTCTATTCAACAACAGAAAAAGGAACTGGGCTTGGTACTATGATTGCTTATAGTATTATTAAAGAATTAAACGGTGATATAGAAATAGAGAGTAAATTAGGCCAAGGTACACGATTTTCCATTAGTATCCCTTGCTAATATGACGGAATTATTTAAATAATTAAATTTTTCTATTTAACTTATAAAATAAATTTCAAAAATGCCGCTACTTAACTCATTAATCATCTTGATTTCGTGAATAAATTAAACGTAATAAGGACCAGAGCATATCTGTTTTTACGGATATACTCTAGTCCTTTAATTAAATCAAATATACTTAAATTTTATTACTTTGCTCACATCTCTATGAAATCATAATTCATCGATTGTATCTCATTTACTGATTAGGTCTACTTAACTTCAAGATAAGATCTCTTGATACTTGATTTCTTAATATCATTAGATACATTACCTATAGTTATTTTTTTATTTTAAATATTAAATTTTTAACATTCATAAAGATACCAATTTTTATCTTCATAACTGATATTGTAACCTGTATTACTTGATATAGACTTAAATTAATTTCCATTCATTGAAAGACAATTTCTCTTTTGCTATTTCACTTCTACCGTATAATTCCCTGTTCCTCCGCCATACTGATACACATGTAAATAATATTTCCCTGGATATGTGTAGTAACTTCCTACTAACTTATTCCCTTCTTGCTGGGCATACGTAACATAATTATTTAAATCCGCTTCTGAATAAAGAACCCAGTTTACTCCGATATTATTTTCCTTCGTTACATTAATTTGTAGGTTTTTCGCAGTTTCCACATTTATTTCAAAGTAATCACTCGTATCACCATTTCCTAAACTAGCACGTAAAACTTGATTTAATTGCAGTTTATTTGCTGTTTGGAATGAATTATTTGGCTCTTTTTCTACACTGTTATCTTCTTTCTTTTGAACCGTTACATTCGTTGTAACAGTATTCGTTAATCCTTTGTCGTCTGTTACTGTCAATTTTGCCGTGTACGTTCCTTCTTTTGTATACACATGAGTTGGATTTTGTTCATTGCTTACAGTACCATCACCAAACTCCCATTTATAAGCAACAATTTTTCCATCTTCATCTTTTGATCCATCGCTTTTAAACGAAATTGTTTCATTTAAATTTCCGTTATATGGACCATTTATAACCGCAACTGGTGCTTTATTCACAGCACCTTCTTCTGTATTCATACCATGGAATACAACATCATATTCAAATTGTCCTGATGCATTCACACGATAATTTACAAAGTAAGCTGTTACTGTTTTATAGCCTGTCCATTCTTTTGCACTTAAACGTTTTAACGTATCATTTACGTTTTGTGTAATTGTTTTCCAGTCTTCATATTCCCCTTTTGCAGTAGTACCTGTATACGTTCCTTGCAGTGTAAATGTATTAAAGAACTGTGATTTATTTTTCTTAACTGATACATTACTTAATTTTGCTTCTGCTGTAATTTCTGCCGCAATATTTGAAACTGGTTTTGGTGCGTGAGTTGTTAAATAATCATCTGATACTAATGGAACATTATATTTCTCTCGGTTATCGACTAACATTTGCATATAGTCTTGATACTCTTTATTTAAATTCGCATCTTTACTTAATGCAGAGCGGTATGCATCATATGCTGTTACATCATTTTTTCTAATAAGATCATGAACTTTGTCAAACATATCATATCTCTTATTGTACATATACGATTGTAAAGCGAATGAATAATTATAGAAATCCCACGTTCCATACTTTGCATTTAACGTTCGCTCTGCCGTATAACGTTCTGCTGGATTTGAAGATATTCCTCCTATAATGCTCTTTCTCGGTACAACATTATCCGTTCTCGTTGCCCCCGCAAAAAACTCCGCATTCCCTTCTTCAAACCAAGATAATCTCTCATTCTCATACATCTTACCTTGTCCCCAAAGCCCTGGTACTTCATATCTACCTTGTAAGTAATGAGTAAACTCATGTCGGAACAATTCTTCTAAACTATAAATACTTTCTTCTGGCGTACGTTCATAAGTAAAGAACGTACCTGTTCCTTCTATATATAGGCCACCGTTATTCGTTTCATATCCGTACAATTGACGATTAAATTGATATTCAGCTGGACTATTATAAATAACCATCGTTAATACATCATCAGGATTTCCTTTTTCTAAAGGTTGATCACTTTCAACTGTACGATGGAATTGTGCCTTTACTTCTTTTGCCGCCCAATATAGACGTTTTACTTTTTCTTCTGTCACTTTATCTCCAGCCTTTAAAACAATTGCCCCATCATCAAACGTATACGTTTTCGGCAAATATTTTTTCTTCCCGTCTTCTCGTATTTGATCTAAATTCACAACATTTCCATTTGCATCTTTCCCGCCATAGTTCGTCGCAATTTGCTCAGCCGCTACGAAATATTGCTCTCCTAAATACGGATACATTTTCATTGCGTCCGTTACAACTTGCAATCCTTTCGTTCCTGTACTATGGAACGTACCAAGTCTACCTGTATAATAAATACCATTATTAATTAACCAACCATTCTTCTCTGTCACCGTTCCAATTAAAGCAAAACGACTTAATTCATTAATATAGCTATCAATTTTTTGGTACCATACTGTATCTTTCGGTGCTTTTCTCGTATCGTACAAATACGATTGAATGTCGTAATCAACACCTTGCATAATATCGTAAATCGCATTTCCAGCTGAAAGATTGTCTACCAATGTAGAAAAATTATCGTTATATTGTTTAAAAATCTTTGCAGCTGATGTTATCGTTTCCACATCACTCGAAGCATTTCCTATTAATTTTCCGTATGATGATACTACTCTATTTTGTTCTAACGTACCGAGTTTGAAATTCGGGTTATTCGCAATCGTTTGTAATGCAGGTAAGCATTTATCATGATAGCTCCGCTCATTTAGTTTACTTAATTCCGCATGATAAAATCCTAAATAAAATCCTGAGCGTAATACCTCTACTAAAGTCTCAATCCCTTTGGAATCATCTTTCGTATAAGCTTGTCCTTGCTGCTTCAATTTATCAATAATTGCCTGCATTCTACTATCATTTTGATAGAATGCAAGGCTATCCTTATTAAATTGAAATAGACCCGTAATTTGCTCCCAATCAATTGTTACGAGTAGATCTACTAATTGCTGGTTGTTTAATTGATTTAATTCAGCAATTGTATAAGTTTTCGCTGCAGCTAATTGCTTACTTTCTTTTTTTACTTCAGGTGGCCTTTGCGATAAATCAGCAAATTGTAGCCTTTTCTCAAAAGACTTATTTTCAAGCACTTTTGATGGATGAGCTAATTCTTGCATTGGCAGTTGTACACCAACTGGCTCCATTTTGAGCACATTCCGATAAGAAACTTGCTCTCCCTTTTTACTTTCTGCCAATGTGCTCCCTTGAAAACTCCCTAACATTAAACTAGCAAAACTTACCCCTACTAACACTTTTTTTGAATAGCCTTTCATGCTCTCCCCTACCTTACATTTTTTAGTGTCCCGCACCATTATTTTACTATTCTTACTTTTTATTCTGTATTGAGAAAAATAAGGGAACGTTCACATATGTATCCATACCGCGCAAAATTAACACTTGACTTTATGTGAATTTTATATCAAAAAAGATAGATAATAGCGAAATTCCTGCTATATCTATCCTCGTTTTCAACGCTATGATTTTAACTTTATAAACGTAACTTCCGGTAATGCTTGCATATGCTGAATAAATTCATTCTTTTCTTCTGACGATATATTTTTCAGCTGCATCCCTACCTTATAAACTATTTCTGTACCTCGCTGCAAAGCTTCCACTTCATATGACAGTATTGGAATACCTTTCACTTGTAGCGTTTCTACTATTTGTTGTACCGCCTCATGTTTATTTATACACATTTGCACTGTTATATTTTGCGGAAATAAAAATTGCACCTTAAAAATACGACTCACAATCTCTAAACCAATTAAAACTAGAATCGTCGCTCCAATGCCTACTACATACATGCCAGCCCCAATTGCTAATCCAATTCCTGCTGTAGCCCATAAACCAGCCGCTGTCGTTAATCCTTTCACTGCCTGTTTTTGAATAATAATTGTACCTGCACCTAAAAACCCTACTCCACTTACAACTTGTGCTGCAATACGGCTCGGATCAAGAGCCATATGTTCCTCATTCATAATATCTGAAAAAGCATATTTCGAAACGACCATTATTAATGCACTTCCTACCGCTACTAGGAAATGTGTTTTTAATCCCGCTTCTTTTGATCGAATTTCCCTTTCAATACCGATTATTGCTCCTAACAAACCCGCAACACCGATTCGTATAATCAAATCAAAATTTACACTCACGAGCCCTTCCCCCTTTCATTCATTATAGATAGATAAAACAAAAATTATCACACACATCCTTTTATCGATATGAAGGAATTTTGCTAAAATACACTTAATACTCTGACCGTTTTATGTTAATATTTTAAATATTAACATAAAATAAATAACTTCTAATTTTAAAACTCCACTAATTTTCTTAAAAAACAAAGGTGGATTACATGAAATGAGGTTGAGAAAGTTAAGAAAACGCTTACATTTTATACCGTATTTTTTTATACATACTAAATAAATAAAGGAGCTTACTAACAATGAACGTCTCTTTACTTACACCTACTATCGATTTACAAGAAGAATACTTAGATTTTTATAACGAATGGAAAGATAGCGGTGAAACGATGATTCCGTGGGTTATTTCAAAGGACCCTTCTAACTTTCCGGCTATGATTCAAGAATTGCTCGATGCGCATAACGGAATAAACCTCCCTGAATCTTGGGTACCAGACTCTACGTATTGGCTCGTTACAGATGAAAATAAAATTGTAGGAGCTGTTAATATACGTCATAGTTTAACCGAGCATTTATTTAACGCTGGAGGTCATATCGGTTATGGCATTCGCCCTTCTGAAAGAAGAAAAGGTTATGCTACGAAGTTATTAGAATTATCGCTAGAAAAAACGAAGGAATTAAACATTACGAAAGCACTTGTCGTTTGCAACGACGTGAATACAGCTTCAGAAAAAACAATTTTACATAACGGCGGGCTTCGTGATGATGATTTCATTGAGGAAGATGGAAATGTAGTAAGAAGATTTTGGATTGAGCTATGAAGAAGTCATCCGATGAAAATAATCTTGTTATAGAGAAATATAGTAGAAGTAATGAGCTAAAAGTAAAACAACTTATTGATTTATACAATGAAGACTCTTATCTATTTAACTTATTACGAGATAATAAAACAAAATGTGTGTATATTGCCTACTATAAAAAAGATGTAGTAGGCGTCTTTTTCACGTGGAACAGTAACTTCCATCCATACTGCACATACTTTCGAATGTATACAAATCCGTTCTATGTAATCCTTGTGCTACTTGGATTACGTATCAAAAAGAAGTCGGAAAGTGATTATACACCTTCCGACTTCTTTTATGCTTTCTCTATTTCAAACTGCACTGTAATACCACTAGGATCTACTACTGTAAATCCGTTTGTACTTTCGTTTACTTTATGTTGTTTTTCTATTAATCTTTCTTTCACTTCATCTAATGCTTCTTTATGTGGTAATACAATTGTATACACTTTAAGTCCAGTTGCATGTGCGGGTGGGTGTGGATTATTTACTCCGTTCCACGTATTTGCACCGATATGGTGATGATATCCTCCTGCAGAAATGAATAAGCAGTCATCTTCACGCTGTTGTACTTCAAATCCTACTGTCTCTACATAAAACTCGTGTGACTTCTCTACATCTGCTATTCGTAAATGTACGTGCCCAACGACAGTATTAGCAGGCAACCCATCAACCTCATAATCAACGAGTGTTGCCAGTTCTTTTAAATCAAGCGGCGTACTGCCTCCTGGTCCTTCTCCCCATTGTTCGCGCGGACGGTCTGCATAAATTTCTATACCATTCCCCTCTAAATCTTGTAAATAAAACGCTTCGCTATACGTATGATCACTTGCACTATTAAACCTTGAGATCGGTAAAATTTCATTTGAATATGTATAACGTCCTTCTTGCTCAGCCGGACTATCAATTACATTCTTATTACGAATTACACCAAATAATGCCGAAGCAAAAGCCTCACGAGTCGGAACTAAAAAGGCTACATGATATATACCAGTCGTACGCGGTTCTTGCAGTACCCCGTCCTCTAACTTTTCAAGAACAAGTAACGTGTTCTTTCCACCTTTTCCTGATAAATATGCTTTATTCGCCTCTTGCTTAATTACTTCTAAGCCTACTACATTCTCATAAAATACAATTTGGCGCTCTAAATTTTGCACTTTAAATTCAACATGACCAATACGTGTTTTCGGGTGAATTTGTACCATGAATAACTCCATCTCCTTATCCTGATATTTTCCTATTTCATATAACCGTTACTATGAAGGATACAACTAAAATCATCCTATGTAAATAAGAAAAGTCAGAATTTACACTCATTTTTTATTTTCATAATAAAAAAGTCACCTCTTCTAACTTTCAGAAAAGGTGACTTTATAACTATTATTTCATTTTATGTACTTCAGCAACTAACTTTCCACCCTGAATGCCCATATAAAGTTTCACAGGTGCATCATTCGTGTTTTCAAACACTAAGTCTAAGTATGGATATGCAATTGTAGCATCTCTTCCTTGTGGAACATAACCTACCGTTTTAGAATGTGTCGTTCTCTCTACCATTTTCAAACCAGCTTGATCTGCTGCATTGTATAATGTTGATGATGTTTGACAAACACCACCGCCATATCCATCTACTAATTTACCATCTACAATTTCTTTTCCTAATTGATACCCTTTATCTGGCGTTGTATCACCAATTAATGCATTGAAAGAGAAACTGTCTCCTTTTGCTAATACAACTCCATTTATGCTCGCTGCTGACAAACGGATATTCTCAATACGGCCACCTGCTGAGCCACCTAAATTCGTTTCATATCTACCAATTACCGTACCACTTCCTTGCGCATCACTTAATGTTGCGATAGGCTTTTTCTCAACAATAGGTAATTGATATGAAGAATCCCACATGCCAACGTTTAATAATTTATCTACTAATTCTTTTTCCATTAATTCATAAGAAGGTTTTCCTTCTTGCCAACTTCCATCAGGTGCTACACGTGAAGGGACCATCTTTTTGTCCACGCTTTTTCCAACCTCGCTAGCAACCTTCGTTACCGATTTTTTAAATTTTGCTTCGTCTTCAAAATAACCTAGACTCGATAAATCTAGCTTTTTCACTTCCGTACCAGTACGACCATCTACTAAACTAATAGAATCCTGTACCTCTGCTTTAGCCTCTACCGTGTGGCCACCAATGTCACTTACTAATGCAACATCACTTACTTTTGCACCACAACCACTCACTATAGCTACACATAACACCCCAACTAATATACCCTTTACTTTACGGAACAATATACTCTCCCCTTTTTCCCAATATTACTTTTATGTATTATTTCATTTTTATGTATGTTTTGTTACAATCATTTTACAATATATTTATAAAATGTTACAAGTTATTTTTTACTCTATATAAATTACTCTTTTCTTTTCTAAATGTCTATACATATTTATATAAAAGTTGGAGTCCGATAGAATTGTAACCTTTATGTAACCTCACCTTTTTATCCAGTATATACCATAAAACAAAAGAAATACAAATGTAAAACTCCATATTCTTATTTATAAAGGAACACCTTGTGAACATAAATAGGTATTTGCCGTGCCACACTCCGCTTTTACACATACATTATGGTGAATTAACCTATTTTAAAGAAATGGAGGATGTTTTTATGTACCCCTACAATCCATACGATCCATATAACCAAAATGGTTATCAACCTCAATATGATTTACAAGCACAATACCAACAATATATAGATCCAGCAGAACAAGTTAATCCATATGATCAAAATCGACAATTCCAACTTCCCATCTCTTTTCCTGGTACTGGAAACCGTCAACTAGAAAGACGAGTAAATGAGCTTGAACAAAGAGTACGTCAATTAGAAAACACGGTTGAGCGTCATACACGTAGATTAAACCGATTAAACCAGCGTTTACGTACAATAGAAAACAGACTAAACATTCCATTTTCAGCATTAGAAGACGGATTTTAATTTCGAAAGTAAAAAATATATAAAGGAAGGGGCTCCCCCTTCCTTTATATAAATTGACGAAAGTTTTTTCCATCTCTATACTGATAAGAGTTAATGAAATGAAACAAGGTGATAAATATGGATTTTGAAATAAATTATCTTTCCTTTTATGTTGTACAAGTAGAAGGAAAAGGTGAAGCTGTTGATAAACGCTACAAACATTTTCAAACGTTAGACGCTGAAGAGTATGAAGATAGCTCCTTAAAAGAATTTTTAAATGGTGAATTATTAAAAATCTCAAAGCGAAAAGTAGAACGTCATGCGAAAACAGAACAAGCTCCGACAAAGATCGGTCGCTTCATTGTAGAAGAAGGGCACGAACTTGATTCAAACCCCCATTACAACCTCTTTAATCGCATTCGCTTTGCGGAAACAAAAGAAAACTTCAAAGATATGAGTGAACCTCTCGTTTATACATATCTGGACACAAGCGCTGTACGCGGTGGTGTATTTTTAATTGCGCAAGCAAAACTACGCAAATACTTTGATGATCCATTCGTTTTCGTTATGAAATGTGACTTCGAACCGAAAGTCGCTTCTATTTCAGATGAATCCACACTGATTCGTAACGTTGAAATGGCCATCACAACAAAAAATATGAAATCTATCCAATATCCGTACATGCCTGAAGAAGGTATGGTCGAAGTAGGCGAACTAAAAATTCACCAAGCATCTCACGCCCGTTATTTTGAGGACTTCTTAAAATTCGTCGAGTACGAACGCTCTATGCCTGAAATTATGAAAACACAAGTAATGGACATGGTATACGACCAAATTGAAGATGTATTTGAAGAAGGTACGGAAGAACGCGAACAATTCGACCAAGCAATGGAAGTATGGGCTGCCAGTCCGAAACGCGAAATTATGGAACAATTTTCAACCGAAGAAGTAATGGAAGCTACCGCTCAAATCGTCGAGCACGCTCCTGAAGTGGAATTAAAGCTAAAAGCAGACCATATCTCCGTAAAGGCCCTGCTTGCTGATTTCGGGGATCAAATACATATCGCAAAGGTAAATGACCGATACGTACTAATGATCGAAGCTGATACACTTACGTTTGAGAAAGGCTTCTCTCCGATTGAATTTCTGAAGCCAGATGAATTGCAAGATGTGATTGAGCGGATTGAGAATAAGCAACAGTATTCTTACGATCCGAACGGGATTGAATAAAGTGAAACTTTAATCAGTGGGGGTTTTGTTCATCCCCACTGATTATCAGCTCTCATCAATCGGGCTTTTACGGGCAGTTGATCCCCCACCTAACTTCGTTGCTTCAGCTGAATTTTAAGGTGGGGGATCAACTGCCCGTTAATGCGGGATAAATCCTTCCATATAACTATTCTTACTGAGCGCTGTTAACAAACGCTCTTTTATTTAGGACATAGTTGACAGTTATATAAAAAAACCGATTCTTCTAAGAATCGGTTTTTCTGCTTTAAAACAAAATATGCTTATTTTTAATCCAAGATAACAATTGTTGCAGAATCCAGTAGATTCCTTCCTTGTTGTACAAGTGTATTTCCATTAGAGTAGTCACTATGTATATTGGTAAAATGAAAATTTCACTTCACTACCTCAAATTTATTGTACTCGTAAAAAGATAATTGAAAACGATATTCTGGATGCTCTCTCACCCAATCGTAAGCTTCTTCTAAAATATCCATTTTGTTTTGTAAGTCATTAAGTTCACTACATTCGTCCCTTTTCTGTTTGCACAGAGGGCAGAATCCATTCACTATTTCGGCACTCTTCGCCCTAATAGTTTTACTTTCTAAGTCAACTACTAGACGAAGAAGAAGAGAATGCTCTTCTTTTGTAGTCACGGTCATTTCAGCAATCCCATCCTCATTCCAAAAGACTCCGTTTAATTCCATCTTTACGGCGACGTCTTTAATATCCAAGTCTATCACCATCACACCTCCCTTGTATAAAACTCATATTTTACTCTTCGATTTTAACCTTTAATACACCATGATTTAAAGATATATTAAGCGTTTTCCAATTTTTCTTCTTTGCTATGAAAGGAAGTGTAATTACTGCTAATAGCGTGGTAAATATTATCCCAAAAACTAAAACTGTTACAATGTTAAAGATTGCTTCCATTTAACTCTATCCTTTTTCATTTCTATGGGCTCTAATTTTATGAATGTATTTAAAAATTCTTACCACACCTTAATTTTCAAAGCAATTATAATGGCCCAATCACAACAAATCAATTCCTATTTAATATGAATACTTTATTCATCCATCAGTACAATGACGTTAAATTTATGTAGCTAGAAATAGAGGAGAATGTCATTTAACCTCTACATTCTCCTCCATCTCAGCCAAATACCTAATCTGCCTTTCCGCTTTTCTCACCGCCGTAGGAAAATGCTTTTTCAGAAGTGCTATTGTAGCTTCACTTATATAATATCTTTCCGTTATACTTTCCCACGTGTCACTATTTTCAAATGCACTCCAAACGAAAGGACGCTCTGTATTTTTTCTCATTTCTTTAAATACCCATTTCCGCATCTTTTTTTTCGCTTTTTCTGTTAGTTTTCCGTTCTCTACAAGTTCAAGCTCACCATGTCTTTTGTACCGTTTACGAATGTCTCTCTCGCTATATACTTTAAGAAGTATATTCGCTGTATTCTCAGCATCCGCTAAAGCTCGGTGCTGCTTCCCTTCCCACGTTAAACCGAGCTGTTCTACTGCAAATTGTAAACTTGGTGTATGCTCAAATAACTCTTCATACGCTTGGAAAACAAACTTCTGCAAATCAAATTTGCTCTCTTTTTCCATACATGGGCATTCTACACCGTGTAACGTACAATCATGAGATAAAAAACGATAATCTTCTCTTCCCCATGAAACAAATACAGAGTCTTCTCCGATAAATTGAATAAATTTCTCTATAATTTGCGGAAATTTCTCCACACCAATTAAATCTTCCTTTGTAATTCCCGTTAATTTTGTCGTATGACGAGTGAGTCGTGCACTCGGCTTTACTAACTCCGAAAATTCTCCAATTACCTTCATTGTACTTGCTTCTATTTTTACAGCTCCGATATCAACTATCTCTGACGGATCTTCTGATTTATACGGCCTGAAATTTCTCTCTATATCGAACACAATAAAATGTGTAGCGTTTTCCAATTTATTTACCTCTTTCTAAATTCCTTTTCACACACATACTCTATTTTCAGTATTTATTTATTCATACACTTTATGCATGAAATACTTCGTCTAATAAACGAAAATTTAATCTCATTATTATATGTACATAGGAGGTTATTCAATAAAAATGCAAAAAAAAGAAGGGCAAGCCCTTCTTTTTTCCGTAATTACTTCTTGTTAACGTTTGTAGCTTGAGGTCCACGGTTACCTTGTTCTACTTCGAAAGTAACTTCTTGACCTTCTTCTAAAGATTTGAAGCCGTCGCCTTGGATAGCTGAGAAATGAACGAATACGTCTTCTCCGCCTTCAACCTCGATGAAACCGAAACCTTTTTCTGCGTTAAACCATTTTACTTTACCGTTTTGCATTTAAAAAATCCTCCTACAATGTACCTATATGTACATATTCATTTTCAACCACTTTACAATAATACTTCAAACATTAAAAAACTGCAACCCCAGAGGAGATTTAACATTGCTATCCTCCTCGGAAGTTACAGCTCATTTAAATCTCTATATTATTAAAAGTAAAATGGTTTAAAGTAACTATATCATATCAATATAATAAAAGTAAAGTTTTTTTTGCTATATAATTTTTTTCTTCCACTGCATCGCTTTTGATTCACCTGATCCAGCTACAACATAACCCTCTTTTTGGTTAACGATGCGCCAGCCATGCCCTTTAACTGAGTCACATACTGTAACAAGTCCTTCTTCTAAAAGTACACGACAAACCGTACTAATCCCCGCCTTATTTTGCGTTGACGTTGTATATAGCACATGTTGATCTACACTCAAGGCTAAATAGCTACTTGCTTTCTGCTCACTTTGACATGTGTGCCAATATGTTTTTTCACTCTCAATACTTTCATCTATTTTACAAAAAGAAATATTCCCGCTAATCCCCTTGCACGATCCACTCGCTGCTACTATATAAGAATTGTGTACAGTCAACGCTGAGATCATCTGATTCATCACGATTTTAATCCTCTTTAATTTACGTGTCTCCAAATTAAAGAGCCAAACCCCACCATATTTAGCATGTATTTTCGTACCGATAAATAAGTAATGTTTATATAAAAATAACGATCGAATAGATGGTGCCCCGCCACCATACTCAAGAAATGGATGAATGGTTTCCCATGTCGAACCAAAATCATTAGAACGATACAACGTTTTATCTCCATGAGCAATGACTGTTCCTTGTACATTACTACACACATTCCAACTCGTTGCTTTTGTTGGAAAACGCTGAACCGTCCAGTTCTCTCCACCATTCATACTACGAATAAAAATCCCTTCGTCACCTACACCATACACTACATTATCTTCGCTATGTAAATCCCTAATTCGTTTTTGAAAACCTTTTAATATTTGTTTCCATTCTCCGTCTCGTTCAATAAATAAGCCATTATATGTAGTAGCTAACATAAGTTTTCCATCTCTTAACTTTGTAATAGCGGTCGCACTTAACATTGTCTCCACGTTGACACTCCCATTCTTAGAACTTCTCAGCAAATGCAATTGCAAAATTACTGCATTTTTCAACATCCTCTTCATCTTCTGGAGCTAGTTCGATTTTCAATCCTTCTTGTACAAGCTCTGCACCGCGTTCTACAAGTCTTTCTTCAAATATCGTTACCGCTTCACAAAATAGTTCATACGCCGTATCACCTGATCCGAATACCGCTACTTTCTTTCCTGATAAATCTATATTTTCTAAGTCCTCATGGAAATCTTCCGCCTCAAACGGTAATTCACCATCGCCCCACGTATAAGATCCTAAAATGATTCCATCATAGGCTAATAATTCTTCAGCATCCATGCCTTCCATTTCTTGCAATACTACTTCATGATCAAAAGCATCTAAACTAACTTTTATTAAATCAGCAATACTCTCTGTATTTCCTGACATACTTGCATAAGCTATTAAAATTTTTGCCACTTCGGCATCCCCCTCTCACAATAAATGATTCTCATTCTCATTATATTAATAATGATAATCAATTTCAATTGTATTTTTCATTTTTATTTATTCCATATAAAAAAGCACAGATGACTATACAATCACCTGTGCTTTTTTATTACTTTTTAAAAATACCAAACGGCTTTCCAACTGGTAATACAACTTTACCGAAGTGTGTATTTAACACTGCTGCTGCTGAACCATAGAAAGATAATAATGAAATACATAGTTCAGAATACGCTGCTAAATTATGCATTGCATGTGGCATAACACCTAAAGTACTTAATGAAAGACCAATAAATAAGAAATCAATAAGGACGAAAATCATAAATAATACTTTATGTGTTTCCATTGCACCAATTGTCATAAAGATTGTGAAAATCAAATATCCAATAAAGGCTACACCCAGCTGTTTTGAATCTGCAGCTTGTGCTAATTTTTCGCCAAATACTCCAAGTTGAATTAACCAAGACATTCCAACACCTAACCAAAATAGGCCGTATGCACCGAATGCTGTTGTACCGAACGTATTGTTATGCTTTGCATCGTGAATGCACGCAAAGATTTGTGCAAATCCTCCTAAAAAGATTGCCCACGGTAATACAAGTGAAACGCCATCTGTTAAGCCTAACTTTTGAGATGATGCTACAAGTGTTACCATCGCTAATCCAAATAGACCAATTCCAGATGGATCTGCTGTTGTCATTTTCACATGATGTGTAGTTGTTTGATTGCTCATATAAACCTCCTGATTATAAACATACTCGAATACAATACTTAAATCAGAAGGCTATGTCAATGGTTTTTTTTGTATGTTGTCAGACCTTACTTTTTATAATGATTACATATACTTCCGACCACTTCATACGGTTTTATATTCACTTTCTCCAACTCGTGTATCGGCAACCATAATGGAATATAACTCCCTCTATCTTTCATTTCGAATTCTTCAGCTTTACCACTTCCGAAAACTCCACCTACAATATGGGCATTAAAATAATACTCCGTTCCCTTATACTCCACCTTTGCAATGAGATGCTCCACTTTTATATGTACCCCTAACTCTTCATAAGCCTCTCGCTTCGTTGCCTCTTCAGGTGTTTCTCCTTCTTCAATTCCTCCTTCCGGAAAAACATAATATATTTCTCCTTCTCGGATACGTTTTATAAGTACGATTTTCCCTTCCTGCACAATGATAGCCGCGCCGCGATTTCTTATCATTTTATTACCTCAATACGAATCGCAACTGTTCCCCACTTTTCTTCTTGTTCTTTCGTATATATTTTGTATGTACTTTCTAGCATTTCCTCTAAACTATCATTTTCACAATCCAATAATTTGTGATCAATTTGTTCGTACATCGCTTTAAAGCTTTCGTATCGTTTTATTTCCGTTACTTTGGCAGTCATCGTTTCCTCTGTCGTAAGGTGCGTAAATACAATATGATCGCCTTGTTTTATAAGTTGACGTTTTGCATCGTATAAACGTACTTCATATACTTTTTTTCCTAATTGAATTGATTGAAAAGGTTTATTATATAATCCCATTTCGTATATCATTCATTCCACTCCTTTTTTATGCATTACGCCTACTACTATTTTTGTGCATTACCAATTCATACAACACAGTTCGACTTATTCCAAGTTGCATATAATGTTCCATATCCATTACTTGCTTTAGAGAGGATGCTAAATTTGTTATGTTATTTTTAAATCAAAAACCTGAATATAATAAATATGATATTGGTGATTATACTTATAGTAAAGTAGGTCCAACCATTTTTTCTTGGAATGATGAAACAAAATTAAAAATAGGTAAGTTTTGTTCATTAGGAGAAGAAGTCGTTTTTATACTTGGCGGTGAACATCGCGCAGACTGGATAACGACATACCCATTTAATGCATTTTTTAATGAAGGAGCACATATTACTGGTCATCCTTCTTCAAAAGGTGACATCGTAGTCGGCAACGATGTATGGATTGGTTATCAATCCTGCATTTTATCTGGTGTTACAATTGGTAACGGAGCCATTATTGGGGCAAAGAGTGTTGTTACAAAAGACGTACCTCCATATGCAATTGTAGCTGGTAATCCTGCAAAATTTGTTCGATATCGTTTCCCGCAAGAAACGATTGACAAGCTAGAAAAACTCGCATGGTGGGATTGGGATATTTCTGTTATAAAAGGAGCCATTCCATTTCTACTTTCCAACAAAATCAACGAGTTTTTTACCTCACCGGAAAATGAATCTATGTGATTAATACAAAAAGAGCATCCTATTCTTTCAGGATGCTCTTTTTGTTTTTATTTCTTATGTTCGTGCAAATGATTACACGGAGAACATTGAAATGGAATTTTATCTAAGCAATTAAAGTTTGTTTCACAAATTTGTTCGATCGTTGGGACGAACGGTATGACCACAATATTACTTTCTATTATTTGTGTAACAGGCGGTAACACTGTACCTACTTGATGTTCGAAGCGAATACTCGCTTGATTTATATAATTTCCTGAACCACTTGGCGCGCTCTGAACTACTACTTGGAACGAGACTGTGCGTGCTTCACCTGGATTTAAACTTCCTATAAGAAATCCTGATATTGGGTTTACATTTGGCACTGGCGTATTATCAACCGTTACACTTCCAAGGACAAATTGAACACTACTATCTAACATATCTTGAAAACGAATATTTTGTATCGCTGTATCTCCCGTATTTGTAATAACTGTCGTAAACGTAATAACATCTCCTATTGTTGCTGTTTGATGGTCTGCCACTTTTACAACAGTCGTTGAGACATTTTGAGGAATAAACGGGATAACAACTGTATTGCTATCGCCTTCAACTACTACAGGCGGTTCATTTGGATTCACAATTGCAAGCCCACTCGCCGTAGCTGTATTTGTAACTAAGTTATTTATTTGCCCTCCTGTTATTACAACTTGGAAATTAATAATTGCTGCATCATTTGGCTGAAAATCACCTAACGGAATACCTGTATTCGGGTTGGCAAATGGAAAAGGTACATCATTTACCGTTACCGAGCCATTTATAAATAACGTATTCGGATCAATGATATCTGTTAAAACAATATTCGTCACAGGAACTGTACTATCATTTATAACAGCAATTCCGTAAGTGACAACATCTCCTACCATCGCTACTTCAAAATCCGCTCCTTTTGCAACAAATAAGATTGCCGTATTTACCGTCACTATAACTGTATTGCTCGTATCCATCACTGTAACTGGCGGTTCTCCTGGTACTAAAATATATTCTGCTAACGCCCCAGCAAGGTTCACTACTGTACCACCATCTGGAAAACTTGTAATCGTAGCTTCATATGTTACAAGTGCCGTCTCACCCACTGGGATGTCTGGTATCGTAAATCCAGCCTGTGGATTTAACCCTGGTTGCGGAACTCCATTTATCGTTACACTATTTGGAACAAACTCAGCTTCCTGAGATAACACGTCTATAAATTGAACATTCATCGCATCAGCCGTACCAGTATTTAATATACGAACAGTATACGTTACCGTTTCTCCCACTCCAACAATCGGATGATCTACTTCTTTCAGCATATCTAAACTACCTCGATTTACTGGTGTGACTGTCGTATTACTTGAGTTCGTAATTGTAAACGGTGGTTCTCCTGGAATCAATTCGAAATCACCAGTTACTCTCGCTGTATTCATAATGCTACTAGAAGGCGGAATTGCGATTACATTTACTTCAAATGTAATTAATATACTGTCCCCTACTGCAAGATCTGGTAATGAAAAGCCTACAAATGGATCTAAACCTACTTGCGAAATTCCATTTATTTGTACACTTCCAGGAATGAATTCTAAACTAGGTGACGGAACATCGATAAACTGAACATTCGTCGCTAATACCGTTCCCGTATTTGTAACTTGCACACTATAAGTTAACGTATCCCCTAATCGTGTTGCTTGCTTATTTACGGTTTTTATAACATTAAATCTCCCTCTATTTACCCTTGTTATTGTCGTATTACTCGGTTCAGTTACTACAACCGGCGGCTCTCCTGGTACTAAAGTAAAGCTTCCTGTTATATTTGCAACGTTCGTAATGGTTCCTGATGACGGGATGTTTGTAACTGTCGCTTGAAACGTCACGATAACTGTTTCTCCAACTGGTATATCTCCAACTCCAAAGCCAGTAATCGGATTTAAGTTTGGTTGCGGGGCTCCATTTATCGTTACACTACTTGGTACAAATGACGCTCCTGCTGAAATCGTATCAATAAACTGAACATCATTAGCTGTTACTGTTCCTGTATTCGTTATTTGAACTGTATACGTTAATACATCTCCAACGAGAGTAGCAGCCCTATTTACTTGTTTAATAACATTAAATCGTCCTCTATTTACAGTTGTAAGTGTTGTATTGCTCGGTTGGTTTACTACAACTGGTGGTTCTCCTGGTACTAATATAAAGCTTCCCGTAATATTTGCAGTATTAGCAATTGTTCCGTTTGATGGAACACTGACAACTGTTACTTGGAACGTAACTTCTACACTTTCACCTGGGCTTATATCTGGAAGCGGGAATCCATTATTAGGATTGAATCCAGGTTGTAGCACACCATCTATCGTTACACTATCTGGTATAAATGTGATCGAGGACGGTAATACATCACTATATTGAACATTTGTCGCTACCACTGTACCTGTATTTTGAACTATTGTTGTATATGTGATTGTATCACCTACTGCAACAACCGGCTGACTTACTGATTTTAAAACATTTAAACCGGGTTCATTAATTTCTGTTAATGTCGTATTACTTGTTGTTGTTTCTGTAATAGGCGGCTCTGTTTCACTTACAGCAAATGTAGCTGTAACGTCTACAAAGTTAACAATCGTTCCCCCCTCAGGTATGCTCGTAACCACTTCCTGATATGTGACAAGTACAAAATCATCTACAGGGATATCTGGAATTGTAAAGCCAATGAAAGGATCTAATCCTGGTGCCGGCACCCCATTTATGCTCACACTTCCCGGTACAAATGCTACACCGGCGGAAGTTGTATCTATAAATTTAACATTCGTTGCTGCCACTGTACCGAAATTAAAGATTAATACATCATACGTTAATATTTCTCCAACCGTCGCTACCTCTTTATCGACTAGTTTTAATGGAAATATAGACGCTATATTAATTGTCGTAACGACTAAATTCGTTAATATCGTTTCCGTAATTGGTGGTTCCTGCGGATTTGGTTGTGAAGTAAATGTAACATCTGCATCATTTAATATGACTTCATTATCTGGAATCTCCGTAATCGTCACTTGGAACGTCACAGCAATATTTGCACCTGCATTTAATAACGGACTAACTGGAAATCCTGTTTCTGGATTTAAGCCAAGTTGCTGCGCCCCACCTATCGTTACACTATTTGCTACAAATATCGTTCCTTCTGGTATGACATCTTGAAAGAACACATCTGTAACTGGTATAATTCCTACGTTTGAAATTAGCACAGTATACGTTAATACATCCCCAACCGCTCCAGCAGCAACATCAACTGTTTTTGTTGCTGTTACTTCACCAGGAGGAGGTAACGGTATCGTAACTACTGTCGTATTACTTGAATTGGTTGTTGTTACAGGGGGCTGTAAAGGATTTAATAAAAAAGTAGCTGTTGCAGATGCCGTGTTTAATACGGCTCCGCGCGTGGATGGCGCAACTACTGTTACTTGGAACGTTACAGTCAATGATGTTCCAGCAGCAATATTAGGAAGCGTAAAACCTATATTTGGATCAAATCCAGGTTGAGGCGTTCCATTTATCGTTACGCTATTTGCTACAAATGTTGTTTCTGGAGCAATTGAATCAATGAAGGAAACATTCGTTGCTGTTACTGTGCCGTTATTTCGAATGACTACAGAATACGTGTAAGTCTCTCCAAGTGCAGCTTGTTGTACAGATGAAGATTTTTGTATATTTAATCGAGCAGTGTTTACTTGCGTCACAACGAAATTACTATTCGTAACAGTCGTTATTGGAGGGTTTGCTGGATTTATAAGAAAACTTGCAGTAACGTTCGATTGGTTTCTTATATTTCCACCGCTCGGAACACTCGTCACTGTAACTTGAAACGTAATCGTAGATGTTTGCCCGACCGGAATATTTGGTACTGGGAAACCTACCATAGGATTCGCGCCTTGCTGAACAACTCCATTTATCGTCACACTATTTGCTACAAACGCAGTACCAGACGGAATTGGATCTTGAAAAATAATATTCGTTGCAGGAACAGTTCCTGTATTTTGAATAAGAATCGTATACGTTAACGTATCTCCTACTCCTGCTTGTGGTGTATTTACACTCTTCATTACATTAAGTGATCCTACATTCACTCGTGTCACAACAATGTTACTAATCGTTACAATTGTAACTGGTGGCTGGAGAGGACTTACTTGGAAATCAGCAGTTACATTCGCATTATTCGGAAGAACTCTATTTGGTGGTACACTCGTAATCGTCACTTGAAAAGTAACTGTTACCATCCCTCCTACCGGAATGTTAGCAAGTGGAAATCCAATTATTGGGCTTAAACCTGGTTGAGGCGTTCCATTTATCGTTACACTATTTGCTACAAACGTTGTTCCAGATGGAATTGGATCAACGAATGATACATTTGTCGCTGCTACTGTTCCACTATTTTGTATACGAATTGTATACGTTAGCGTATCTCCTACACCTGCTTCAGTAGCACTTACACTTTTTATTACATTTAGCCCTGAAGAATTCACCACTGTATTAACAGTATTACTTGGCACCGTTACAGTAATTGGTGGCTCTGTTGGATTTACAAGAAAATCTCCAGTTACATTCGCATTATTTACAACATTATTTCCTTGAGGAATTTCATCAATTAATACTTCAAACGTAACAATTACACTCGCGCCAGTAGGCAAATTATTTAATAAGAATCCAAGTTCTGGATCTGCCCCTTCTTGTAAAACACCATTAACAACTACACTGTTTTCAATAAATAATGTCCCTTGTGGAATTGAATCTTGAAAAAATACATTTGTAGCTGGTACACTACCTGCATTTATGATTTCAATTGTATATACTAAAACATCCCCTACCGTTGCAACATTCGTATTCACTGATTTCACAACTTCAAAGTTCCCTGATTGTACTGTTGTATTCACAATGTTACTCGGAACATTGATTGTTACTGGTGGTTCACTCGGGTTCACTTGAAAACTCGCTGTTACATTTGCTTGATTTAAAATATCTTCATTTTCTGGATCCTGTACAATTAATACGTCAAATGTGACTACAACTGTTTGAGCCGCAGGAATATTCGGAAGAGAGAATCCTGTATTCGGATTCAAACCACTTTGCGATACTCCATTAACGGTTACAGAATTTGCAACGAAAGAAACCGCTGAAGAGATAATGTCTTGGAAAAATACATTTGTTAACGGAACGTTTCCTGTATTTTGAACGGCAATTGTGTATGTTAAAGTATCCCCTACTGCCGCTTGCGTTGTATTCACTTCTTTTATTACATTTAAACCGCCTGTATTAACTTGTGTCACAACTGTATTCGTTTGTCTATTAATCGTCACTGGTGGTTGATTCGGAATAACGACGAAATTAGCAGATACATTTCCACGATTCGCAATCGTACCTCCTGATGGCGTAGATGTCACTCGGACTTGAAAACGCACTGTCCTACTTCCACCTGGAGAAATATTTGCTACCGCAAACCCAGTCGAAGGATTTGCTCCTGGTTGTGAAACCCCATCTACAGTCACACTATTTGCGATAAAAGTTGTTCCAATTGGAATTGGATCTTGAAAAATAACATTTGTCGCAAGTACATTTCCGGCATTCTCAATTGTAATAGTGTACGTAAGAACGTCATTCACTGTCGCAAAAGCTCTATCCACTGCTTTTCTCGTTCTTATATCAGCTACATTAATTGTAGTAAATACAGTGTTACTTGTCGCCTGTCCTGAAATTGGTTGTTGACCAGGTACTGGAGTAAAGTTAAATGTTACACTCGCACGATTTGGAATTGGATTTACAAGCGGATTAGATGTTACTCGAACTTGAAAACGCACTACCGTCGTTTGCGAAGCATTAATACTTCCTAGATTAATACTACTTGCTGGATTTGCTCCTGGACGTGCTACCCCATTTACCGTGACACTATTTGGAACAAATGTTGTGCCACCAGGGATACTATCAACAAAAACAACATTATTTGCAGTGACATTTCCATTATTCGTCACATTAACTGTGTATGTTAATACATCATTAAGGGTTGCTGTCTGTAAATCTACAGATTTTTGCATACTTATAGTTGCTTGATTCACTGTCGTTTGTACTGAATTTGAAGAAGACATACTTGTAATTGGTGGACTACCGACGAAAGGACGGAATTGATATGACACCATTGCGCGATTCGGAATAGGATTTGGGTTCGGAAACGATGTTATTCGCACTTGAAATGTAACAACTCTTTGCGCGTTAGTTGGGATTGTGCCTAAATTAATTCCATTAGCAGGGTTCGCATTCGGCTGTGTTACTCCACCTACCGTTACACTACCTGTAACAAACGTCGTTCCGTTCGGAATACTATCTTGTAATATAACATTTTCTGCACTTCCCGTACCTGTATTAGGAACTGTAATTGTGTAGGTAAGAATATCTCCAACTCCTGCAACTGTTCTATTGACCGATTTAACAGGATTAATAATTGGCCCCGTTGCATCAATTTGAACCCCAAAACCAGCTGCAGCATATCCATCTCCATTAGTAACGAATCGAACCGTTGCTGACGTTTGATTATTTACTAATGATGCAGAGGCATTTACATTTGTAATATCCCACCCTTGTCTTCGGACGGCTAAAGCTATCCCTAAAGGCTGATTCAAATCTCCAAACGTTCCAGTTGTATCTAACTCTCCAATATCGTTACAAATTTGTGACTGAAAAAAATTATTTGCGGGGTTTCTCGGGCCGGATAATGCAACTGTAGTATTTGCATTCGGTCCAAAACGAAGTTGATCTCCAACAATGTTAGAATCACCTTCTTGAGCAGTTACGAGCACCCGTCCTGTTACAGCTCCTGTGGCTGGAGTAGCAAATCCTGAAATAGTAGCATCCACTGGTGGTGATGAAGCATCGATAATTTCTTGACCTGCATAAACTGATAAATTCCGAAGTGGCAAACTAGCATTTTGATACACAACCTCAAGCGTCCATCCAGCCGAACGACTAATAGTTGGATCAGATGAAGTTCTTGCAGCTGGCACAGCCCCGGTTGTATATGTGCCTGCCCCACCCGCACTAACAAGATTCGTTACATTGGCAGAGCGCGCATAATAAAACTGATTCCCTACTGAACCTTGCTGCGCAGTAGCAGGATCTGGCGTAACAGAAAAAGTCCCAGCCGGTGTTGTAAATGTAATATTATCATTTAAAAACGGTAAAACATCTTCCGTATCAGTCCGGAAAGTACCAGCCCAAACTAATTCTGCATATAACACACTACTTCCCGCTGGAAGATTTAAAATTGCACTTGAAGAATTCAATTGCCATTCATCTGTTGTCCCTACCGGGAATCCTGGTACTTGTAGCGCTGTATTTACTGTCGTAAACACAGCAAGTGTACCAAAAATATTACCTGGTGCAGGTGATGTAGGGCTAAGCCCTAACGTATTCCCAGTGAACGTGACGGCACCAGGTACTGTTGTTGTAAAACGATTTATAAAAGGCACACAATCATCTCATTTCAATTATAGTAAAAAGTGCTCTATACTATAAAATGTAGACAAACTATGCAATGTACTTTGTCCAACAAAATTCCGCACATACGAGAGGAGCTTATTACACTATGCGCTATGTTATCGTAACAGGAACTTCACAAGGTTTAGGTGAGGCAATTGCCGCACAATTGTTAGAAGAAAACACGAGTATCATCTCTATTTCTAGAAGAGAAAATAAAGAGCTTACGAAACTTGCACAGCAATATAACAGCAATTGTGTTTTCCACTCCTTAGATCTTCAAGATGTACATAATTTAGAAACGAACTTTAACGAAATCATTTCATCCATTCAAGAAGACACTGTATCATCTATTCATTTAATTAATAACGCTGGTACACTCGCACCAATGAGACCAATAGAAAAAGCTGAAAGCGAACTACTCATTACGAATGTTCAAATTAATTTACTTGCACCGATGATCCTTACCTCCACTTTCATGAAACATACGAAAGACTGGAAAGTAGATAAACGTGTTATAAACATTTCATCTGGTGCAGGGAAAAATCCTTATTTCGGATGGGGCGCTTATTGCACGACGAAAGCTGGTGTAAATATGTTTACACAGTGCGTAGCAACCGAAGAAGCAGAAAAAGAATATCCAGTAAAAATCGTCTCTTTTGCACCTGGTGTTGTTGACACAAGTATGCAAGCACAAATTCGTGAAACAAATAAAGAAGATTTCATAAATTTAGACCGCTTCATCGCACTAAAAGAAGAAGGAAAACTATTGTCACCTGAATACGTTGCGAAAGCAATTCGTAACTTACTAGAAACTGAGAATTTCCCGCAAGGTGAAGTCATTCGAATTGATGAATAACAAAAAGGCATGCTCTAATAGCGTGCCTTTTCATTTTATTTCTCTAAAAATATAAGTATAGACTCCGCAATTTGTTCATAACCAATTTCTTGATAAATTTTATTAGACGTAGGATTCGCTAGATCAGTATATAACGTAGTCGTCTTATACCCTTCATCTAACATACGTTGACTAAGTGCACCGACACAACTAGATGCATATCCTTTTTTCCGTTCTTCTTTCGGCGTATATACGAAATTAACTGTTATATTGTTTGTAGTCGGTCTCGTTTTTGCAGCTACAGATACAAGCTTCCCATCTACTTCTAAACCAAATAGACGACGGTTAGTAATTAATGTATGAGCGGTTTGGGTCGCTTCTTCTTTCGTAGTAGGCAAATTCACATCTTCGCAAAATTGATATATCCACTGTTCTATTAATGTTAGCTCATCACTACTTACTTCTCGAAATACTCCATCTCCGTTCCACTTTTTCTTCACTTGTTTTAATTCATATATACCTTGCTCCATTGCAACAGTAGTTTTCTTATTTTCTAACACTGCAATCTCTTCCGCTAATCTCTGTACAGTTTTCTTATTACCAATCAACCCAGGAACATTTGGATATACTTTCGTTAATTTTTTTGCAAGTTCCACGATGTCCTCTTCCGACATTTCAGACGTAGCAACAATGATTTGTTTCTTTTCTTCTGTTTGAAGAAATACAACTGCAATTTCTTCCTCTTGTTTTGCTACCCCCATAAATATCGGTTGTTGGACCATTTGTAATACACCTAATATGAGATTATTTTCCTGCTCATTCTTTTCTAAAAATGGCGTAATCTCTTTTTTAAAAGTAAGAATCTCTTCATATACATGTAA
This sequence comes from Bacillus sp. AR2-1, assembly GCF_008368755.1. Taxonomy (NCBI): domain Bacteria; kingdom Bacillati; phylum Bacillota; class Bacilli; order Caryophanales; family Bacillaceae; genus Bacillus; species Bacillus sp. AR2-1. The sequence goes on from NZ_QORY01000001.1 coordinate 400,116, forward strand.
TTGAATCATCGACAATCTCTTCTCTCTATTTATAGTTTCATTAAGTATTGGCGATTAATTCATTAAATCCCTCTTTTACGATTCAATACTATGCGAAGTTAACATATTCAAATCAGTTTCAGCTTGTAAAATTCTCTGTTTTTCTTTTTCAAATACCTCTTCTTCTTTTTGAAATGACTCTTTTCGATTTTTAATCATACGCTCCATTTCCTTTTTACTCGGTCCACCATATACATTTCTTTTTTGAATAAATGCTTCTGGCGATACAATTTCTTCCCACTCTTTTTCCAATAAATGTATTTTAAATTTTTCTTGTAAGTATATATTTACATCTTTTACATGTAATTCATGCAGCTCCTTTTGCTGCTCCAATGACATTTTCGCAATAACACTCGCTGCATGATGCGCATGCCGAAATGGAATGCTATAGTTTTTTGTTAAAACATCTGCGAAATCAGTTATCGTAATTGCATGTTTATAAGAACGACTCTTCAACGTTTCTTCTTCTACTTTCATCGTTCGAATAACTGCATTCATAATACAAAAAACACGAATGGTCTTTTCAATCCCTTTATATAAATACGGCTGCAGGTCATCTTCCGTATCGACAATATCACCAAATGGAGTATTATGAATCATTTGAAATACTGTAAATGCTTCTCCTAAAGCACTACTCGTAATCGCACGGGCGTGTTCAATGGAAACTGGATTTCGCTTTTGCGGCATAATGCTACTTATTTGTACATATGGCTTTGCGACAGTAATACCATCATATTCTTTCGTCGCTAATAGTAAGAAATCATGGATCCATCTACTCGTATTCGTCATAATTACCATAAGTAACGAGCTAACTTCTAATAAATAATCCGCTCCAGCAACAGCATCATATGAGTTCTCAATTACATTTGTAAACCCAAGTAAATTGGCAACTCGCTCTCGTTTAATTGGGAAACTTGTTGTAGAAAGAGCGGCAGCTCCCATTGGAGATTGGTTTAAAAGTTTGTACGTTCGTTTCATTCGTTCTAAATCTCTTTGCATCGTATCATAAATCGCTAACGTATAATGACCAAATGTTGTGGGCTGTGCTGGTTGTGTATGTGTATAAGCTGGCATAATCGTTTCCTTATGATCATCGGCAAGTTGTAATATACTTTCTTGCAATAATAAATGATGTTCCATTAATCGTAATACATATCGTCTTAAACTCATGCGATACATCGTTACACCCATATCATTTCTACTTCTACCAATGTGCATATTACTTACAAAATCGCATTTCGCTTCTTGAGAAATTAAATGTTCCACTAAAAAAAAGAGATCTTCATGCCGCTCTGTATAGAGCAATTGCTCTTCTGGAATTCCCTCTACCTTTTTTAATGCGTGTAGTATAACTTTAGCTTCTTCCTTTTTCATTAAATTTTCTTCAGTCAGCATCGTGATATGCGCTTTATGCACTTGAAACATATCTTTCAATAAGTAATTTCGCTGAAAATGAAATACATGTTGTAATACGCAATCTACATATGTTTTTCCAGGGAAATCAGCGCCTTCACTCTTTATAAACTCTTCTTTACTTTGTTTCATCACCTTTTCCCCTCTCACCTAAGTATTACTACCCATCATACCCAGAGATAGGAAAAAAGTGCTTGTACATAAAGTGAAACTTTAATCATTGGGGGTTTTCTTCATCCCCCAATGATTATTAGTTGAACCAATCGGACTTTTAGGGGCAGCCCGACCCCCACCTAACTTCTTTGCTTTCGCTGAATTTTGAGGTGGGGGATCAACTGCCCATTAAAGCGGGATAAAAATAAACTCGGTGCTCTCTGCACCGAGTTTACTTAATAAAAGTCGCATCATACTTATCACTTTGCAGCACTTGGAAATGTAAGTTCGCTAAATGTTTCCGTATTTCTGCACTGTCGTCCTCATTTAAATTATTTGCTAAAAACACTATTTCTGTACAATTCCCGCGTTTATCCATCGCATAAACTGCTTTTGTAACTGTCCATGGCGTATAACCATTTTTTTGCCCTGCATGTCTAAATGTTTTACGATATTTCTTAGCACTCATATCTGTTTCAACGATATTCGCCCACACTTTTTCTTCGGCCTCTGTTAGGCCACCTTTATGATTTGCCTTTTGAAGCAGTACCATATAATCGTTTGCAGAAGCTGCTGGTAATCGATCTGACCAAATTTTATCGTAACGTTCCTCTAAATAAAGAGGAATTTCCTTCTGTAATAATGGTCCCTTCTTCTTTAAGCGTTCATGTATAATCATCGCATATTCACGATATTGCTCTTGAGACATTTCTTTTAACTTTTTCTCTATTTTATATTTCGGAACATGTAGTTCTTTATGCAAATACCCAGGGATGTATAAAGATGAAACAATCGGAAATAGCGGCTGATGTGCTGGAAGCGATAAACTTTGTAAATTACGATTAATATTATCTAATCCTAACACTTCCATCAAATATTCAGCATTCGCATTCGAACTAAACTTAACCATTCCTTTTGCCACTTCTTCTAAAGAAACTGCTCCTTCTGTTATCTTGTCTGTCTTTTGCAAATACCTTTGCCATCTATCTTGTGCACCGCCATCTGTATTCGGCACATAATAACGATTTATATCATTAATGGAAACGAAACTAGACGGGTCAATTTTCCCTTCCGTAACTTGTTTCGTATATTCAAGCGCCACAATTAACTTCATCGTACTAGCAACTGGCAATACAACATTTGGATTTACAGAATAAACAACTTTATCATTTCTCTTCACGAGAAGCGCACTATTTTTTTCATCTTTATGTTCTTCAATAAAGGATGCGATATACTGTGCATCATCATTATTTGAACTCCACACTTTTTTCACTAAAAAATTACCCGATATTAGCAAAACGAAAATACCCACAATCACTGCGCATACTATAGTTTTTTTCAAGTAAAATTCCTCTCCTATTGTATAACTCTTCTCTATCTATCTCTTTCAAACAAAATAATGGAGATGATTATTTTAGTAATCATCTCCATTATTTTAACTTGTATTCTCCTATTATGTCTACGTCATAATTTTCACGAAGTCTTCGAGAAATTTTTTATAATGTAATGACCAACCAATTCGCACCCAATTCTTTAAGGATTTTGCATCAGGTTGTGGACGAAAATCAGCAATACTTTCTCCTTTTGCAATCCCCACTGTATCTACATCGACACGACGGTACACATAATCCAAAATAGACGGATTCGCCGCAACCATCATTGTGACAACGTCATGCACTGGACTTCCTTTTATTTTCGGATTTAGCTTTCTATAAGCTTTATAATAATACGTAAAAATCGGTTCAATTAATTTATTAAAATTCGTTTTAGAATGTTTCGTAATATATTTCACCATCTCTGGCGTAATAATTGCTTCAGATGTAACGTTAAGTGGCACTAATGTCACATTCTTGGCGTTTTGCATAACTAATTGTGACGCAATCGGATCACCATGAAAATTCGCCTCTGCAACTGGTGTAACATTTCCAGGCATTAAGAAAGAACCACCCATTATATAATATTCTTTCACATACTTCATCATCGGCTTTTGCAAAATAAACGCTGTCGCAAGTGTCGTTGACCTGCCAGCATCGACAATGATTAATTCTCCTTTATATTTTTCAAGAATATCAAAAAACTCACAAAAAGGCTTTATATTCGGAGAAAGATTTTTCGGAGGACGAATTGGTCCTAAACCTTCTGCCCCGTGAATTTCCGGATAGTATGTTGTAATATCTCCAGATAAAGGAATCTTCGCACCATTAATAACCGGTATATCTTCCCTTCCTGCTAATTGTAATAAATATGCTGCATTACTCGTCGCCTTTTCTTGCGTTACATTTCCATATCCCGTTACTACGCCGACAATATCAATATCAGGATGCAACAATCCATACATAATTGCTAAAGAGTCATCAATTCCTGGGTCTCCCAAAAATAATACTTTTTTCATCGACCTCAACTCCATCCCCTCAATTGTTATTAATTTATGAATAACCTTACATATACAGAATAAAAAAGAATAAATTCACACAAAAAAACGTAGTCCTCTATAAGGACTACGTTCTTCCTCTAACCTATACTGTTTTTCTTCACAGCACTCATACTTCCAATGATATAAGCTATAAACGCAAAACAAATTGGGAAGACAACTGTATGTATACCGAACGGATTTGGATAGAAAAGATGAATACACATATATGAGCCTACCCCAACTAAAATAGAGGCAAGCGCTCCTGTTGCATTTCCTTTTCTCCAATATAACCCTAATACGATTGGCCAAATGAATGCTGCTTCTAACCCACCGAAAGAAAATAAATTTAACCATATTAAAAAATCTGGTGGTTTAATTGCTGCTGCATAAACGAGCAGCCCTACGATACCAGTAATCCACAAACTTCCTTTTCTAATCGTACTGTCTGCTGCATCTTTATTTATGTAATTTACGTATATGTCTTTAATAATTGATGAACTTACAAGTAACAATAACGAGTTTACTGTAGACATAATTGCTGCCATTGGCGCAGCTAAGAAAACTCCAGCTAGCCAAGGTGGCAACACTTCCATCGCGAGTAGCGGCATGACTTTATCCGGTACCGTTATATCCGGAAGTACGACTCGCGCAAATACACCTGTTAAATGCATACCAATCATAATTGTACCTACAACAACCGTTCCAATTATTAACGCTTGGTGCATAGCTTTTGAATTTTTATAAGACATGGCACGCACGCTAATTTGCGGTAACCCAACAACACCAATTCCAATTAAAATCCAAAATGATGTCACATATGATTTCGTTAAACTACCATCCGCTCCGAATGGTGTAATTAAATTTGGATTGATTTGAATAAGCTCCTGCATAATCTTTTCAATTCCACCACCAGCAATGACAGTAGCAATTAAAATGATTGTCGTTCCAACTAACATAATGATTCCTAATAACGTATCTGATAAAGCAACTGCACGAAATCCACCAATTAATACGTACACAAGTACAGAAAAAGTAAATAAAAATAGTGCTGTTGTATAAGATAGACCCGTTAGTGATTCAATTAATCGGCCACCACCGACCCATTGAGCTACTGTTGCTGAAAATAAGAAGATAATAATACATAACGCAGAAAGTATAACAACTGCTTTATTATTGTATCTTCCCTTTAAATAATCGATAAGAGTAATGGCTTCCATCTTCCTAGCGATAATTGCAAACTTTTTACCGATAACCGTTAAAACGATATACCCTGTTACAACTTGAATCGCAGATAATAATACCCATCCGAGGCCCATATTGTACGCAATACCTGGACCACCAATAAAGCTACTAGCACTACCGTACGTAGCAATCATTGTCATCGCTAATAATAAACCGCCAAGTTCACGCCCACCAAGAAAATATTCTTGTAAAAATTTATTATTAGCAGTCGCTTGTACGCGTCTTGAAGCATATACACCAATTAAAAATACAACGATAAACGAAATTATCATTGGAATGATTACATACCAATTCATCTATTATTCCTCACTTTTTTCTTCCTCATCGAGTGAAATATCTTGAAATACAAAACGAACAACTAAACTAAGTAAAATAACCATAACGATAAATCCAACGATACAGCTATAAAAAAACCATGCTGGAAAACCGAATACATATGTATATTCACTTGGATTTTTACTACCAAGCCCATAAGCAAATCCGTACCATATTATAAAATTGATAATAGCAAGTCCAAGACCAATTAACGCTTCTCTATGGGCAATTCGAAAGCGTGGATCATCATGATAATTCTTCATTTTCTCCCTCCTCTCACGATGTATTATTGTACCATTGTTCTTCTAGTTTTTCCTACTAGAAAGCAAAAACAAGCAGGATTTTTTATAATCATATAGAAGTTTCTCTTACATTACATATTTTTTACAATTGTAACACAAATGAAATTTGAATTTTCAGTATTTGTTAATTATGATTAAAATTAGAGGCTTTCCATCTAGTTCCCACATCCTTGATTTCGGAATAAACGCCGTCTCGTACTGCGTTTACATTATATTTTCAAGGGGGTTATACAATGAGTCAACTAGCTGTAAATCTTCATGAAAAGGTAGAAAAGTTTCTTCAAGGTACAAAAAAGTTATATGTGAATGGATCTTTCATTGAAAGCGCTTCCGGAAAAACATTTAAAACACCTAACCCAGCAACCGGCGAAACACTTGCCGTCGTTTCTGAGGCTGGTCGAGAAGATATTCATAAAGCTGTCGTTGCAGCTCGCATGGCTTTCGACGAAGGTCCTTGGTCTCGCATGAGCACTGCTGAGCGAAGCCGTCTTATGTACAAGTTAGCTGATTTAATGGAAGAACATAAAGAAGAGCTTGCACAGCTCGAAACATTAGATAACGGAAAGCCAATCCGTGAAACAATGGCAGCAGACATACCACTTGCAATTGAACATATGCGCTATTATGCTGGCTGGGCTACGAAAATCGTTGGTCAAACAATTCCTGTTTCTGGTAATTACTTTAACTATACACGCCATGAGGCTGTTGGTGTCGTCGGTCAAATTATTCCTTGGAACTTCCCACTTCTTATGGCAATGTGGAAAATGGGAGCAGCGCTTGCTACAGGATGTACAATCGTTTTAAAACCTGCAGAGCAAACTCCACTATCCGCTCTATACTTAGCTGAATTAATTGAAGAAGCTGGATTCCCGAAAGGTGTTATTAATATCGTTCCTGGATTCGGTGAATCAGCTGGACAAGCTCTCGTTAATCATCCACTCGTTGATAAAATTGCATTTACTGGTTCTACTCCAGTCGGTAAACAAATTATGCGACAAGCATCTGAATCATTAAAACGCGTTACACTTGAGTTAGGCGGTAAATCACCAAATATCATCTTGCCAGATGCTGATTTATCTCGCGCGATTCCTGGTGCACTTTCTGGTGTTATGTTTAACCAAGGACAAGTATGCTCTGCTGGATCACGCTTATTTGTTCCGAAGAAAATGTATGATAATGTCATGGCTGATCTCGTCCTCTATTCTAAAAAACTAAATCAAGGTGTCGGTCTTAACCCTGAAACAACAATCGGTCCTCTCGTTTCCGAAGAACAACAAAAACGTGTAATGGGCTACATTGAAAAAGGGATTGAAGAAGGCGCTGAAGTACTTTGCGGAGGAGGCAATCCATTCGATCAAGGCTACTTCGTTTCTCCTACAGTATTCGCTGACGTAAATGACGAAATGACGATCGCAAAAGAAGAAATTTTCGGTCCAGTTATTTCTGCAATACCTTTTAACGATATTGATGAAGTAATTGAACGTGCAAATAAATCACAATTCGGCTTAGCGGCTGGTGTGTGGACAGAAAACGTTAAAACAGCACATTATGTTGCAAGTAAAGTACGTGCTGGTACAGTATGGGTAAACTGTTATAACGTCTTTGATGCAGCATCTCCATTCGGAGGATTTAAACAATCTGGTCTTGGTCGTGAAATGGGATCTTACGCATTAAATAACTATACAGAAGTGAAGAGTGTTTGGCTCAACTTAAATTAACGAAAAAAGAACCTGACCTATCCGGTCAGGTTCTTTTCATTATGTATTCATTTAAACTTGCAATCCCCCGCTCACATTTAATACTTCTCCTGTAATATAGGATGCGTACTCTGATGCTAAAAAGGCCGCTGCGTTCGCAATATCTTCTGGCGTTCCAATTCTACCAACCGGAATCGCGCCAACCATCTTTTCTTTCACTTTATCTGGTATCGTTTTTGTCATATCTGTATCCATAAATCCTGGGCAAATCGCGTTACACGTAATGCCGAAACTTCCAACTTCTTTCGCTGCCGTTTTCGTTAAACCTACAACGCCTGCCTTCGTAGCCGCATAATTCGCTTGACCTATGTTTCCTTCTCTACTAATTGAAGATATATTAATAATGCGTCCATACCCTTGTTGTCTCATGTAAAGAAGTGCTGGCTGCATACAATAAAAAACTCCTGTTAAATTTACTTGCAGTACTTGTTCCCATTCCGGTTTCTCCATTTTATGTAACATAGCATCTCGCGTAATTCCTGCATTATTTACTAAAATGTGCAGTGTACCAAATGTTTGGACAGCGTATTCAATTAAGGACTTCGCATCATTTTGATTACTCACATCACAACGATACTGCTTCACTTCATATCCTTCATCTGATAACTCACGTGTCGTTTTTTGTAGCTTCTCTTCATTTACATCGCTAATTAATACTTTAGCCCCTAGTTTTGCATAAACCCTTGCAATCTCTTTTCCAATTCCCTGTGCAGCTCCTGTTACTACAGCTGTTTTCCCATTTAAAAACTCCATCCCTATCCCCCATTTCTATTACTTATACTGTATATTTCGGCTCTTTGCTTCCCAATTCCTCTTTGTATAAAAAAGTCTATTTGTGTCAAACTAACTTTGCAACGTCGCATAAAACACAAGGAGATTGTGTCGAATGAACAAAAAAAATTTCAAGCAAAACAAAGCTGCTGATGGCATTGATGTTGAGTTCTCTCGTGAACTCGCTGATCACAATGACTTAGAAGCGAACGCACGTGCAAATGCCGCTGATGCACGTCAAAAACGCCAGTCAATAGAAAAATAAGGAACGCACAACCTTATTCTTTTCAACAGGGACCTACTACCCAATAAAATAAACCGAGAGATATCCTCTCGGTTTATTTTCTATATTTTTTTATATAATGTGCCAAAGTAAGTAGCGGATATATATATGCATAGCTATGATAACGAATATAAAACCCACCTGGTAAACCTGTTCCGGTAGGATAGTGTTCATTATCATCAGGATTCGCAAGCAAATATGAAATACCTTTTCGAATAGCTGGCGTTTCTTCATCATGGTAAGAAATGAGAGCATCTAACGCCCATGCTGTTTGGGATGGTGTACTAAATGGTAAAGTAACGAACCTTTTTTCCACGCTACTGTGGCACGATTCCCCCCACCCACCATCTTCATGCTGTATATGTTCCAGCCATAAAGCTGCTCTTTTCATTGATGGATTGCTAGATGGAATTCCGAGTGACCGTAAACCAGTCATAACAGCCCACGTACCATATATATAACAAATCCCCCATTTCCCATACCATGATCCATTTTCCTCTTGCACATTCATTAACCAATTTATCGCACTTTGTTTTTGTTTCTCAGGCAATTCATTTTGCGCGTATGTCCCGAAAAGCTCTAACACTCTTCCTGTAATATCTGGTGTGGACGGATCTGTAATCATATCGCTTGCATTTTCGATTGGTAAATTTGCAAATAAATTGCTCGTCACACCTTTTTCAAACGCTCCCCAGCCACCATCATTATTTTGTAATCCTTTAACCCAATTGACCCCTTTCTTCCAAGCATTATCTACATTTTCGTTCCCTCTACTTCTTGCCAACGCTCTTAGCACAGCTGTTGTATCATCGACATCTGGAATTGTCGTATTCACATCCGAAAAACCCCAACCGCCTGGAGTCAGCGTCGGAGCATGTACGCTCCAATCAGCTTTTTTTGTATGCTGTTTTTTTAATACATACGCTGCTGCATATTGAATCATCTTATTATCTTTCGAAGCGTGGGCCTCTTGTAACGTATAGCTGAGTAAAGCCGTATCCCATACAGTTGAAGGAGAATTTTGCAAATGATTCCCTCTTTCCATCTTCCATATATAAGATGTTATCCCTGCTATAGCTTTTTGAATCATTGATGATTGAAGAGAATGTCCTAACGCGAGTAAAGCATAAATCATATAAAATGAGGCAGTTGCGTAACTATATAACGTTCCATTTTCATCGATACGCTCTTTCATAAAACGTTCGACTTCCTCATATCCTTTATGGTGTAAAGAAAGTGGATACGATATGATTTGTTTTACATCACTTAATAACGTTTGAAACAACGGAGACCGCTCCTCCCGAAACCATTTCCCGCCCCCGCCTGCGATATGATTTAAATTTGGCAGTAACTTTTTTCCTACTCGAAATCTTTTATTTAAACACACCATCATCGGAATTAAATGGATACGTGCTGAGCTACTCAATTCAAATATACTGAGGGGTGAATCATTTTGCAGAAACATAATCGGTGTTGGCAAATGAAAGAGCGAAGGGTATTCATATTCTCCATGAATTGCTAATAAAAACTTCGTCATAAAATGAGCACGCGCCACGCCTCCACGTTCCTTAATAAACATTTCGGCTCGCCTCATATTCGCATCTTCTTTTGTATATTTTTTTGAAGCTAGTAAGGCAGCATAAGATTGAATTGTAGCAGATAAATTGCCACCCACTTCATCTTCATACAATTTCCATGTTCCTTCATTTGTTTGAAGTGATGCTAATCTTTTTACAAACGGTTCTATCTCTTTATCTCTACCTAATAATTTTAATAAAAAAATCATATGGCAATCTGTTAATGGTGCTCCTTCAAAGCAAAACTGCCACGTACCATCTTGCCGTTGCATCGTTTGAAGTGCAGTTGTTCTTCTCGCTATTTCTTCATGCACTTTTTCATATAATAACAAGTTACTCACCCACCCTTTCGAAATCCGTATAACGATATTCAAAAAGGTAGCTAAATATGTATGAAAACAAAGAAAAACAGAACATATAAAATGTTCTGCTCATAAGCAATATCCCACTCCGACAATAATCCCTACTAAAGCACCGACTACTACTTCATACGGTGTATGCCCGACAAGTTCATTTAACTTCTTATATTCTGTTTGTCTACCGTGAAAGAACTCATTCAATATTTTCGCTTGTTTACTAACTGCAAGTCTTACTCCTGAAGCATCATACATAACAATTATTGCAAAGATAGCAGCAATAGCAAATAAGGTACTTTCCACACCTTCTACAACGCCAACACCTGTCGCAAGTGCTGTAACAGTTGAAGCATGAGAACTCGGCATCCCACCTGAAGCGAAAAACTTTGCAAAATCAAATTCACCCGTTTTGAATAATTTAAAGACTACTTTCGTTAATTGTGCTAGAAACCATGAAATTACAGCGGCCATAAGCGGATCATTATGTAAAATTGTTTCCACGTTCTCAGCTCCCTACTGACTATAATGGAAATCTATATAGTATCAGTATAAAGAAAAATGCGTAGAAAATACTACGCATTATGATACTTTTGCTGATTTATTTTTTATAAATTTCGGTTGTTTCTGCACTAAAAACTTTGTTTTCGCTATTGAAAACACAAATAATGCAACCCATATACAGAAAAATGCCATCATATGAGTAGATGTGAAATGTTCACCAAATACGAATACACCTAAAATTAAACTAATCGTTGGTGCAATATATTGTAAAAATCCTACCATATAAAGCGGAATAAGTTGTGCTCCTTTTGCAAAATAAAAAAGTGGTAAAGCTGTAACAATGCCCGCTCCTATTAATAGTAACGTCGATGACATGGAAATAGATCCAAATGAACCGAATCCATGCGCTCCTGTCATAACGAGATAGATAATCGCAAACGGCGTCACTAACATCGTTTCCATCGTAAGACCAATTGTCGCATCATAGTTTAACAATTTTTTTGTTAATCCATATAATCCAAATGAAAAGGCAAGTGATAAAGAAACCCACGGAATAGATCCGAAACGGACTGTTAAAATGATAACCCCTATTCCAGCTAAACCAACTGCAACATATTGCCAAAAGTTTAACTTTTCCTTTAAAACGACTGTACCAAGTAAAATACTAATAAGCGGATTAATATAATATCCAAGACTTGCTTCAATGACATGATTATGATTAACGGCCCATATGTAGACAAACCAGTTTCCGCTAATCAAGACTGAAGCTATTGTTAATGACATTAATAATTTAGGTCGTTTAAAAAGATTCACGAACTCCCCAATAAACTGACGAAACCTCTTCGTGACACCTAACACAAGTAACATAAAAACGAACGCCCAAACGATGCGGTGTGCTAATATTTCATCTGCTGGAACTTCCTCAACCCATTTCCAATAGATTGGTAGGATTCCCCACATAGTATAAGCACCAGCCGCATATATAATTCCTTTTTTTTGCTGTGCTGATTGACTCCCCATCTTCCCTTTTCTCCTCTTCTCATTTTTCTCCATTATACGGTCCCGCATGCTCACTTTACCAATAATCAATCTGCAATTCTTTCGACATTTCTCATACAGCAAAAAGTAAACATACTGTTATAACGACAAGTAACGGTATACCGAAAACAAATTTCTTTTTATGTGTTTTATGGTGAAACATATACATACCAATCCAAGCACCAACTGCGCCTCCAGCTACCGCTGATAAAAACAACGTACTTTCTGGCGTTCTCCACTGTTTCTTCTTCGCTTTTCGTTTATCAAGCCCCATAAGGCTAAAAGCTATAACGTTAATAATAATAAAATAAATCCATTTCATCGCTTTCTCTCCCTATGAAAAATTCGCTTAATGGTAACATGAAAAAACGTTGGAAACAACTGAAGAACACTTTTTATTAATTGGTTACCTTTATATTTAAATAACCAACTAAAATCGCAGTTACAGCAATTAAATAGAAAGGTATTATGAGCAGAATCTTATACTGCATTCCCTTCATCCACTACCATATCATCGAAAAAACTTCTCTCAATCTCTTTTTCATCAAAATGAAGAACTACAATTAGTCCTACATATAAAGAAACGAAATTTAGAAACCATTCCCCATTATCATCTTTCTTAGCTAAACATTTAAATATCTCTTGAAATTGCATACGTTCATCTGCAGCAACAACCGGGCGCACACCAAAATATTTCAATACGAAATGTAGGTTCAGCTGTACGGATAATGATAAAATATATTTTAATATCTCCGTATACTCCGCACTATCTTTTTGACTATACAACTTCACAAGCTTTTGATGTAAAGTAGAAATCGATAATTCTTCGTTAGTCACTTTAGTTGCTTCTATCGTTTCAATCATCTTTTTCATATTCATTACATTCACCCCTTCTGCAAAAAACAAAAGCCAAAGCGTATTTATTTTATAATCAGCAATAATTGAGTATTTCTCATCTCTCGTTCTTCTTCACTAACCAAATCATACTTTTTTAAAAGATGAAAGATATCATTTAATATTTCCTGTGAATGATTCCCTCGCAAAAATAACTTTAACTCTTTAAAAATCACTTCCGGTAAAAAACTCTTTTGACTTTCAAGTTTACTCATTACATCTTCCATAGAATGATCGATATTACACGCCATACTAAACTTCCCCCTCTATCCTCTATAAATAATATCCTCCGCTAACGATGTAAACACTTCTCCTACAAGAGACTCTTCATCATATACAGATGAACCGTTATTTTCTTCTCGTCTTGCAAAAGGTATTTGTGCAATCACTTCTGTTTGCAATTGTTCTGCAAGCATTTCGCCGCCTCCTTTTCCGAAGAGATAATTTTTCGATCCATCTTGTTCTTCATAATAAGCCATATTTTCTACAATTCCTAAAATCTCGTGTTTCGTATGTTTTGCCATAACACCTACTCTAGATGCTACGAATGAAGCTACGTTGTGTGGTGTTGTAACGATAATTTCTTGCGCCTGCGGGATCATTGCTGCAACATCAATAGCTACATCTCCTGTGCCAGGTGGTAAATCAAGAAGTAAATAATCTAATTCTCCCCAGTGCGTATTCGCAAGGAAATTTTGAATCCATTTATTTAACATCGGTCCGCGCCACATAACCGGGTTATTTCCTTCTGCAAAAAATCCCATCGACATAATTTTAACACCGTGACTTACAACCGGAATTGCCGTTTGATCAATCATCGTCGGTTTTTGATTCGTTTCCATCATAGCTGGAATGCTAAAACCATATATATCTGCATCTAATATCCCCACTTTTTTTCCCATACGAGCTAAAGCAGTTGCAAGGTTAATTGTCACTGTTGATTTTCCAACTCCACCTTTACCGCTCGTTACAGTAATAAATCGTACCCCTGAATCAAGGCGAAGCATGCTCGGCATTCCAGTTTCTGTTCTACTATTTTTCTTTAGCTTCTCTGTTAGCGCAGCTCGTTCTTCTTGTGTCATAGAACCAAATGTCAAATCTACTTTAGATGCACCAATTGCCTGAAGAGACTCTTCCACATCTTGTTGAATTTTTGCCTTTAATGGACAACCTTGAATCGTTAGCACTACTTCAAGTTTAACCTCTGTTCCATTCATTTGTATATTTCTAACCATATTTAATTCTACAATACTTTTGTGTAACTCCGGATCCTCTACATGTTTTAATGCGTTCATTATTTGTTCTTGAGTAATCATAGAACTCATCCCTTCTCGTATTCGAATTTATATACAACATCTTCTTGGCGAAAAAGCTTATTATCCCCCACTAACGGGCGGGATTAATGCGACTATATCTCCAGCTTTTATCATCTCTTCATCCGTTACAAATTCTTCATTAACAGCCACCATCACTCTATCAAGCGATTGTAAGCAATAGCTTGCTTTGAGCCATTCTTTTAATTGCTGCACTGTCATTTCTTGTTTTTCTGAAATTATTAATTGATCCGATCCGATTTCCTCACGCAAATTTGCGAACAATAAAATTGTAATCATCTTCTCATTCTTCCTTCTTCGGTTTTCCTTCTGGATATGCCGTATTTTCAAGTTGATCTCCAATCCACATCATCCCATCTTCCCAAAATTCTTTTTTCCAAATTGGGACGATTTGTTTTATACGTTCAATCGCGTATTCATTCGCTTCATACGCTACTTTACGATGCGGTGATGAAACTGCAATAACGACCGCAATATCCATGATTTCTAGCCGCCCTACACGGTGCTTAATTGCTACTTTTGCGTCCGGCCATTTTCCGTTAATTTCTTCACCAATTTTTGTAAGTTGTTTTACTGCCATCGGTTTATATGCTTCATACTCTAAATATAACGTTCGTTTTCCTTTTGTTAATTCTCTCACCGTACCAATAAATGTTGTAATTGCACCTGCTTCTCTTCTTGCGACTTTATTCGTTACTTCTTCAACTACAATCGGTATATCTACAATCTCAAATAGCGCTTGTCCCATTAGAAACACCTCTCACTTTATAAAATGCCCAAGGCCATTCACTACCTTCGTTATCTTCCAGCAAAAGAACATCTACGAACATATCTTTTTTATAACCTCTCGTACCACCTGGAAGTACAATAAATATATTTGTCTCTGCTAGAGAAGAAACCGAGCTAGATTTATCAAACCCTGACGGATAAGCGATTAATTGCCCTTCGTTATATGTCAGTTTTGCTCGCACAAATCTGGTAAATGGATTTGGTTTTAGAAAATCTTCTCCTAATAACGCTTTTTCTCTTTTTACATGTGCTTTTTCACTAAACATATACGTCCGAATACAAGGTCTTACAAATAATTCAAATCCTACGTAACAAGCAGATGGATTTCCTGATAAACCAAATAATAACTTGCCATTTAATTGTGCTACAGTCGTAACACTACCTGGCCGCATTGCAACTTTATTGAAAAGAACCGATGCACCTAATTTTTCGTAAATAGCTGGTAAATAATCGTAATCCCCTACTGATACACCACCTGTTGTAATGAGCATATCCACTTGGCTTAACGCTTCTTTTACAGCTGTGAAGCATGTATGAAACTCATCGCTAAACTTCCCAAAATATTTTACTCTTCCGCCCGCTCTTCGAATTTGAGACAATATCATATACGTATTACTATTTCGGATTTTCCCTGGCTGTAATGAATCATTTACATCCAGTAATTCACTACCAGTCGCTAACAATCCAATTACAGGCTTTCTTGCCACTGGTACCTCACTATATCGGAACGTAGCAAGAAGAGCTGAAATACCTGGATGAATATATGATCCTTTTTTTGCAAGAACCGTTCCTTTACGAGCATCCTCACCTTGAAAAGAAATATTGTCACCCGTTTTGAATGATCGCTTCACTTCCATATAATTGTTGCCAGCTTCCTCATATTGACGAGTCAGCTCTAACATAACAACCGCATCACACCCATTCGGAATTTGCGCTCCCGTCATAATTCGAACCGCTTGAAACGGCCCTACTTTCTCGTGAAATATTGATCCCGCACCAATTTCACCAATTACTTCAAACACAATTGGTGTTTCATAACTTGCTACATTCGTATCTTCTGCTCTAATAGCAAATCCGTCATACGGTGAACGATTGAATGAAGGTACGTCATGGTCAGCTATTAAATCCTCCGCTAATATACGTCCGTAAGCTAATTCAATAGGTAGTAACTCCTTTAATCCCTCATTAGCAAATCCCATTACTTTACGAACAGCTTCTTCAACCGTAATTGGCACTCTTCTTTCCATTATTGACAACCCTTTCTATTAACCGAATACGCGATAATATAATTGTTTCGCTTTCGAAATATCATTTGTACCATGAATGAAAACACGACCATCTCGAAAAATAACGACGCGGTAATCATCTAGTTGGCAAGATAGTAAATACGGATTCCGATCTACTTCCCCCAATTTTTTTAATACTTTTTCTATATCGTCAAAATCGTACTTCCTATTTTCTACCGGCCTAATTTGCACTGTATTTCTTCCGCATAAAACAGCCACCTTCGTTTGGTTTTCGTATGATAAATAAGGATAAGTTCGATTCAAACCGCACGAGGGACAATCTTCTGTTTTGCTTTTCCCTAGTTTTATAAAATGGTTTTGATTACTCCATATATCAAACATGAAAAATGTTTTTCTAATTGCTGAGAAATCTCCGACTAAAATTTTGAGTGCTTCCGCCACTTGATATGCTGCGACAACTTGAACAGTCGGGCTAATAATTCCAGCTGTATCACATGTCACACCTGTAACAGGAACGTTCTTCAGCACACAATGTAAACACGGTGTCTCTTGCGGAATAACCGTATAACTCATACCGTACGATCCAACGCAAGAACCATATATCCAAGGAATATTATGTTTTTGTGATAAATCATTGATTACAAATCGAATATCGAAATTATCTGTTGCATCAATTATTACATCTACATTTTTTAATAGGTCTTCCATATTTTCTGCAACTGCATCCATTACGAAAGCATGTAATTGTACTTCCGAATTAATTTGTTCTAGCCGATTTTTAGCAGCAATTGCTTTCGGCATTTTCTCTCTCGCATCTTGTTCAGAGTACAATTGTTGCCTTTGTAAATTACTCCATTCAACGTAGTCACGATCAATAATCGTCAACTTGCCAATACCTGCACGTACGAAACTTTCGGCACTTGCACTTCCTAATGCGCCTGCTCCTACAATTAACACATGTTTATTTCGAATTTTTTCTTGCCCTCTACTCCCAATCGGTTTGAACAACTGTTGTCGTGAATACCGCTCAGCCATTACATACCCTTCCTCTCAAGAACTCTATTTCATATTAGAATGTTGTTTTTGATAACAAGCAAAGTAAGCAAATCCAACAAATCCAGCTCCTCCAATTACATTTCCGATAAAGACAGGAACAAAATTTCTAGCAAGATCCATCCACGTCAGATGACCTGCAAAAATAACTGCCGAGATGACAAACATATTTGCTACCACTTGCTGAAATCCAATCACTACAAATGCCATAATCGGGATCCAAATTCCGATTATCTTTCCGACCAGATCACTCGTCCCATAAGCGAGCCAAAGCGCAAGACAAACGAGCCAATTACATCCAATCGCTAAAATTAAAGTTCTCCCAAATGATTCATGTAATTTCCCTTCCGCTATCGCTACCGTTTTATTTAAATAATCTCCCTCTGTTAATCCGCCAAGATGACCGAAACAATACGCAACAAAAATAGCTCCCACGAAATTCATGAAAGTAATCCAAACCCAATTATTTAGTACACTTACCAATGTAATTTTCTTTGCATATAGCGCCATAGAAAGTGACATCATATTTCCAGTAATTAATTCTCCTCCCGCTAATACGACGAGCATTAGTCCAACAGGAAAAACTGCTCCTCCTAATACATTGACTAAACTCCCCCAGCGCTCAGGTAAATTACCTAAAACACGAATGTTAAGCAAAAAACCGAGCGAAATAAACGCTCCTCCTAAAAAACCGAGAATAAGCATTGCTGGCAACGTCTGACTTACTTTTTGAACACCGGCCTCAATTACGAGTTCAGCAATTTGTTCCGGTTTATGAAATGCCATTACTAATTCCTCCATTTTCTCCAAATAAAAAAGCAGCTTCAAAAAACCTCCTCAAAATAAAGGTTTTTGAATGCTGCTTAATATCTCTGCACATCTTTTACAGAGATATCAATCATCACTTTTACTATAAAATAGAAAATCTACAAACGTTGCATACTTTCCATTTTGTATATACTTCCTCATAGCGTCACTTATATATATCAACCACCAATATGTGACATTTCAATTTTAGGTATTCTTTTTTTACTTGTATTATTTAAGCGTTCATCTGAATAACGATCTTCTCGGTTGTTCCATATATCACGTACGATATATGTTATTTCCTCGTCAGTGTATCCAGATCGAAGTAGTTCTCTCAAGTCATTTCCTTTAGAAGCGAACAAACAAGTATATAATTTTCCTTCTGCAGAAATACGTGCTCTCGTACATGATGAACAGAAGGAATCTGTTACTGATGAAATAATACCTATTTCTTCATCACTTCCAATATAACGATAGCGAGTAGCAACTTCACCTGCATAATTCGCTTCTATCCGTTCTAATGGCATAACTTGATGAATGGCATCTACTATCTCTTGTTTCGAGACGACCTCTTTTAATTCCCAACCGTTATAATTTCCAACGTCCATATACTCAATAAACCGAAGAATATGTTTATTTTCCTTAAAGTATTGCGCCATCTGCAAAATATCTTGTTCATTTTTCCCTTTTTGAACGACCATGTTAATTTTAATTTTCATACCAACTTTAGCTGCAGCCTGTATTCCTTCCAGGACCCTTTGCACTTTGCTTCTATTACCATTCAAATAGAAAAACCGATCTTCTTCTAAGGAATCTAAACTAACTGTCACACGTGATAAACCCGCCTTATATAAATCAGGAGCAAACTTTTTCAGTAGTGATCCATTGGTTGTTAAACCGATATCCTCCACACCCTCTATTTTATTAAGGCACTCAATAAGCTGCGGAAGACCTCTTCGAAGTAACGGTTCTCCGCCCGTAATTCGTAACTTTCTTACACCTAAAGAAACAAAAATACGTGTTATCCTTTCAATCTCATCAAAAGATAAAATTTTATCATTAGACAAAAACGAATAATCCGGACCAAATATTTCTTCTGGCATACAATAGCGACAGCGAAAATTACAGCGATCAGTAACAGAAATACGTAAATCCTTTAAAGGGCGTTGTAGTTTGTCTAATGTGACAGATTTCATATTTATTGCCTCGCTTTTACTTATTTTATATTTATAACACGCTCTGGATGCGTATATACATTTAAGGATTGATTCCGAATAAACCCTATCGTAGTAATACCTAATTCTTCTGCTAGCTGCAAAGCCAACTCGGTTGGAGCTGATTTTGACAATATAATTTCACAACCGATCTTTGCAACTTTCAATAATATTTCCGAAGAAATACGACCACTAAAAACAATAATTTTATCTTTTATAGAAATATTATTTTTTAAACAATAACCGTAAATTTTATCTAATGCATTATGCCTACCGATATCCATTCGGCTTAAAATAATGCCATTCACATCGCACAAAGATGCATTATGAACGCCACCTGTATGTTGAAACGTCTCCGCAGATTGCTGCATTTCTTTCATTAATCGAAAGCAGTCTTCTGCAGCAACCTGTACATGGACACCATTCATTTTTTTAGCGCTTAGTGCATCATTTGCAAAAACAAACCCTTGTCTACTCATACCACAACAGGAAGTAATATATCGTTTATTTTGCATTTTTTCATAATACGGATTTACTTTTGTCGTTGTTACATGTACAAATCCTTCTTTTTCCTGTACCCATATGTCATCAATATCTTCATACTTCCGAATAATCCCTTCAGATGCCAAGAACCCGATTACCATGTCTTCTATATATTCTGGAGTACTAACCATTGTAACAAACTCCTGTCCGTTCATTTTGATCGTGACTGGAAACTCTGTTACAATGCTGTCCTCTATATGTTTAAACGCCCCTTGTTCATAACGGAAGATTTCTCTTTCTACCTGTATCGGTTTCACGATCAGTATCCTTCTCTCACGTTATATTTTTATCAAAAACAAATACCGAAACTGCAATATCCTCTTCTACTTTCATATCTGAAAATAAATTCACTAATTTCGCTCCAACAAGTTCCTCCAAGTGTTCACGGGAATTCGCAGCATACACTTCTTGAATCATTTTCGTTCTAGCCATATGAACCATTTCCGCACCGTCCATCGTACTTGAAATGAATTTTTCAGTAGGTGTTAAGTTTCCATAAAGGGTTGCAATCGCCATATTTTCAGCAAATACAGTATGAATTCGTTCTGGCCCTTTTCCGAAAAGTTCTTTTCGAAGTTTTCGTATCATATCATTAAATTCATGTACTTTTTTTGACATACAATTATACCTCCCAAAAGCCTCATTTTACTTTATTATATATTTTACCAAAATGATCCTTCCGCCCAAACTATTTCGTACAAACATTTGGGCGAAAAGGTTCACTTCATGAAGTTTATTCGTCTTTTAACCCTTTCCCCATACCTTTTAAGAAATGAAGTCCAAACCCGATAGCACGGTTAATGTCTGGGTCTTTCAATACTTTCATAAGATCGAATACCCCTACTTTTTTGTTACTCTCTAGATGTTCATTACCTTCTTCTAGTCCTACTAATAAGCTACCTATAAGCTTTTTCGTAAGCCCCGGATCAAGTTCTGTTAAAGCACCCGCAGCACCCATCATATTATTAATTAAATTCGTAACAGGCTCACGAGTCACTTGGCCAAGAACAATCTTTGCGATCGGTTCTTTCGCCTTTAGCATAGAATTTGCAGCTTCTAGCATTCCGATGTCATTTAATTCCCCAACAATATTAAACATTTGATTTAAAGCTTCTTCATTATTAGCTAGAAGCTCTTTTAAATCATCTAATTTTTGCTGTTTTATTTCTTCCTCAGTTAATTCTTGTTTTTGAATCACTTTTATAGGTGCAGCCATATTTTTCTCCTCCTACTTATCCGTTAAATGCACATACCCTGGACGTGCCCACTTACGATTTACCTCAATACCAGCTTGAGGATGACGTTTTTTGTTACGCGGGTTCGCTTTTGGCATCGGATTTGCGCCATCAACTTCTAGCACTTCCATACGCACTTTCGTCTGTTTATAAGCAGGTGTGTTCGTACGTACGTCCACAGCAGGACCTGTTAAGAAATTAATTGCTGTTTCATTATCTGTAGAGTTCATCGGTAAATATAACTCATTTTCTTTTACACGGTCTGTTACAAGTGCACGTAATTTTAATGCTCCAAAAGGAGAAACAAGACGAACTAATGAACCTGTTTTCACTCCACGTTCTTTTGCAAGTGCTGGAGAAACTTCTACAAACACACCAGGTACTTTCGTTTGAATACCTGTTGATTTATTTGTCATATTCCCTTCATGGAAATGCTCAAGCATACGACCGTTATTAATGTGAAGATCGAACTCCGCTGGGAATTCAGCTGGACGTACCCAGTCAGCAATCGCAAAACGAGCTCTTTTATCTGGGAAGTTAAATCCATCTTGGAACAGAAGTGGTGTATTCGTTCCATCAAAACTTCCCCAATGGAAACTATTCCACCCTTCAAGTACTTCATAGTTTGCTTGTGAGAATAGTGGTGATAAACTTGCCATTTCAGCAAAAATTTCACTTGGATGGCTATAATTCCAGTTTGCACCTAATTTATTCGCAATCTCCTGCACAATCCACCAATCTGGCTTCGCATCTCCAAGCGTAGGAAGAACTTGATACAATCTTTGTACACGACGCTCTGTATTTGTGAAAGTACCTTCTTTCTCAAGAGACGGTGCTGCCGGTAATACAACATCTGCATATTGAGCAGTTTTAGATAAGAAAACGTCTTGTACAACGAAGAAATCAAGGCTTGATAACACTTCATGTACGTGGTTCGCATTAGAGTCTACAAGAGCCATATCCTCTCCGACAAGATACATAGCTTTCATTTTCCCTTCATCAATTGCGTGAAGCATTTCAATATTATTAAGACCTGGTTCACTATTAATTTTCACTCCGTAAGCCATTTCAAATTTCGCACGTTCCATATCGTTAGTAACGTGCTGATATCCAGGAAGCCATCCTGGTAAAGTACCCATATCACAAGCACCTTGTACGTTATTATGACCTCGAAGTGGATATGCACCAGCACCTGGACGACGATAATTACCTGTTGCAAGCAGTAAGTTTGAAATCGCAGCGGAAGTATCCGATCCACCTGTATTTTGCGTTACTCCCATACCCCAAAGGATACATGTACCATCTGCATCACGAATCATTTCAGCCATTTGAATAAGTATTTCTTTTGAAATACCAGTCATTTCTTCTGCATAATCAAGTGTATATTCTGTAAGACTCTCTTTAAAATCTTCAAAGAAGTTTACATTCTCATCAATAAATCGTTGAAAGTGCCAGCCTTGGTCAATCATATATTTCGTAACAGCCATTAACCATACTTGATCTGTTCCTTGTTTTGGACTAATAAAAACGTCTGAACGCTCTGCCATTTCTGTTTTACGAAGATCAGCCACAATTAATTTTTGTCCGTGTAATTTATGCGCACGTTTAATACGTGTAGCTAAAACAGGATGACCTTCTGTCGGATTACAACCTACAATAATAACAAGACCGGATTTTGCGATATCTTTAATCGTTCCAGCATCTCCGCCCATACCAATTGTACGGAATAATCCGTCTGTCGCTGGCGATTGACAATAACGTGAGCAGTTATCAATATTATTCGTTTCAAATACTTGTCGAGCTAATTTCTGAATTACATAATTGTCTTCATTCGTAATTTTAGATGAAGAAATAAAGCCGACAGCATCTTTACCGTATTCTTCTTTAATAGATCCTAATTTACTTGCAACTACATTTAGTGCTTCTTCCCATGTAGATTCAACAAACGTTCCATTTTTACGAATTAAAGGTTTCGTAATTCTTTCTTTAGAATTTACGAAATCCCAACCGAATTTTCCTTTTACACAAGTAGAAATTGCGTTAACTGGCGCATCAGAAGAAGGTTGTACTTTAAGGATTTTACGCCCTTTCGTCCACACTTCAAATGAACAACCTACACCACAAAATGTACATACTGTTTTCGTTTTCTTCGTACGAGTATCACGCATAGCCGCTTCCACTTCTGATACCGCAAAAATGCCGCTATATCCAGGCTCAACTTCTTTAATTAAATCTACCATCGGTTCAAGAATATCTGGTTTTAATCCCGTCATAAATCCAGCTTCACCGAGCATCGTTTTCTCCATTAAAGCATTACAAGGACAAATGGTTACACATTGACCACAGCTCACGCATGAAGAATCATTAATATTTACTCCTTCATCCCAAATAACTCGTGGACGTTCCGCTTCCCAGTCTATTGATAACGTTTCATTTACTTGTAAGTTTTGACAAACCTCAACACATTGACCGCATGCAATACATTGATTAGGATCGTAGCGATAAAACGGATGCGTCATATCAACTTCACTTGCATCTACTTTTGGTTCATAAGGATATTTTTGATGTTCAATCTCCATTAATTCTGCTGTATTATGCAGTTTACAGTTCCCATTGTTGTTGTCACATACTGTACAGTATAATAAATGATTTTCTAGTAACCTATCCATTGCCTCTGTTTGTGCTTCTTTGGCATGAGCAGAATTACGTTCAATGTTCATACCTTCTGTCACTACTGCCGAACAAGAGCGCACTAACTTTCCGTCAACCTCTACAATACAAGTGTCACATGTTTGAATAGGATCTACTTCTGGCACGTAACAAATTTGCGGATGTTCAATCCCGTTCTCATTAATAACACCCAATATCGTTGAACCAGGCTCCGCTGTATACTTTTTTCCGTCAATTGTAATATGAACCATGTTGTTATTCATGGTCTTTCCCCCTTTTTGAGAATAAAAAAACTCCACCACGAAAATATACGCACCACATTTCGGCACGTTATTATCATGGTGGAGTAGTTTATTAGCACATCTTGCTAAAATACCAATCCATTTATTCATAAATAAAACGATAGATTCATAACAGGTCATATCACGATTCCATCTTTAACACTATAATTATAGCGTTAAAGATGGAAATATACAATATAAAATTTAAACTACGCATATGTCAGCACGGAACTATCCATAATAACCCATATAAAACATAACAAGGAGTAAGCGAACAAATGGGGTCTTTTAATAAATGGATACGTGGTGAAAAATCTTTCTCTGCACAAGAACAAGCTGATCACCTTTTAAATAAATCTATATCTTCCTCTCTTTCCCTTAATCTAAAGCACTTGTCCAAACTTTTTAGCGGTATTCCAGAATTAATTACACGTACTTTTCCGTTAAAAAACGGAAAAGAAGCTGCAATTATATATATGGAAGGACTTGTAGACAAAACCGTTATTAACATTGATATTCTTCGACCTCTCCTATTTAAAGAGTGGAATGAAGTTGATTGTTGGGAATCCTCAGTTACAGTCGGGAATATAAAGAAAGTTCAGCAGTGGTCCGACATTGAACATTCCCTTTTACATGGTAAAAGCATTTTATTTATAAATGGACAACTTACAGCATTAGAACTAGATACGCAATCGGCGCCAAAAAGAAGTATTGAAGAACCTACAACAGAAACTGCTATAAAAAGCTCCCACGAAGGATTTAATGAAGTAGCGAGCGACAGTCTTGCACTTATTCGTCGATATATTCCAAATCGCGAATTGAAAGTGAAGGAATTCACTGTTGGTGAACGAGCTACTTCAAAGGTTTTTTTGCTGTACTTAGCAGATGTTGCAAACGAAGACGTTGTACAAGAAATGGCATGCCGTATCGAATCAATCAAAGTGGATGCCATTATTACTACCGGAGAATTAGAAGGCTTTGTTGAAGATAATTCCTATACTCTCTTTCCGCAATTATCAATAACCGAACGCCCTGATACAACGGCCCATCACATTTTGGATGGACGAATTGCTGTTGTTGTAGACCGCTCATCCGGCGTATTAATTGGACCTATGACCTTTTCATCTTTTTTTTCAGACGATAGATGATTACAGCTTCCGGCCAATGATTCCATCTTTCATACGACTACTTCGTTTTACCGGACTATTTATTGCAATATTTGCTCCAGCTCTTTATATTGCTATGATTTCCTTTCATTATGAAGTGATTCCACTTAAATTATTGTTAACAATTGGAGAATCTCGAGCTAAAATTCCTTTCCCCCCCATATTAGAAGCACTTTTGATGGAACTAGTACTTGAAATGCTCCGCGAAGCTGCGGTTCGGCTTCCTGGTCCCGTTGGACAAACGATTGGAGTCGTAGGAGGGATTGTCATTGGGCAAGCTGCTGTCCAAGCAGGAATAGTAAGTAATGTTATGGTTATCGTCGTATCTATTACTGCAGTCGCTTCTTTTATCATCCCTAACATGGAAATGTCAGCAGGAATTCGGCTTCTTCGCTTTCCAATGATGATAACCGCTTCTTTGTTTGGGGTCATTGGAATTATGGTCGGGATGGCAGTTATCATCATCCATATTCTTTCTATGGAATCACTTGGTGTTCCTTATGGTAGTCCTTTTTCTCCGTCATTTGCTTCAGATTTAAAAGACATTCTTGTACGTTTACCATGGAAACTAATGAAGAAACGACCACTATCCCTTAACTTAAAACAAGAGAATCGACAACGCGATATAGAAGAAACGGAGGAAGATAAGTGACAAAGCGTGCAAAGAGGGAGATTAGTTTATTTCAATACATTTTAACGATTAGTGGTGTTCAAGTAGGGTTCGGTGTACTTACACTGCCACGTGAAGTTGCGCAAGGGGCGAATACAGATGGCTGGATGTCTATTATAATAGGGTGCGCTATCACTACTTTAGTCAGTCTATGTATTGTAAAAATTATGGAAAAACATCCCGGGTATACTTTACTTGATGTGCTAACTCGTTATCTTGGGAAGTGGCTAGGAAGAGTAGGAATGATTTTTTGGATTTTATATGCTGTTCTTGCAGCTGTATCCTTAATTTTTTCCCTCTTATACGTTATTCACATTTGGATTTTACCTAGATCTCCAATGTTTTTAATCATGATGTTATTATCTATCCCAATGGTTATGCTCGCATGTAAAGGTGTTCTTATTATTAGCCGCTATGCTGTTTTTACTGTCTTATTTACACTCTGGATGCCATTGCTATTATTTATCCCACTTAAAGACGGGCATTGGGTTTATCTTCTTCCTCTCCTTAAAGAGGGATGGCTACCAGTTTTCAACACAGTAAAATCAACTATTATTGTCTTTCTCGGATTTGAGTTTGCATTTGTCCTTTATCCTTATCTCAGTAATAAATCATCTGCAAAAAAAGGAATCGTTATTGCAAATATGATTACTTTATTCGTTTACCTGCAAGTTACGTTCGTTTCTTTCGTTTATTTTAGCCCAGATGGTATAACTAAGTTTTTATGGCCCACTCTTTCTCTTGTTACACCATTTCACTTTTCATTTCTGGAACGGTTTGAAATTATCTTTTTGTCATTTTATCTCTTCATTATTTTTGATTCTTGCATTCCTTATATTTTTACTGCCTCAGATGGAATCAATCAGTTACTTAACAAAAAAGGGAGTTCATTACCTGTTTGGTTTTTATTATTCGGGTGTGTTTTCGTTTTATTTTTTTATATCCCATCCTCGTATCAAATAAGTGCATTGCGGGAATTTTGGGGAACTGCAAGTTATTTTATCGTTTTTCTATTCCCAGTCGTATTTCTCTTATACATGACACTTTATCAGCATTGGAAAAGGAGAAAAATTTAAATGAGACGCTTTATTTTCACTATATTTTGCTTTCTCATAACCTTTTTAACAGGATGTGGAGGAGATCGGCTTGACTTAGAAAAACAATCCATTTCATTAATTTACGGGTTTGATGCAAAAGCAAAAGGAAAATTAATTGTATACCACGTAAACCCTATTTTTAATGAAGATGTGGAGAAAAAATACGAAACTCATGAAGCGACAGTACATACCCCTCGAGAAGCAAAAGCAACATTTAATAGTTCAAGTAGCGGTTTAGTATCTACAGAAAAGTTACAACTCATTTTATTTAGTACGAAATTTTTAAAACAAGAAGGAGCTATGCCTTACCTTGATGTTTGGTATCGCGACCCTAAAAATACTGGAAATATGCGCATGGTTGCAGTAGACGGTTCAATCTCTTCAGTTATATATAATAATTTTAAAGATAAGCCTGCACTTCCTGAATATTTAACAGATTTAATTAATACGAACAAACTATACAATCGAACCGCGTTTACGACATTCCATGAATTCCATAGGCAAACTTTTAATAAAGGTATAACACCTGCTATCTCACAAATAAAAAAAGGTAAAAAAGATATTCTCGTTACCGGCTCTGCATTATTAACTTCTCGCGGAATCTATAAAATGTCTTTAAATCGATATGAAAGTGCCCTTCTTCTATTACAAAATAAAGCGAATATACCCGTTTCACTTACACTGAAAATCCCTTCTAATTCAGTTGAAAGTAATAGTCATCTAAAAGATACAGACGGCGACGACTTCGCAACAATAAATGTTCTTAGCATGAATCGTGACATTCACACAGGCTATAACGATAACCACTTCAAATTTAATATTGCAATGAATTTTAAAGTTTCCGTATCTGAACTTACATTCAACATGGATATAGACAAAGGTAGAAAGAAATTAACTTCACTTATTACAAAACAACTAAACAAAGATTTAAACGATTTAATCCACAAAATTCAAAAACAGCAACTTGATCCATTCGGGTTTGGTGATTATGCGAGAGCATTTCAATATAAAGAATGGAAAACGGTTGAAGACGATTGGCCGAGTGCCTTTTCAAAGTCTAATGTGAAAGTAGCACCTACTATTAAAATTTTAGAGAACGGGATTATTAAATAAAAAAAACACGCTACTTGCTCTTATACGTGCAAAGAGTAAGTAGCGTGTTATCATTTTTATTTTGAAGCTTCCTATACAGTTACGCTTCTGTTTCTGGTTCTTCGTTTTCCGCCTGTTCCAATCTTTGCTGCTCCGCAAGTTCGGCTGAAATCATTCCATAATAAATTTCTGGATACAATCCAAATATTTGATATACACTTCCTAAAAACGGCATCGGAATCCCTCTTTTCTAAAGTTGTATTGCCACTTTTAAGGATTCCCTTTTCATTCATTATACATTCGTTTTTGGCGTTTCTTCTTCATCATGAACGCTTAATAAATTTTGCCACTTTTTATAAGGAGCACTATTTGGATCTACATAACCTTTCGCGTACGAACGATCCCACAATTGTTTAATAAACATTTCTTTCTCTTTCTTTGCAACCATATCGGCACCTGTACCGTAATAGTTTTGGAAATATAACTCAATTTCGTCAAGGAATAATCTTAATAATTCATCAGAAGTTTCTTCTAACGTTGGATCATATTTTGCTTCACGGTCATACATTAAAATCATATCTAAAATATTATGGACATGCTCTTTACGAAGCCATCTAATATCTTGAGCACCTAATACGAACGGATGTGTATATAAATGTCCGCCCTGTATCATAGCTTTTTCTTGTTCTTCTTCAAATCTGGACAAGATGTTTTCATAAATAAACGGATTATGAAGCAATGCTCTGTGTAATTTGTAACTTTCACTTGAAATATTTTTTCCCATCGACTGAATTAAGAAGCTACGTCCAACACCGTTATATTGATACACGAACTGGCCATCAACAGCAACTAAACTAATCCAACGATACATATACGCGTATAGAAGAGCGCGATTACATTTATCGTAATCCAACTTCGTTTGCGTTGCATTTAAGTCTGGCATGAAAGCTGGCAAGTGCCAATATTTATCTAAATGCGGCGTTAAACTAGATTTTTTACTATTCAACTTGTTCACACGGCGATAGTAAGACTGAAAATAATCACCTTTATCATTCATAAATCCATTTGCAATATGTCCAGACGACAGCTTAGGAAAGTCTTGTAGTGATAAACCGTAATGCGCACGATAACAAATGACTTCAAATGGCGAAAAAGCTTCATGTACTGTATCTTTTTCTTTAAACATTTCTTGAATTAATTCCTCTTGCAATTCTTTCTTTAAAGATGGATGTATACCCCAATATTGTAATTCCCTATGATGGGAAACTTTCGGAACGAATGGACTTGCTAAATGGAACAAGTCTTCAATTTTTTCACGGACGTATTCATCACGATCACGCTTCTTATAATCTGCCTCTTTTCGTAACGCCTCAACGATATTCAGCTCTAATTTATCACGATAGCGTATTTGTAATTCATCGTAGCAATAACTTAGTATGTGCTCACGATAAAAATCTTCTACTTTTTTCGATTGAATCTCTTCTGTTTTTGCATCCCGGCAATATTCCCCGTATAAACTCATATAAATTTCCGCAGATATATCTTTCGGTAATACTCCCAAATTTAAATGTTGCTGCATATCTTGCCATATCTTTTCTTGCAACTTCTCTTCAGCTAATACGTATACATTCGTTGGGTTTGTTTTCCCTTCAAATTCCTTGCTTCGTTTTTGAATTTCAAACAATAAATTTTCACGCGTTTCGTGTAAATTATCAAAAAACCTTTCCCAATATTGAATCATTTTATTAACTGCTTGATAAAGCGATTGATAAACGAGTTCTAATAGCATTTCTTTGCGATACTCATTTAATTTGTGTACATACTGCGTTACAATATCTTCAAATTCTTTTTTAAACAAACGCTGCTGATTATTAATCATTTTTCCAAACCAGCCTTGTTGCTGCGCGATTTCTACTCGGCGAACAGCTGTTACCGTTCCATCAATATTACTCACATTAAATTTCTTATCGTAGTTTTGAATTAAATTACGCTTTTGTTCATTATTTTCATGTAGTCGATTCATTTTCTCGACTAACTGCTTTCGAATTTCATACAACATAAAACGAGCTGATACTGGATGAACAGGATCCGTTTTCTTTAAAAACCATGTATTTAATTGATAGGACTGCCCTTCAGAACCACTTGGTGCAAAACGGTCTGATTCAATCATGTCATACAATAGTGTCGTTACATGCTCATGTACGCGGCTCGGAATCGCATACGCATATAAACGAACCGCATGATCTACCCTTGCTACTTCACCTTTCATTTGCTCCATCATTTTCAGTTTAGCAGCCGAAATTTTACACTCGTGCTGCAGTCGGTTTAATTCCTCATCTTTTTGCACCGTACGCTGTACATAACTTTCTACAGCCTCTAAAAACAGTTTAGATTTCGCAACACCGACCTTACCGCCCTCTGCTCCTTCACGCGTTTCATTGTACATTTGTCTATAAAAAATATGAGCCTGTTCTGGACGGGTAGCAAGATGTTCTAAGTCTTCTAAATAACTTTTCCCACGCTCTGGCTTTTCACGTTGCATCCCGCGTTTGACGTCTTGGTCATATCTTTGCTTCTTCTCTTGAAACAGTTGATCTAAATGCAGCCAAGACTCATCTAAACCTTGCACAGCCCATTTTAAAGCACAATATTTTAACACGTGCTCATACGGATAAATAATCTTTGCCGTTCCTGCCCCGCAATATCGTCCTTTCCCACTTGATTCTGCTAATTGCTGAATTTGATTATCTTCCTGTGCAAAATGATTTGCAGACATCGGACTAAATAACTGTAAATAAATCGTATTTGCCATTTGCTCCATATAATCTGATAAATTGTGCAGATGGTGTCCATGTAGATTTTCGTAATCGTATAGGAAACAATAATTGTATGGTAAATGATGTTGTTTAATCGTATGATTCGTTCTTCCGTCTTCATCTACTTGATCAGGTCGATATTCTAATTCAATCGTCACACCGCCACGTTTTGATAATTCTCCAGTGGAACCGAGTGTAATGGCATGTAATTCTTTTAACGAGGCATAGCCGTTTGCTTGCACCGTTTCAAACTCTTTCGCACTAACCGTTCTCGTCTTAACTAAAACATCCGGCATTAAAAACGCACCACGTATTAAAATGTTGTGATGCTGCAGTTTTTTCCGAAGCATTTCACGTAAATATAATGCAATTTGTAGAAACATCCCTGAACCTGTTCCGCCCGCTAGTGATGTTACGATAATGACACGCACTCCATACTCCGTTTGATCGCTTGTAACCGGAAAAATCTTCTCGATTTCTTGCCAAAAGGATGTCAATTTATCTTCTTTCATCGCAGCAAGTAACGCTAAACGGGAAATGACGCGTAACTGTCCTGCCCCTTCTGTCAGTGGTTTATCAAGTATAGTCGGGTCCATCGGAAACCACTCTGGAATCGTTGGATCTCCTGCAATATACTCTCTTGGCGTTTTACTAGAACTCGTTTGCGTCTTAAACTTTCGAATATGATCAAATTTACTCAATGTATTCACATCTGTATCAAATACGTGCATTGCTACCTTTTTTCGGCGCTCCTCAGGTAGCCTTTCATATATTTGATGTGTCACAGTACTACCGATTCCACCTAAACCAATTAATATCGTTGGAACTTGTAACGTCATGTGAACCACCTTCCTATTCTTGCTTGTTTGAAAAGAGGGGAGAAAGATAAGACTCCCTCCTTTTCCCTATCTACTATTCACACTCATATTTGTAAATTTCTTTACCATACCCTCTATCAATTACTAAAAGTTCATTTGGATATAGCGTCTTATGTTCCATTCCAACCTCATCTTCTGTTATAAACATCCCATCAATAATCATTCCTACTACTTGTGACTCTTTCGCTACAAATATTGATTTCGATCCTTTCTTTGCTATAAACGTAACGGATTGCACAGTCTTTCTTTCTGCTCGGAATGGAATGCCAAAATAGTGTTTCCACCATTTATTTTTAAGTAATTCTGGCTCAGATTGATATAACCAATCTTTCGCTACCTCTTGATCCCATTCGTAATACAATAGTGCTTTTCGGTGAAATCTTGGACGAACAATCCATCCTAAAACGATTATTCCTACTACTAACAATAATAAAGTGATAGGAATAACAAACTTAAAAATAAGCGCATATTTTTCATAGAACGGTGCATTTTGAATATGAAGTGATATATTTTTCTTTACTTCTTGTAATTTTGAATCTTGCACTACGATGGTAGCTTCTACGGTGCCGGTATCTGTAAAATTGAATGTGTCGGAGTAATGAGGGCGAGGATAAATATAAATTTGATTATCCTGTTGTTTTATTTCATAGTTGATTGATTGTTTAGATGTGACACCAGTAGATTTTAATAGTTTCTTTACAGCTTCTTCTGTCATCGGCTTACCATCTAACTGTGGTTGTATAATAAACGGTTTACTATTCTCTAAATTCGTTACTTTTTCCTCATAATCTTTCGTAATAGTTTGCAATGATAATTTTGGTTTTTCAGTTACTTCAATTTTAAATTCCTTCGTCTGTCTGTAAAACCCCTTTATGTTCATATGAACTTTCCCGCGCACTAACCCTTTATCGATCTTCGTTTCGTAGTAAAATACATGTTTTTTATCGTCCCACTTCATCGGGTACTGTTTTCCGTCTATTTCTACTTCTGACTGAAAATATGAAGACTGAATTGGTAATTCCGTAGGCTTCGCTTCAATAACAGCAGTAACACCTTCGTACATTTTCTCCACATTTTTTTGACTACTATCGTCTTTGTCATAAGTAGAAACAGTATAGTTAAGCGCCGGTTCAACTAGTACTTGTAATCCTTCTTTCTCAATATCTCGATCCACTTCTATCGTATACGTTCCTGGTTTAATAACTTCGTGATTTTCCGTACTTATATGAACTATATTTCCGAATAATTTCGCTTCTCCTGGTGCATGTATGGAATAAGAAGATTGTAATTGTAATGGTTTAGAAATTTGTGTGACCTGATAATTAGACAAAGAAGGCGATTGCCGTACAAGCGTCATACGCTTTAACGGGAATGGTGTTGTAATCTCTACTTTCTTTCCTACTACTTTCGTTTTTACAATCGATTCAACCGAGGAGAACGGATCACGATTTGCAACTAATGCTGCCACTTGATTGACGCTTTTTACAATACCATCCTCTCCACTAGATGGCATCGTAACGCCATTTATCTCTTTCTTCCATATTTCTTTAAACGTATTTAGTTGTGCCTTTTCTTGCTGCCCTAAATCCTCTTCCATTGTAATTAAAATTGGATGTAACGATATCTTTTTTGCATCCATTTCTTTCTTAAACTGTGCTAGCTTCTGTGTAATTTGTTCTTTTCCGCCAACCTTATCTTTCTCTAAATCATTAAATGCCCCGTCAGTTAAGACAATAAGCCAAAATTCACGTTTTCCATCTATATCTGCTTCCTTTTTTATAGATTGCATCGCCGTCTCTACTGCGCTAAACGGAGTATTTAAATACGTTTTCCATGCTCCAATTCCCTCAATTTCTGTTTGTCTCTTATCCTTCGTTAACGAAATGTTTAATGGATCATTCGGCTTGCTCATTGGAACATAAGAGAATTTATCTTTTTCATCTAATAGCGCAACTAAACTTTGCAAAGCATAATTGGCATATTTCCAGCGATCGTTATTTCTCATGCTGCCCGAATCATCATATACAAGTGAAACGACCCTTTCCTTTGCCTCCTCTCCTTTTGCAAAAGTCCAAAAAGGATGTAACCATATAAATAGAAACAACATGAATGTGGCACAAATTCGAATTTTCATGATGAGGCTTCGCCACCTTTGTAGACAAATTCCTATGTTTAAATTTATGAGAGGATACAAGATATATGACTTGTATTTTAGGACAACTAGCGCAGCATAACTTTATTATGTAAACAGATATATATATTGAATATGATTCCTTCTAGCGTTTTCTATCCGATACTATAAGTAAAAAAGCCTGTTTAAGCTCTACACTTAAAACAGACTTTTCCTACTTTTCATATTGAAAACAAGCATCAAAAAGTTTGATTTTAAATTAACACATCACTTCAATTGTAAATCCGCCAGGTGCTTCAACGTCAACTACCCCCACTGAGATGAAGCGTTTCAGTGGGGGCTTGAGTTCGAACGCTAGGTCTTTTCGTCTATCGCTAGACAGTTTGACGCTCTAGCATTCATGCCACCTTCCGGTAACACCCCAAGTATATTTTTGGTTGGTACTGGCAACGAACGATTGTTTTCCCACTTGCACCACCCTTTCGAAAAAGAGCAGTTCTCCCTTGTGGAAGAAGCCACCACTCAGATGAACCCGGCGTTTGCTACAAGCCCCGACAAGTCGAGTACACATGGAT
This sequence comes from Bacillus sp. AR2-1, assembly GCF_008368755.1. NCBI lineage: Bacteria > Bacillati > Bacillota > Bacilli > Caryophanales > Bacillaceae > Bacillus > Bacillus sp. AR2-1. The sequence goes on from NZ_QORY01000001.1 coordinate 434,768, forward strand.
GGTTGACGCACCCACTAAGCTATGCGCGAAGCAACAGCCTTACGTTTTTGCACTTCTAATAGAATCGGCGTTTTCACTTTGAGATTGTCATCCAATTCTACAACTCTTGATTTTTCCAATGTATTCAATGCACCATTAATATCAGCATGGATACATGTTCCTGCCTTACTTTGGTACAGACCACGAGTGATTCGTTTGCCACTAAAGTGATAATGCGTCCTCTCATCCTTAGACCAAACTGGAACCGGATCTTTATCTAGAAAACTAGCTTTTGAAGTATAACTTTCTTCTTGTTTGAAAAATCGTATACCTTCTTTTATACATTTATTCTCAATTGCTGCAATCAGTTTATGAAATGGGATTTGAACAAATTTTTGATTATTCTTTTTTCCCATATCAGATTTTTGTTTCCAACCAACGTTATAGCCTACGACAACCGTACCTATGCCTAATGCTTTCACTTTTTTGAACAACAGGCCTATAGTTTGTGAAATGTAACCATTTATTTGTCGTTCTCGTTTATGCCAAAGTGCAGCCATTTGATTCGTTACAATACGTTTTGAAATTCCATTGTCAATATTTTTCTGTTGGAGGTTACATATCATTTTGTTAAAATATTGGTTTATAGATTTTAATTTTTTTCCATCAATTAAGAATGTATCACCTGTATTCGTTGCGCAACTTACTAATCTGTCTACGCCTAAATCGCAACTCAAAGCGTTACTAGTGGTCGTGGATTGTTTCTTCATTTGAGAAACGTGCATTTCATATGTATAATGCACCTCAAAGAACCGACCTTTTTGCTTCGGTACAATCTCAATATAGGAGATTTTTTTATTTCTTAAGTTCTTAGGCATACGTATTTTAATGGAACCGAATTTTTTTCTGAATGCCACACTCATCGGAATGATCCAATACCCGTTCTCATCCACTTTTGGAACTTGATAGATTTCAATAATTCGTTTATCAGTAGAACGAGAATAATTTGGAAACTTAGGACGACCTGTGAATGCTTCAGGTTTTTTCTTCCACTGTTCCAATGCCTTAAAAAAGCTCTTCACTTCTGTAAATAAGGCTCTACGAATCGCTTGAACAGAGTTTGATTGCATGCCCCAGTAATTCAAATCGGCTTGCATAGCAGTGTCCACTTCTTTTACAGTAGCAATCTTATTATTATTCAGGTAACTTTGTTTAATGGTATACAATCCAACATTTCGCAATGCTTTTGAACTATGCGACATGCGCTGAAGTAAACGAAATTCTTTAGCTGTGAGGCACGCTCGTCCGATATTTTGTTTTTGAGTGAATCGTTGCATGGTTTCTCTTTTCTTTTGTTTACGTAATACTTTCACTGCTTTCTTTCTAGCCATTGTTTTCACCACCTTTCTTAGAAAGTTCATTACTTTTGATAAATCAATATTTGGAAAGAAATGTGAACATGGTCTTCATCGTAATTCCTTTTGGTTCAAGTAGCCGAATGATGATCATTATCCAATTTCGTTGTCTTACAATCTATTCCCTCCTTATCTAAGGACAGATTGTATCGTAAGACAAAAAAACAAACATTCGCCCTAAAAAATTGTTATGAACGAAACAAAAGAGTTCAGCCTTATTGACTGACGGCAATTCATCTCCACCTGAATTGTTGGGTTTCACCCGTAACACAAATCAGATGGAGTCTTCTTGCCGAAAAGGATAAACTCATCATTATCACGCATAACCGCAAAGCCATTTCCCCTTGCTCCGCTACAAGTTAAACCGAAATATTTTTCTAAAAACTCTCTAGTAGCTGCTACATCTGAAACTGTTAAATTAAGATGTTTAATTTTCAAACCATCACCATATTTCTTAATTTTCTAACATTTTATCATACAAAGTGAAACTTGAATCAGTGGGGGCCTTACTGCCCGTTAATACGGGACAAATAAAAAACACGCCTTCACAGCGTGTTTTATTGCTTCACATACACTTCAACAACCGGATTTTCTTTATTATCCGCATGCAAGCGTAAATTCTCTTCACTTGTACTATAAATACTAGCTAATAACATAATCGTTAGCACATTAGGAGTTTTTGCATCGCTTCCGTATTTTCTTTCAAGTGCTTCCTTGTATTCAAACTCCAAATCCCCCTGCACATATGTATACACTTCAAAGCCATCTTCTAAATTGCAAACTACTGTATCAATTATATCTGCCCCTACTTGCTTCTTCATTTCCTCTCGCAATGCTTCAATAAATTCTTCCCACGGTACTTCGTATGTCTGAAACTGATCTGTAGATTTCATGCCTTTTGCCTCCTTATATATCCTCTTCCTATATTTCCCCTTTCCTATAACAATTATGATAGATAGGGCATTCGTACAAGCCGCACTTGTCCCCATTACATATCGTATTACTGTAATGGGGAAGGAGGAAAGAACATGCATAGACAAAAATGTTACGATACGTGCCAACGTTATTTCGGTAAAGTCGTTCGAATTGAAGATCGTGATGGTCGCATTCATTTAGGCAAAATAATTGATGTGACAAACAGCTCTGTATGGATTGAACCAGTGCAACAGCGCTCATCTTTTGATACAGGATTTGGATACTATGACGCATATGCAAACGGTGGCTGTGACCTTTGTGGGGGCCTTAGCAGATGTGATAGTTGCGGATTTGGTTGTGGTGGTGGATTCAGCGGCTGTGGATGTGGCGGTCGTGGTTGCGGTAGTTGTGGTGGCTGGGGTGGCGGCGGCTGGGGCGTTGAACTCGGATTTGGTTTCATCTTCGGAATTACATTAGCTGCATTATTTTTCATTTAACATAGTAAAGAGTTGACTAGCTTTAGTCAACTCTCTTTCTTTATTTTTCACATATAAAAATACGATGTCCTAAAATATGTTGGTACATAAGTCGTACATTTTCATGCTGTACCCATGCCTCATATAATTCATTTGGAATATGCGAGGATACATTCCATTCTGGCTCTTCTATATAGCCCGAGATTGTTTCTGCAATTGTACCACCGCCAGCAATTGTAATTCTTTTAAAATTTGCTTTCTGAAATAATTGTACCCATTCACTCTCAGTTAATAGTTCTTTCATCCCGTATAGTCGGGCAATTTTTCCTTCCTCACTCTTCTCAATGTGCCTATCAATAATCATTTCAATGACAACAAGTTTACCGTCTTTCTGTAGTACACGATAGCACTCCGGGATAACCCTTTCTTTCTCTGTAAAAGCGAGTATCGATTCTCCGAGTACGAACTCAAATGAGTCATGCAAACAAGGTAATTGCTCTACATTTCCTTCAATTAATTGAATGTCTATTCCTTCAAACGACCATCTATCTTTCGCCTTTTGAATCATAATCTCATTCTTTTCAACCGCCGTTACTTTATAACCATATTCTTTCTTCATATATGCCGCTGTTTTCCCCGTACCACAGCCTATCTCAAGGACATTTGCTCCATATCTAAAAGGCAATTGTGCTAACAATTGTTTCGTTAACGTAAAACCACCAGGATGAGCACTTCCTATTCCGTAATAAGCTAGGAAATCGATGTAAGTATTTCGTTTCATAAAATTCTCCTTTAAATTTTCTATAATACATATATTCACCTATCAATAAATCGTGCACATAAAAAAAGCATTTCCAAGTGCTATACCGCAACTTGAAAATGCTCTTCTCTTTTTTATTTCTCTTCTACATACGCCCATTTGAAACTATATTCCGGACTAATATTATGTTTCACAATTCCCTTTACATTCGATTTCATAACATATGATTTAGCACTTTGATATAAAGGTACAAGTGCTACATCTTCCTCAAGTAACAATTTCTCTGCCTTCCCTAGCTCTGTCCAACGTTTTTTTGCATCAGCCATCCATTCTGTCTTACCTTTAGTAATAATATCATCATATTTTGAATTTGAGTAGCTCATCTGGTTTTGAGAATTTTTCGTTTCAAACATATCAAGGTACGTCATTGGATCCGCATAATCTGGATTCCAGCCACCATATGAAAAATCATAATCTTGGTCTGATTCTAATTTTAGTTTTTGCTTAAATGGTTGCAATTTAATATTTACTGTCACGCCTTTTAAATTCTTTTCAACTTGATCTTTTACATACTCCCCAACTTTTTTCGCATTACCAGTATCATAATTTAACAATTCAATTGTTACTTGATCTTTTCCAAGCTCTTTTTTCGCTTCTTCCCATGCTGCTGCTGCCTTTTTAGAATCTTGTTTTAAACCATTCTTGAACGTTTCTGCGAAATCTTTACCGTCTGGTCCACTCGCTAAACCTTTTGGTACTAAATAATCCACTGGTTTTGAACCATCATTTAAAATAACATTCGTTAAAGCTTTCTTATCAATGGATAATGCGATTGCTTCACGTAGCTTTTTGCTCTTTAACGGTGTATCTTGCCCACCACGCTTTTGATTTAGACGCAAGTAAAACGTACTTGTTTCTGAATATGCTCCAAATTCCTCTTTATTATTTCTATACTTATCAACAAATTCTCCTGATAAAATTGCGAAATCAATTGCACCTGTATCATATAAATTCACTCTAGTAGCTGGTTCTTTTACTACACTATAGTTAATTTCATCTAGTTTTACAGTCTTTTTATCCCAATACTGCTCATTCTTCTTCAATTTCCAACCTTGCTCATGCTTCCAATCAGTAAGAACAAAAGGTCCGTTATATACTGTTGTATCAGACTCTAAACCGAATTTATTTCCTTTTTCTTTTACGAATTTTTCATTTAATGGATAGTATGACGCAAATGCCATTAAATTCAAGAAATATGGTACTGGTCTTTCTAGTTCAACTTCAAGCGTATGATCATCTACCGCTTTTACACCTAATGTAGCTACTTCTGCTTTTCCTTGATTAATTGTTTCTGCATTTTTAAGATAGTAAGCAATAAATGCATACTCAGCAGCTGTTTTTGGATCTACTAGACGTTGCCATGCAAATACGAAATCTTTCGCTGTTACAGGATCACCGTTCGACCATTTTGCATCTTTCCGTAATTTAAATGTATATTTTTTACCATCCTCGCTTTTCGTGCTAGATTCTGCCACAGCAGGGATTGGCTTATTATCTTTATCAAGGCGATATAAACCTTCCATTGTATTCCCTAAAATTTGTGCCCCAAGTGTATCCGTACTTTTTGAAGTGTCCATCGTCGGAATTTCATTCGTTTCTGTACGATTTAACACTTGCTTTGCCGCATATTTAATATCAGATTTCTTCTCTTCTCCACCATTATTAGATGTCGTTGTCGTTTTCTTCTCCCCACCAGAAGATCCAGAACACGCTGTTAACGCCATACTCATCGCTAAAACTGGCACTACAACCGCCGTAAACTTTTTCATCTTTTTCTTCATTCTTGTACCCTCCCCAATTTATATGTACGAAACTAACTTTGAGAGATTTCAAATTTAAATTATCAGAAAATTATTACTAATTATCATTCTACTAATTTTTCGCGATTTGTAAAGTATTTTTAAAGAATATTCATAATAATTAATTTATTTAAATCAATAACAATCTATTACTACTATACGAATTCTCCCCCATCTACTATATGTAAGTACCACTTTTCTTATTCTTCTCTATTTATTTAAATTTAATTGAATAGTAAAAGAGCGTTAAAAAAATAAATAATATATTTTTTTAACGCTCTTTTTTCCTATTTCCCTTCCGTTACATAAGCCCACTTAAAGCTATATTCTGGACTAATGTTATGTTTCACAATTCCTTTTACATTCGGTTTCATTACATACGCTCTTCCTGTTTGATATAAAGGAACTAACCCTGCATCTTCTTCAAGGAATAATTTTTCTGCTTTCCCTAACGTCTCCCAACGTTTCTTCGCATCACTCATTAATTCATTCCCTGATTTTTGTACCATTTCGTCGTATTTTGCATTTGAATAACTCATTTGGTTATATGGGCTCTTCGATTCAAACATATCAATAAATGTCATTGGATCCGCATAGTCTGGACTCCAACCTGCATAAGAAATTTCATAATCTTGTGCAGTCTCTAATTTTAGTTTTTGTTTGAACGGCTGAATTTTTGTATTAATCGTTACACCTTTTAAATTTTTCTCAATTTGATCTTTTACATAATCAGCAATCTTTTTCGCAGTTCCATCATCATAACTTAGTAATTCAATTGTAACTTGATCTTTTCCAAGTTCTTTTTTCGCTGCTTCCCATGCTGCTGCACCTTTTTTCGGATCATATTTCAGACCATTTTTAAATGTATCTTGGAAATCTTTACCGTCTGGTCCTGTCGCCAGCCCTTTTGGAACCAATTGATCCGTTGCTTTTGAACCATTATTTAAAATAACGTTTGCCAGCCCTTTTTTATCAACCGATAATGCGATTGCTTCACGAAGCTTTTTGCTCTTTAACGGTGTATCTTGTCCGTTACGCTTTTGATTTAAACGTAAGAAGAATGTACTTGCTTCTGAATACTCACCGTACTCATCTTTGTTCGATTTATATTTATCTACAAATTCTCCTGATAGTAATGTAAAATCAATTGATCCTGTATCATATAAGTTTACTTTCGTCGCAACTTCTTTTACTACACTATAGTTAATTTCTTCTAATTTCACAGTCTTCTTATCCCAATACTTATCATTTTTCTTTAGCTGCCATCCTTGTTCATGTTTCCATGAAGACATCACGAACGGCCCGTTATACACAGTTGTATCTGCTTCTAAACCGTACTTATCGCCTTTTTCTTTTACGAATTTTTCATTTAACGGATAGTATGACGGGAATGCTAGTAAATTCAAGAAATATGGTACTGGCTTTTCTAATTCTACTTCTAGTGTATAATCATCTACCGCTTTTGCCCCCAAATCTGTTAGAGGTTTTTCACCCTTATTAATTGCTTCTGCGTTTTTAATATAGTAAGCAATAAATGCGTATTCTGACGCTGTATTTTTATCGAGTAAGCGCTGCCATGCAAATACGAAATCTTTCGCTGTTACAGGATCACCATTCGACCATTTTGCATCTTTCCGTAATTTAAATGTATATTTTTTGCCATCCTCGCTTTTCGTACTAGATTCTGCAGCAGCTGGGATTGGCTTATTATCTTTATCCAAACGATATAATCCTTCCATCGTGTTCCCTAAAATTTGTGACCCTAACGTATCAGTAGATTTAGAAGTATCCATCGTCGGAATTTCTTGATTCTCTGTACGATTTAATACTTGTTTTGCTGCGTATTTAATTTCGGATTTGTTCTCTTCCCCACCACCATTAGACGTCGTAGTTGTTTTCTTCTCCCCACCTGATCCAGAACACGCTGTCAACGCCATACTCATCGCTAAAACTGGCGCTACAACCGCCGTAAACTTTTTCATCTTTTTCTTCATTTTTGTATCCTCCCCAATTATATGTACGAAACTAATTTTGAGAGATTTTCTAATAACTAGTTATCAGAAAATTCTTATTAATTAATATTCTACTAACTTTTCCGTTTTTGTAAAGTTATTTTTAAAATATTTAGAAAATTTATTTTACTTAAAGATAGTAACATTCTATTTTCTATGACCATACTACACGTATCCTCCATCTACTACATTTCATTTCTTCTCTACTCTTTCATTTTCGCGTTCAATTGTACAATAAAAAAAGTACTTCAAGGCATGTAGACTGCTTTGAAGTACTTTTTCAACTCTATTATTTTTCAGTAACATATGCCCACTTATAGCTGTATTCTGGGCTAATATTATGCTTAACAACACCTTTTACATGCGGTTTCATAACATAAGATCTAGCACTTTGATATAAAGGTACAAGAGCTACATCTTCTTGAAGAAGTAGTTTCTCTGCTTTTCCTAGTTCCTCCCAGCGTTTCTTCGCATCACTCATTAATTCCCCGCCAGCTTTTTTAATTATTTCATCATATTTCTGATCAGAGAAACTCATTTGGTTATGAGAGTGCTTACTTTCAAACATATCTAAATATGTCATTGGATCCGCATAATCTGGGCTCCATCCACCATATGAAATATCATAATCTTGATCTGATTCTAATTTAAGTTTTTGTTTAAACGGCTGCAGTTTAATATTTACTGTTACACCTTTTAAGTTTTTCTCAATTTGATCTTTTACATATTCTCCAACTTTTTTCGCATTACCAGTATCATAGTTTAAAAACTCAATTGTAACTTGATCTTTTCCAAGTTCTTTTTTCGCTTCTTCCCATGCAGCAGCTGCTTTTTTCGCATCTGGTTTAATACCGTTTTTAAACGTTTCTTGGAAGTCTTTCCCATCAGGTCCAGCTGCTAAGCCTTTCGGCACTAAATAATCTGCAGGTTTTGACCCATCATTTAAAATAACATTTGTTAAATTCTTTTTATCAATTGATAGCGCAATTGCTTCACGTAATTTTTTACTCTTTAATGGTGTATCTTGTCCACCACGTTTTTGGTTTAAACGTATAAAGAACGTACTTGGTTCGTTATACACCCCATATTCCTCTTTATTATTTCTAAATTTGTCAACAAATTCACCTGTTAATAAGGAGAAATCAATTTGACCACTATCATATAAATTCACATTAGTTGCTGGCTCTTTTACAACACTATAGTTAATTTCATCTAATTTTACAGTCTTTTTATCCCAATATTGATCATTCTTCTTCAGTTTCCAACCTTGCTCATGCTTCCAATCAGTAAGAACGAACGGTCCATTATATACAGTTGTATCAGATTCTAAACCGTATTTATCCCCTTTTTCTTTTACGAATTTCTCATTTAATGGATAGTACGATGGGAATGCTACTAAGTTTAAGAAGTATGGTACTGCTTGTTCTAATTCAACTTCTAAAGTAAGGTCATCTACTGCTTTAACTCCTAGTTCTGTTACAGGTTTTTCACCTTTATTAACCGCTTCTGCATTTTTAATTGGGAATGCAATGAATGCATACTCAGCAGCTGTTTTTGGATCTAATAAACGTTGCCATGCAAATACGAAATCTTTCGCTGTTACAGGATCACCATTTGACCATTTTGCATCTTTACGTAATTTAAATGTATATTTTTTACCATCCTCACTCTTCGTGCTTGATTCTGCCGCAGCTGGGATTGGTTTATTCTCTTTATCTAAACGGTATAAGCCTTCCATTGTGTTCCCTAAAATTTGAGAGCCCAAAGTATCTGTACTCTTCGATGTATCCATTGTTGGAATTTCCTGATTTTCTGTTTTATTGAACACTTGTTTCGCTGCTAATTTTTCTTCTGATTTGCTATCTCCGCCAGAGCTAGAATTTGTGCTTGTCTTCTTATCTCCACCTGATGTAGAACATGCTGTTAATGCCATACTCATTGCTAAAACTGGTGCTACAACTGCTGTTAGTTTTTTCATTTTTTTCTTTTTCACTTTCTGTACCCTCCCTAATTCTAAACGCTCTCGTTTAAGAATTTTCTGATAATTCTGTTTTTCTTTATATATTTATCAGAAGATTCTTATTAACTATTATTCTACTAATTTTTCGAGTTTTGTAAAGTGTTATTATTGAAAATTTTTAAAAAATTATTTTTTTACAGTAATATTCATAAAAATTCCATAATCTTTTAAAACACTATACCTCATTGAATTCTATGTATTGATTTAATAGTCTTTATATCCCTTCGCTATAAAACACTTGTAAATTATTGTTAATAAATAATGTATATCGTAACAAACCTCTTTTTTATCCGGCCATTTTCTTTTTTTTCATTTCCTCTATTACTCTCGTATACTTCTCTTCATCAAATTCATTTTCACTTTTTGCAACAACTACAGTCGCAATACCGTTACCAATTAAATTGACGATAGCACGTGCTTCTGACATGAAACGATCTACACCAAGTAATAGCGCTAACCCTTCTAACGGGATAACATTCATTGCAGATAAAGTAGATGCTAGTACTATAAAACCTCCACCTGTTACTGCTGCTGCCCCTTTAGATGTAACTAATAAAATAGCTATTATAGTTAATTGTTGACCTAGTGAAAGATCGACGTGAAAAACTTGAGCTAAAAATATAGTTGCCATCGATAAATAAATCGTCGTTCCATCTAAATTAAAAGAGTAACCTGTCGGAATGACTAAACCTACTACTGGCTTAGAACACCCGAAGTCTTCCATCTTTGTCATCATTCGCGGCAGTACTGATTCTGATGATGATGTCCCTAGAACAATAAATAATTCTTCTTTAATATGTGCTAAATATTTCCACAAACTAAATTTGTACAGTTTACAAATAAAATTTAAAACAATAAAAACAAATAATGCCATTGTCGTATATACACAAATCATTAGTTTACCAAGTGGTATTAACGTACTTAAACCATATTTACCAATTGTAAACGACATTCCACCGAATGCTCCAACTGGCGCTAACTTCATAACAATAGATAAAATATTAAAAAATACTTTCGATAATCTTTCAAAAAAGTCGATAACAGGTTGTCCATTTTTCCCGAGCATCGTTAACCCTGCACCGAATAAAATGGAGAAGAACAGAACTTGTAAAATATCACCTTTTGCAAATGCTTCAAACATGTTAGACGGCACAATATGTAAAAAGAAATCCATCCACTGCATTTCTTGCCCGCTTTGTACATATTGTGAAACATCTCCTCCCTTTAGTTTCGAAGGATCTAATCCATCTCCGGGACGTACAACATTCGCTACGATGATACCAATAAGTAAAGCCGCTGTTGTAACGATTTCAAAATATAATAGTGCCTTCCCACCAACACGACCTACCTTTTTCATACTTCCCATACTTGCAATACCAAGCACAATCGTTAAAAAGATTATCGGTGCAATAACCATTTTAATCATATTGATGAATGTTTCACCAATTGGCTTCATCTCTTGTCCAACACTAGGCCAAATTGCCCCTACTGCAATACCACAAATAATTGCCACAATAACTTGGAATGTTAAATTCTTTACAATTCTCATTTTTAATACTCCCCTGTTTCGTTCATTTCTCCCATACGATTTCAATAATTGCTAATGATGTATTTTATGTAATAGCCCCCCTGCTATTTAACTTAAACCACATCATTACGTTACACTATTATCAATAATTTGAAAATAGTATATAATATTTGAATTTAAATGCCATACTATTAAACGTAATAAAAAAGCAGACATTATGCCTGCTTTAATTCTCCTCAATCTGCTTTTCACTTAATCCTAGATGTGTTCTAAGCGTATTACTCAAACTCTGTAGATCTTTTTTATTAGGGTTATAATAATATACACGTTGCCCATTTGGACCGTTAGGTAAATATAAATCATCTCCGCCTAATTGAATCTTTTCAACTGAACCATTTAAACCGTATTTATAAAAAGATAAAATATCATCCATTACTAAATTTGTTTTAAAATCGCCGTCAATCGCCTCAACTATTTTTTCTAGCTTCGTAATCGAGCCTACACTTTTTAATTTACTTAACATCGCTTCAATAACAAGTTGTTGGCGCTGACCTCTCATTGCATCACTATCAATATGACGCGTTCTTGCCAGTGCAAGTGCTTCTTCCCCTGTTAATTTTTGTAGTCCTTTTTTCAAATGGATTGCGTCAGGTTCATCTTTACTATTTTGCTCCGTAAATTCAACTGGGACATTTACTTCAATTCCATCTAATCCATCAACAATTTTAGTAAATGAATTAAAATTAAACTTCACAAAATAATCAACAGGCACTTGTAACAACTTTTCTACTGCTTCCACTGAAGCTTGCGGTCCTCCATCTTTACCATTTTTAACGAAACCACTTCCATATGCATGCGTTATTTTATCTTTTTTCTTTTCAACTGGAACATATGTATATGTATCACGTGGTATGCTCGTTAATTTCACTGTCTTATCATCTTTATTAAAAGTAGCTAACAGTAGTGCATCTGTATGGAAAGCACCATTATACTCCTTTTGTCGTTCTTGATTTTCATCAACTCCCATAATTAAAAGTGAAACATTGTTTGCAATTGGCTTTACAGTTTCCTCACGTAAATGTGATTTTTCACCACGCGCTAAATTTAAACTAGACTTTTGTACGAGATTAGAAGTTTTCATATATACATAAGTACCATATCCAACTCCGCCAAATAGTAATACTACTAACAAGACACTTATTATCGTTGTCTTTTTATATTTTCTTTTATTTTTCTTTTCTCTTGAAGAAGAGGTATTCTCCATATCGTTCCCTCCGTTTTCTATTCATCTAATATATTTTTCAATTTTTCATAATTAGTACTATCCTTTTGAAATACATTCTCTTTCAACCCTTTGTTTATTTGTATCCATTCAGTTGTAATCGAATATTGAATCATACCTTCGTGGAAACTAAGGAACTTTAGCATAATCCCCGTATTTTTCTCTACAACCATTTCAAATTTCCCTCTTAAATCTTCAGATGTACTTACAGGCATTTCTATGTTTATTGTCCCTTCTATTTTGTAGCAATCAAGTCCAAGATACTTCGTTTCTTTATAATTCCAATCTTTATATCGGATTAATAGCTCAGCAAATTCTGATTGCATACTATACTTCGCAAATCCCACATATTCGTCATCATATCGTTTCTTTTCACCTGATTTTCTCAATAATCTTTCCGTAGGATTTAATTTTAATAGTTCATAGTTTCTTTCCTTCGGGCTCCATTTTGTCTCTCTATATGTATACTTCTCATCATCAAATTCTTTTTTCTTGCCCTCGTTATATATAATTGTTCGTTTTTTCGTTAGCTTATCTTCTTTCGAAGAGATACCTCTTTGTTGCTCCGTATCAATCGCATATTTGTATGTTGTAGCGATTCTTGACGAACTAGAATATTCCTCAAATTGTCCTGAAATATTTTTAAAATGATCAATGGAATCCAGCATCTTTTCATGAATCTTTTCTTTATCTGGATAGTTTACGTTCGATTTTATTTCTTCTTCATTTTCATAATCAGAAAACGCCTTTTTCTTTACATATTCAAATACCCCACCATTTTGAGCAAAAATTTGATCAGAAAACTCCGACATAGACACAATAGACAGTGTTAGAACCGCAGCACTTATAGCCATCATATAAACTTTGTAACCTTTCTTTTTTACCGGAAGATTATGTAGTGTACGATTAATCTTTTCATTTAACTCTGGTGGTACTATAACATTCTCTTCTTTTATTCTCTTTTTTATTTTCTCATCAAATAATTTTTCGTTATCCATCCTATACACCTCCTATTCCATCTTTAATCGCTTTTGCAATTGTTCCCTCGCGCGTGACAATCTCGATTTCACTGTTCCTTTTGGCACTTCTAAAAGCTTCGCTATACTTTCTTGATTCATATCTTCATAATAAAAAAGCACCGTAACCGCTCTTAACTCTCCATGTAATGATTGAATCGCATTACACAAATCTATATCTTCATACTGATCACAAGCACTCATATTGTAATCATTTTCTTCTATTACCATTATCTTTTTGTATGATCTAATAATGTTGTTACACTCATTTATCAAAATTCGAATTAACCAAGTTTGAAAAAACTCTTCTTTCTTTAATTTTTTTATATTTTCATAGGCTTTTAAAATTGTTGCCTGTATCGCATCCTCTATATTTGTCTCATCACGTAACATAGCCTTTGCAATACGATACATCTTCATTTTTTCTGTATGTATAAGCGCCATAAACGCTTCATGATCACCTTTTTTCGCTAAGGAAACATCGGTTTCTTCTTTTACAATCATTTTATATAAAGGGATTACTTTCACAATTGCTCCTCCTGTTTCATCCTCACTTCAAATTTAACTTTACATGTATTAGACGGATGAGCCTAGAAAAAGGTTCATTTTTTTGAATATTTCCATAAAAAAAGGTAAACATTCTTCATGTTTACCTTTTTTATACGTAACTCTGAGGACATATCCATTTGGATCGACAACTTTAAAACAATTATTTTCTCATAAAACAATAATGACTTTTCTACATCATATATATAGCTGCACCCCATTCGTTTCCTCCTCATCAAAAAAAGCCCACTCTATCCGTGGACTTTCTACTTTACAACGGTAAATCCCTCTTTCTAAACACTACAATTGCTACTATGAAAATACAAAGTGCTCCAGTAGTTAAACCTATACTCACTGGCCATATATTATATGTTCCCTCAGCAATTTCTTTCGGACGAAATAGCGTAAATAATGATATATTTCTCATCCACTCTAACTTATCGCTTAATTTACCTACCATGTCCGTTACGAAAAATAAAATAGTTAAACTTGCTGAGTAGCTAAGTGCCTTTCTTTCGTCATTACATATACAAGAAAAGAAAAATGAATACGCACTAACGACTAAAAATATTAACCCACCGACTATATTTATCTTCAGGAATAATTCTTTATTTAAGTTATTATCTTGTAGAAACCACTCTGCACCTACTATACCCGCTACATACGTAACAGTTACTATGATTAGTAGCCCTAATACGAGAATAGCCGCTTGCGTGATTGCAATTTGCACTCTAGATACAGGTGTTGCTAGCAAGTATGCCATCGCTCCTTTATCTACATGACGAGCAATTAAATGCGTTGCAACTGTTACACAAAAAATTGTTAATATGATAATAAACAATAGACTATAATATTCGCCAGCTAAAAAATCCATTACGTTTTGAATCGGACTTTCCATTCCAACAATTTTTTTCACACTATCAGGCATAGCACTTATTAATTCATTTAACCCTTTCGCTGATACCATTGAAGGGAAGATCCAAATTAATAACCATAAATATAGAGCTGCACCAGTTGCATAACTCAAAATACTTTTTTGTGTTTCTTTCAAACTAGCTAAAAACAATTGCTTATTCATGCTTTACCCCTTCTTTCTTATCGTAATAATGCATAAATAAATGTTCTAAATCCATTGCTCTCGTTTGAAGCGCCGTTACATTATAGTTTGAAAGTGTTTGTAAAACAGTTTGATAGTTTCCTTGCACAATAATCGATGCTTCTCTACCTTTCACCGCTTCAAATTGCAAATTACATTGTGTAAGAGATTCAATCTCTTCTTGCGATGATACGGTTACATCTATTACCTGTCGTCTCAAGCTTTGTAAATCATGAATATTTTCAACCGTTACAAGGCGACCATCTTTAATTATAGCCACTCTGTCACAAGTTCTCTCAATCTCAGTAAAAATGTGCGATGACATAAGGATTGTTTTCCCTCTTTGCTTTTCTTCTAATATTAAATCGATAAACACTTGCTGCATAAGTGGATCGAGTCCTGATGTTGGTTCATCTAAAATTAACACTTCCGGATCATGCATAAAAGCAGCAACAATTCCTACTTTTTGCTTCATTCCTTTAGACATTTTTCGAATCGGTGTTTTCACATCAAATTGTAGACGTTCTATTAATTCATCTCGTCTTTTCGTATCCTTTAACCCGCGCATTCCTTGCATTAACTTTAAAAAATCTAATCCGTTCATTCCTTCAATAAAAGAAATTTCACCTGGCAGATACCCAACTTTCCTTTGGATTTTCGCCGCTTCATTCCAACAATCTAATCCAAAAATTGTCGCTTTACCAGCTGTCGGTTTTATAAATCCCATTAAATTACGAATTGTTGTGGATTTCCCAGCACCATTTGGTCCTAAGTAACCAAATACTTCCCCTTCTTTTACATCAAATGTAATATGAAACAAACCTTTTCCATTTGAAAACTGTTTTGTGACATTTTGAACTGAAATCATAATTCCACCTCATTTTTTGAAATATTTAATATGTGATATTTCAAAATCATTGTACTCCTCATCTTTCATATTCGCAACAACTTTTTGAAATATTTATATGTCCATATTTCAAAATTATTGTTTTCCATTATTTTTTCTTGTATATTTTAATTGAGGTGATTGCATTGAACGGCTTTGAAAAAGTGAAAGAAAAGAAAAAACGTGCCATTAAAGAGGCAGCCTTCTTATTATTTTCAGAACGTGGATTTAATGAAGTGAAAATAGAACATATTGCAAAAGAAGCAAATGTTTCTCAAGTTACCATTTATAATCATTTCGGAAGTAAAGATGCATTATTTAGAGAGCTTATACAAGAATTTATCATATCTGAATTTCAATATTATAAAGATCTTGCAGAGGAAAAATTACCTTTTCATGAGATGATGCAAAAAATGATTGTAAGAAAAATGAATACTGGTGGGTTATTTCAGCCGGATATGTTACTACAAATGATGCAAAGAGATGAAGAGCTCCGAGAGTTTATTTATAGTTATCAAAACGAAAAAATCCTGCCTTGGTATTTAGAAATACTAGAACAAGCACAGCAAAAAAATGAAATTAACCCTCACCTTACTAAAGAAATGATGTTACTATACATTCAAATGTTCACTAAACTAGGTGATGATTTCGGGGCTCAGCTTCTTGAAGGAGATCGCGAAAAACATATACAAGATATCGTTACGATGTTCTTTTATGGACTGTCCGTCCCAGAAAAATAATGTTTCTAAAGAACAAATACCATCACAAAAAAAGCCCTTTGGATATTTAAATCTCAAGGGCTTTTTCATGTCAATAAAATGATTAAAACTAACTTTATCTTAAAGCAGTTAAATGCTGCTTTATAGATAATACCTTATTATAGATTAACTCTTTTAGCATAACTGGCTGAATTGAGATAATTGTTTCACCGAAATTCAGAAAGTAACTTGAAATAAACTCAACTTCTTGTTTGTTAAAATAGCCTGTTATACTATAATTTTCATTTTCTTTTTGTATCCTCATGGAAGGATAATTCTCTTTATCAAAAATATCTTTTCCTTTTTGATTAACAATGACACGAAAATCAATTGCATCCGGCTTTCTGTGAAAAGTTGTAAGATAACTTAACAACTCTTCAAGATTTTTTGGATTCGTATTGCTTGTTTCCTCAATAGAAAGAATTTTATCACATCTAATTATTTGAACATTATTTGTCTCAAAATTAAAGATTTTAGCATACCACTGGCCAAATTTAGATTCTATTCGAATAAATTGGGCGCCCAATACTTTTTCCTCATCTTTTTTTAAATATGTTAAATGATAAACTCGCTCAGCAAAAATCCCCTGTAAAATTTCTTTTAAGAACGGACTAAAATTACTATGATTTGTTACTTCAAAAGAAAGCGTTCTTTCCATGATTGAAATATTTTCACTCACATTATCAGGTAATACATGTTTAAATTTATTTTCAAGCGCAATACTTTCTACATTAAATGGTTTTGTCTTGTATCCATTTAGCGTAAGAATCGAAAAGTATAACGCATACATTTCATCCACACTAAAATAAATTGGCGATAACACACTATTTTCTATAATTTTATAACTTCCATTTCTACCTAGTTCAGAATATATTGGTACACCTATTTCTTCCAATGATTGAATATCTCGCAACGCGGTACTTTTAGAAATATCATATCTAGCCATTAAATCTTTTAAATTAAAATATCTTTTATTATTTAAGAAAATAAGCATATCATTTATTCGTTCCGTTTTTTTCATATTTCCCTCCCAAAAAGGTGTCATGTATTGGAACCTTTTTAGTCTATATTATAATTATTAACTAATAAAGGAGTTATATATTTATGACATTAGAAATAGCTATTTTTCTTTCAATGAATGGGCAAGCAAAGGAGGCAATTAATTTTTACACACGTAATTTAGAAGCTACGCAGTTAATGATTGTTACGTATGGAGAAATGGCCAAAAGAGATAGTTCTTTTAAAATTACAAGTGAAAATAAAGATCATATTGCTCACTCTGTTTTACAAATTGGGAATACAAAGCTAATGATAGCAGAAGATACAATGAAACCTAATGAACGTTATAACGTTGGAAATAACATGTCACTTTGCATTCAAAGCGCTAATTTAGAAGAAATACAAAGGTTTTATAATAATTTAATTTCCGATAAGCATGTGAAGATAATCTCTCCGCTAGAAAAAAATATATTTAGTGAAGCATATGGGATTATTGAAGATCCTTACGGCATACAAATCCAGTTAATGTATGACAAACGATTAAACTAAATAATTATCCATATTCACATATTCCTAATAAAAAAGACACGAAATTCGTGTCTTTTTTACTTTATAGTGATGACTCTACCGGTTTCACTACTTTCAATCGCTAATTGAATAAGTCGAATAACTTCTAAGCCTTCTTGTGCTGTTACAGGTGGTTTCTCACCATTTACTATACTATCTCTTACACCTTTATAATACATGTCATAACAGCCAACTTCTGTTGGAATACGCTCTAGCTTTTCTTCCGTATGTAAAGTAGCAAAATTCTCTTCAGCATCTACTCCATAACCGTTATCGCCTGGCTTCATTCCATTTTTTAATTGTTCTTCCTGTGAATCCATACCGTATTTCACGATAGAACCTTTATCTCCATGCAGTGTAAAGTGTGGACCTTCTTGCTTTACGTAACTGCTACTATGTAAAGTGACACGTTTAACACCGTAGTGAAGTATAACATGGAAGTAATCATCAATTTCTGCACCTGGTCGTTGTTTGATTACATCTGCACTTATCGCATCTGGTTTCCCAAATAATGATAATGCTTGGTCAATTAAATGCGATCCTAAATCATACAGTATACCTGATCCTGGTAAATTCTTTTCTCTCCAGCGATCACGTACATTCGGGCGAAAACGATCGAAATGCGCTTCATATGCGTATAGATTCCCTACTCTATTTTCTTCTAACAATTTCTTTATCGTTAAGAAATCATTATCAAAACGGCGATTATGATACACGCTTAACACCACATTATGCTGTTTTGCTAATGAAATTAGTTCTTCGCCTTCTTCAATTGAAACAACGAATGGCTTCTCCACAACTACATGCTTACCATGTAAAATTGCTTCTTTTACATATGGAAAATGAGTTGTATTCGGTGAAGTAATGACCACTAAGTCAATATCAGCACGATTTACTAATTCCTCAATTGTGCCAACAACTTCAGCATTTGGTAATGCTTGCTTCACTAGTTCTTCTTTTGAAGATAAAATAGCACGAATATCATATTCTTCTATCGTTTGTAATAATGGGATGTGAAATGTTGTACTAGAAAATCCAAATCCTACAATGCCTACACCTATTTTTTCCATGTTGCCCCTCCATCTGTCCCGCTTTAACGGACAGTAAGATTCCTACCTCAAAATTCAGCGAAAGCAAAGAAATTAGTTGAGGAATCAACTGCTCGTAAAAGTCCGATTGATTAAAGTTCCACTTTATGAGAACGATTTCATTCAGTTATTATAACAAGATTATTATTATTTACATAATAATTTGCCTAGAAAAAAGCATCTTGCCATTATTCATAGCAAGATGCTTTTTTACTCTGGTCGTTTTTTTGTCCACGTTTCAATAACTTCACCAGTATCATTAACATCTAGTACTAAACTACCATTACTATACCGGTCTTTATTTCGATACGCTTTCGGATCAATTTCTTCTACAATATGTTTCTCAGTCTTCATATATACTAGTTCATCATCTCGAACAATTTCAATACCGACAATACGGTATGGATTACGTTTTAACTCTTTAAAAATAACAAGACCTCGCTTCGCTCTCGTTGATTTCTCAATTTCTGATGCTTTTAGACGTTTTACAGCACCTCGCTGCGTAACAAGAATAAGTTGATCTTTGTCACCATTTAAAGGTTTACCCGAAGCGACATAATCATCTTCTTTTAAGTTAATTGCTTTTACACCAGCGGCCCTTACACCGACTGGACTTACTTCATCTTCATGGAAAATAAGTGCATATGCACCATAGGTTGCAAGAACAATATCACTCGTTCCATCTGTTGCAAATATATCTACAACATAATCATCTTTTTTCAAATTCACAGCGACGAACGCTCTTGAATAACGCTGAACTTTATATTGGTTTAATTCTGTTTTCTTAATCATACCATTTCGTGTAACAAATACGATAAATCGTTTTTCTTCTTCAAAATTCGGTACGACGGTCGCCCAAATAATCATTTCATCCCGCTCGAGTGAAACGAGATTCGCAACGTGTTGACCTAAATCTTTCCAACGAATTTCTGGCATTTCATATACTGGCAGATATATATAGTTTCCTTTATTCGTAAATAAGAGGACTGTCTCTGTCGTATTCGTATCGAATCGCTCCAGTAAGATGTCACCCTCTTTCATACCGAAGTCTTTTCCGTTCGATGCATTATGTGAACGCCAACCTGTTCGTTTCACATATCCTTCTTTCGTTACAGTAACGATGACATCTTCCTGCGGAATCATAACTTCCACATCGATTTTAATTTCCTCAATTTGTTCTTCAATAATAGCACGGCGATCATCACTATATGTTTTCTTGACTCTCTTCAAATCTGTTTTAATAACTTGAAGAAGTCTTTTTTCACTTTGTAAAATTGACTGTAACTCTATAATCTTCTTATTAAGCTCGTCTGCTTCTTGTTCTAGCGCCGTAATATCTGTATTCGTTAAACGATATAGTTGCAGCGAAACAATTGCTTCTGATTGCGCTTCTGTAAATCCAAATTTCGTACTTAAATTATCTTTTGCATTACGTTTATCCTTAGAAGCACGGATTGTTTCAATCACTTCATCTAAAATCGATAATGCTTTCTTTAAACCTTCTACAATATGTTGACGGTTTTCTGCTTTTCTTAATTCATATTGTGAGCGTCTCGTAACAACTTCTTTTTGATGCCCAATATACGCATCCAAAATCTTAGGTAATGTCATAAGTGTCGGACGACGATTATTTATCGCTACCATATTAAAGTTATATGGAATTTGTAAATCTGTGTTCTTATATAAATAATTTAAAATACCTTCAGCATTTACTTCTTTTTTTAACTCTACAACGATGCGAAGACCTGTACGATCTGTCTCATCACGTACTTCAGCAATTCCATCTAGTTTTTTATCTAGACGTAATTCATCCATTTTTTTAACAAGGTTCGCTTTATTTACTTCATACGGAATTTCTGTAATAACGATTTGTTGCTTCCCACCACGGATTGTTTCAACTTCAGCTTTTCCGCGAATAATAATTTTACCTTTTCCTGTTTCATACGCTTTTTTGATACCATCAATCCCCTGAATAATACCACCTGTCGGGAAATCTGGTCCTTTCATAACTGTTAATAAATCATCAACAGTACTATTCGGCTTATCAATACGCATCATCGTCGCATCAATTACTTCCCCAAGGTGATGCGGAGGAATTTCTGTTGCATAACCAGCTGAAATTCCTGTCGATCCGTTCACTAGTAAGTTCGGGAACATCGCTGGAAGTACAACAGGTTCTTCACTCGTATCATCGAAATTTGACACGAATTCTACTGTTTCTTTATCGAGATCACGCAATAACTCAGATGCGATTGGTGATAATCGTGCTTCCGTATAACGCATTGCCGCTGCTGGATCGCCATCCACACTACCATTATTACCATGCATTTCAACTAAAACATTACGTACTTTCCAAGTTTGACTTAAACGTACCATCGCCTCATATACAGAGGAATCACCGTGTGGATGGTAGTTACCAATAACATTACCAACTGTTTTAGCTGATTTACGAAATGCTTTATCATGTACATTTCCTTCTACATACATAGAATATAAAATACGTCTTTGCACCGGTTTTAAACCGTCACGCGCATCTGGAAGCGCGCGATCTTGAATAATATATTTACTATAACGTGCAAAGCGGTCACCTAACACGTCTTCAAGCGGGAGGTCATGAAACTTCTCTGCCTGCATGTTATTCCACCTCCGTCTCCATAATCATTTCATTTTCTAAAATGTTTCCTTCTTCTTGCATACCAAATTGTACATTTCGTTCGATCCATTTACGGCGAGGTTCTACTTTATCACCCATCAACGTCGTAACTCGGCGCTCCGCTCTTGATGCATCGTCAATTTTCACACGAATCAACGTACGTGTTTCAGGATTCATCGTCGTTTCCCATAATTGGTCTGCATTCATTTCGCCAAGTCCTTTATAGCGCTGCAGCATGTAGCCTTTACCGACCTTTTTTGTTACACCATCTAATTCTTCATCAGACCATGCATACTCAATCACTTCACTCTTACCTTTTCCTTTACTTACTTTGTATAAAGGAGGAAGTGCAATAAATACTTTGCCAGCTTCGATAAGTGGTTTCATATATCTGTAGAAGAACGTTAGTAACAATACTTGAATGTGCGCACCATCTGTATCAGCATCGGTCATAATTACAATTTTATCGTAGTTAATATCTTCAACAGCGAATTCATTCCCTACACCACCGCCAATAGCGTAAATAATTGTATTAATCTCTTCATTTTTAAAGATATCAGCAAGTTTTGCTTTTTCTGTATTGATTACTTTACCACGTAACGGTAATACCGCTTGGAAACGTCGGTCTCGACCTTGTTTCGCGGAACCACCCGCAGAGTCACCCTCTACTAGGTACAGTTCATTTTTTTGCGGGTTACGTGATTGTGCTGGTGTTAACTTACCACTTAATGTACCTTCTGATTTCTTTTTCTTTTTACCAGTACGCGCTTCTTCTCTCGCTTTACGAGCAGCCTCACGTGCCTGCGCTGCTTTAACTGCCTTTCTCACAAGAAGTGTAGCAACATCCGGGTTTTCTTCTAAAAAGTAAGCTAAATGCTCAGATACAATTGCATCAATTGAAGAACGAGCTTCACTTGTACCAAGTTTCCCTTTCGTTTGCCCTTCAAACTGAAGTACTTCTTCTGGTACACGTACAGAAACGATAGCCGCTACACCTTCACGAATATCTGTACCTTCTAAGTTTTTATCTTTTTCTTTTAATAACGATACTTTACGAGCATACTCATTGAACACACGAGTCATTGCTGTCTTAAACCCAGCTTCGTGTGTTCCACCATCTTTTGTACGTACATTATTTACAAACGAAAGAATATTTTCTGAGTAGCCATCGTTAAATTGAAAAGCTAGCTCTGCCTCAATTCCATTTTGTTCACCAGTAAAATATACAACCGGATGGATTGAATCTTTTTCTTCATTTAAGTATGAAACGAAAGCTTCGATTCCTGTTTCATAATGAAAGACATCTTCTAAATCATTTCGCTCATCTTTTATTGAGATTTTCATCCCTTTTAATAAGAATGCAGATTCACGTAATCTTTCACATAATGTTTCGTAATTGTAATTTGTTGTGCTGAAAATCGTTGTATCTGGTTTAAAATGTATTGTCGTACCAGACTCTTTCGTCTTCCCGATTTTTTCCAGTGTCGTTGCAGGAATACCACCATTTTCAAAGCGTTGTTCATAAATATTTCCGTCACGTTTAATCGTCACTACTAACCATTCTGACAAGGCATTTACAACTGATGCCCCAACACCGTGTAGACCACCACTTGTTTTATAGCCACCTTGACCAAACTTACCACCGGCATGAAGTACAGTTAAAATAACTTCAGGTGTAGGTTTCCCAAGTTTATGCATTCCCGTAGGCATTCCTCGCCCTTTATCAATAACGCTAATACTATTATCTTTATGTATTACGACAGAAATTTCGTCGCCAAATCCCGCTAACGCTTCATCAACGGAGTTATCTACTATTTCATATACTAAATGATGCAATCCACGGCTATCCGTACTCCCGATATACATACCCGGGCGTTTTCGAACGGCTTCAAGTCCTTCTAGCACTTGAATTGCATCTTCATTATATTGGAACTGATGCTTTGCCAAACTCCTTGCCCCTTTCCTAATCAAATCAGAACATATGTTTCTATTATAGAATAACGCCTCGACTATAGTTTTGGCAAGTTATCTTATCTCTTTTATATACCATTTTCAATAGAAAAATCCTTGTTTTTTCACAAGGATTCCTCTAGGCTACTATTTCAGAAAAATAATCGTTTGTCAACGAGAAATGGATATGTATGCCAAGATTATACATTCCAAACCTTTATCATGATCCAAATGATCAATATCCAAAATGGGATAACAAGTAACATTCCCCAAAAACAGCCTTTAAAAAATCTCATGATGAACACCTCGTTCATCGGCCCTACTTATTTATAAAGAGGGCTGAATCAATCTTTCTCTCTTTAAAACCTATACTATTTTGTCATCGCATGTTCTACTTTAATGCAACGATCCATTATTACAGTATAGCCTTTTTCTTGCAAAAGTTTATATGTATCTTCATCTTGTACTCCTAATTGTGCCCAAAAAACATCTGCATCAATCTCTACAAACTCTTTCGCAACATCCATTAAAAATTCTGAACGACGGAATACATTTACAATATCAACATGTTCCTTAATATCCTTTAGTGAAGAAACTGCTTTTTCTCCAAGCACCTCATCTACTGTTGGGTTTACTGGAATAATGCGATACCCAGCATCTTGCATTGCTTTTGAAACCATATACGATGTACGTTCTGGCTTATCCGATAATCCAACAACTGCAATCGTTTTGCTTTTCTTTAATACTTCACCAATTTCCGTACGAGTTGGGTTTTCAATTGTCATAATTTATCCCTCCTATTCCTTTAGTATAGCCGATAAAGAAAGTCTCTTTCAATATGAAAGAGACTTTCTTTTATTTCAATTATTGATTCTTTGTAGCTGAATTATCTGCTAAAGTAGCTGTTTTCGTCATTTTTTGACCGTTACGATAGAATGTAACTTCTACTTTCTCGCCTACTTTTTTCTTTTCATATAAATATTTACGGAATTGAAGTGAATTTTCTACTTTTTGATCATCTAATGATACTACAATATCATATTGCTCTAAACCAGCTTTTTCTGCAGGTGATATTGGGTAAATTTTACCTAATACAACACCGTTTGTTACTTCTTTCGGTACTTTCAATTGATTTACTGCATAAGCTTGCACATCTTCTAATGAAACGACACCTACTCCAAGAGCTGGACGTTTCACTACTCCGTCTTTTTCAAGTGATTCAATAACTGGCTTTGCAATATTAATTGGAATAGCAAATCCAATTCCTTCAACTTCTTGTTGTGCAATTTTACTTGAATTAATCCCAATTATTTCACCATTTTGGTTAAACAACGCACCACCACTATTACCTGGGTTAATTGCTGCATCTGTTTGAATAACTTGAGCATTCCAATCTGCACGCTTATCGCCATCGATATCTACTGGAATTTCACGTTCTTTGCTACTAATAATACCTTCCGTTACACTTCCATCAAACCCTAGTGGGTTACCAATTGCAATCGCTTTTTCACCCGCACGAAGTTTACTTGAATCACCTAAAGTGGCAACTTTATTTACATTAGATCCATCAATTTCTACAACCGCTAAATCTAACCAAGGGTCTTTCCCTACAAGTTTTGCATCTACCTTTTTACCATCACTTAGTTTTACAGCAAGTTTATTCGCTCCATCTACTACATGGTTGTTCGTTACAATATACGCTTTATTTCCTGCTTTTTTATAAATAACACCTGATCCTGAGCCAGCTTGTTGCTCTTGGCCTGTCGGTTGCATTGCAAATGGATCAACACTTTGTTGCATATTAATAACACCTACAACAACATCTTTCGCGCCTTCAATCATACCAGGTAAATCAGTTTCATTTTTTGCTTTATTGACAACAGGAACTACAGTACCTTCAACTTTTGAATCCGAACTGAATGATGATACAGCCGCTCCATTATTTTGAGCCCATGGCATATATGGTGCCGCAAAACTAATTGTGACAGCCCCAACTACAGCTCCGACTAAACCTGTGAAAAAATAACCTTTTTTACTACCTGATTTTCTCACTTCTCTCGTTTCACTATGCTCTTCATTTAAATTTGGTCCGTCGTAATATCCCATGTTTACTTCCCCTCTCTGGTGAATTCGTATTTTCAGTATAGTCACGTTTTGTGTCCTTCTTGTGAACTCATCGTGAAATCCAATTAAAAAAATACTCTTATCTAACATTGTAGACAAGAAAAGTATTTTTTGTACATTCCACCTACAAAAGAGAGTATAAATTTGCTATATCCCAAAGCCAAAGCGCATAGTAATTTAAAGGTTATTCTTCAAATTTGTAACCCACTCGAATAACAGTACCGATATGCTTCGCTTTATCTCCTAGCTTATTTCGTAGTTTTTTAATATGAGTATCAACCGTTCGGTCATCACCGTAGTAATCATATCCCCATAACTGATCTAATAAATGTTGACGTGACAACACAATTCCTTTGTTCTCCATTAAATAAACAAGAAGTTCAAATTCCTTATGTGTCAATATAATTTCTTCTCCATCTACTAAAACGGTTCTAGATAGACGATTCACTTCTATTCCAGCTAAAGACATAGCATTTTCTTCCGCTACTCCTACCACACCATCCGCGCGTTTTAATAACGTCTTCGCACGAGCTACTAACACTTTCGGGCTGAAAGGTTTCGTTACATACTCATCTGCACCTAATTCGAACCCTAGTAGTGTATCATCCTCATCTGAACGTGCTGTCAACATAATGATCGGTACTGCTGATTCTTTTCTAATTCGTCTACAAACAGACCATCCATCTATTTCTGGTAACATAATATCTAACATAATTAAATCAATTTCATGCTCTGCAAATAATTCTAACGCTATTTTTCCGTCTTCTGCTTCGATTACTTCAAAGCCTTCATTACGAAAATAATCACTAACGATTTCACGTAATCTTCTTTCATCTTCAACAAGTAATACTGTTTTATTCATATAATCTATCCCGCCTTTTTACTCTTTCAATCGAATAATACGTTGATTGGAGCTTCCGCGAAATGGAAGTGTTAAATCTTTTTTCTCGATTTCAAACCTTCCATCGACTAAAACATCCCCATAATGTAACAACTCTATCATATCATTATTTTGAGAACTCTGTATCTCTTCTAACGTATAACCTGTATACATCCATAGATTTTTTTTCAAGTCTTTCACAGCTTTTGCTACTTTTTTCACTTCAGCAGCTTGGAAGAATGGATCTCCACCTGAAAATGTTACATCAGTTAATGAATTACTTGCAATCTCGTTCACAATTTCTTCTACTGTCATTTCAGTTCCATTACAAATATTCCACGATTTTGGATTATGGCAACCGAAACAACGATGCGGACAGCCCGCAAAAAACACGACTGTCCGCAACCCTTCCCCATCTACTACACTATCATGAATGATGTTCATCACTTTCATTTATGCTTCACCCGATCCATCTCTTCACTACGTTTCGCACTATTCCACTTCGACATATCTCCTACAAGATAACCTGTTATACGGCGAATTCTTTCTATATTAGCTTCGTCTTCATTTCCGCAACTTGGGCATTCATTTCCAATAACTCCGTGATAACTGCAGCACTTACAACGGTCAACAGGATGATTAATTGAACCGTATCCAACGCCATGATTTGCCATCGCTCGTACAATTTGTTTTAACGCCTGTTTGTTATGCATAGCTGCTCCGTCTAGCTCAATATACGTAATATGTCCCCCGTTACATAGAGCATGGAAAGGTCCTTCTAAACGAATTTTATTTATCGCTTGAATGCTATAGTAAACTGGGATATGGAATGAATTCGTATAATAATTATGGTTCGTTATACCGCTAATCACACCAAATTCTTCTCTATCTTTTTTCACAAACTTCCCTGATAACCCTTCTGCAGGAGTTGCAATTACTGAGAAATTCAGTTCATGTTCTTCCGTTGCTTTATCCATTCTATCTCTCATAAAGGAAATGATTTCATATCCGAGTTTCCATGATTCTTCATCTTCTCCATGATGCTTTCCTGTTAAAGCTACTAAACACTCCGCAAGACCGATAAAACCAAGACTTAACGTCCCTTGCTTTAAAATGGATGCTACAGAATCTTCAGGCTGTAACTTCTCTCCACCGCGCCATACACCTTGTGAATATAAAAATCGAAAATCTCTTGCTCGCTTCGTACATTGATACTCAAATCTCTCTAATAATTGCTTAATCCCTAAATCTAAGTAATAATTTAACGCTTCAAAAAATGCTTCTTTTGAACCACTAATTAACGCTAATTTCACTAAGTTGATAGACGTAAATGATAAATTGCCTCTTCCAATCGCTGTTTCTTCTCCATGTATGTTAGACATGACACGGGTACGACATCCCATATAACATACTTCACTTTCCGGTCGTCCGTCATAATGCACTGCATTAAATGGCGCATCTAAAAATGAAAAGTTAGGGAATAATCGTTCAGCCGTTGTCTCTAACGCTAATTCAAATAAATCATAGTTCGGATCACATTCTTCAAAGTTCACACCTTTTTTCATTTTAAAAATTTGAATCGGAAAAATTGGTGTTTCTCCTTTACCAAGACCAGCTTGTGTCGCTTTTAAAAGTTGTCTAACTAATAACCGTCCCTCTTTTGATGTGTCTGTTCCATAATTAATAGAAATAAACGGTACTTGTCCCCCGCCCCTACTGTGCATACTATTTGAATTATGAACGAAGGCTTCACACGCCTGATACGTATCATTTTCTGTTTCTTTCCATGCAAATTCTTCTATTTGTTCTTTCGTAAGCGGATATGACTGTAATCGTTTCTTATGTCTCGCTACTGTTTTTCTCACATATGGAGCTAAATCAATATCAAAGAGTGCAAATGATTGACCACCGTGCTGCATATTTTGATTCGCCTGAAAAATAATAGACGAAAGAGCCAATGCACTTTTAATATCCTGCGGTTGTCTCATATGCCCATGTCCGGTATGAAAACCGTCCGCAAGCATTTGCGCTAACGGAATTTGCGAACAAGTCGTCGTTCCTGTCGCATAAAAATCTAAGTCATGTGGATATAATATATTTTGATTTATCGCTTTTTTCACTTGATCTGACAATAAATTTTCAACTGCATAATATTTCGCACTCTCTGATGCGAACGTTCCCATTACTCCCATTGGAGAGCGACCATCTACATTTGCATTTTCTTGCATTAAATCTTGCTCACTACCGTGGACAATCGTCTCAAACACTCTCATTAATTCTTCTCCACGTACATTTCGTTGTAACATTTATAACCCTCCACCAATATGTTGTTGTCTTTTGATTAAAATGTTACTACATATAGTCTTGGTGTTTCTGTGAGAAATGTAACATTCCTGTGAAATTTTTTTCACGAAATAATGAATTTTTCATTTACAAAAAAGAAATGTGCTCTTTACAAATGTATGGTACAATATACGGGAAAAACTCTTTTTACCCTTTATCAACACATTTGAATAAAGGAGACTGAACTTATGGTTATTACATATCTTTTATTTATCGTTGCCTACTTACTTGGCTCGATTCCATTCGCACTAGTCGTTGGAAAAATCGGCTACGGAATCGATATTCGTGAGCACGGAAGCGGTAATCTAGGCGGAACAAATACATTCCGCACACTAGGGAAAAAAGCAGGTTTTATCGTTACAATTGCTGACATTTTAAAAGGTACATTAGCAACAAGTCTACCGATTATTTTCGGTTTAGATGTTCACCCACTATGGTTCGGATTAGCAGCTGTTCTTGGACATGTGTATCCGATTTTCGCGAAATTCCGTGGTGGTAAAGCTGTTGCAACTTCTGCTGGCGTGCTATTATGCTACTCTCCAGTTGTTTTTGCAATATTAGCTGTTGTCTTTTTCAGCCTTTTATTTACAACAAGATACGTATCACTTTCTTCTATGGTAACAGCCGTCGTTGCTGTTATTGCATCCATTGTTAGCGGGGATAAAATCTTCATTATTGCGATGTGTTTATTAGCAGGTATGGTTATTTATAAACACCGTGCAAATATCGGACGAATTATAAATAAAACTGAACCGAAAGCAAACTTTTCAAAAAAGCAAAAATAAGATCGTAACCCACATAACGCAAAAAGAAAACGTGAAGCATATTAATAGCGTCTTTTTGCGTTATTTTTTATACTAAAGAAAAAGCAACATAATTTGGAGGAACTATACATGAATCTTTCCGTAACAAAAGAAGCAGCACAATGGTATAAAAACGAATTAAACTTACAATCGGGTGAAACACTACGCCTTTTCGTACAATACGGCGGTTGCAGTACTGTGCAAAAAGGACTTTCTTTAGGTATTCGTAAAGATGATCCTGCACATCCTGCTGTTCAAACTCAAGAAGAAGGTATTAACTTCTTTATTGAAGGCGATGATGAGTGGTTCTTCGATGGACATAATTTAGCTGTTACATTTAACGACGGTGATGATTTCCCGCAATTTAATTATGAAAAATAAAAAAGCGTGGCTTCTGCCACGCTTTTTTATTTTTTCTTAATTTCCTCATATTTCGCATACCACTCTGGATATAACTTTTTAAATGATACAGGCCTGAACCCTTCTTTTTTCGCGCAAATATTCGTCGTACTTGCAGTAATACAAAGTTCACCTTCACCGTTATATATTTCATAACCATATACAACGCGAAGCGGACTAACAGTATCAATCCACGTTTTCACAATTGCTTTTTCTCCGTAACGCATCGCTTTACGATATGAAATTTGCAAATCTAACACAGGAGAAATAATTCCCTCTTTCTCCATTTCAACATATGAAAATCCTAAATCTTGTATAAGTTTCGTGCGACCTAGTTCAAGCCACACCAAATAGTTTGAATGGTAAACAACACCCATTTGATCTGTTTCCGCATAACGGATTTCAACTTCATGTTCTGCTACAAACATATGTATTCGCCTTCTTTCACTTCTGCTACCTTGCATACATTTAATCATAATACAGTGACATCAAAAATAAAATAAAAACAGTGAATCTTTTACTGAAAGGAGCAAGCATATGATTCAAATTGTAACTGTTCGTAGCGGTGATAGCGTATATAGCTTGGCATCAAAGTACGGATCAACACCTGACGAAATAGTAAAGGACAATGGACTAAATCCAGCTGAAACACTCGTTGTAGGTCAGGCACTGATCGTTAATACGAAAGGGAATAATTATTATGTACAGCCTGGCGATAGCCTATATCGAATCTCTCAAACATATAACGTACCTCTCGCTAGTTTAGCTAAGGTTAATAACTTATCTTTAAAATCCATTCTCCATGTTGGACAGCAATTATATATACCAAAAGGGACAAAACGCGCAGTAGAATCCATCGCTTATTTACAACCTTCAACAATACCAATAAAAGAAAGTTTGGTTAACGCTACGCGTGCCATTAATCCATTTTTAACATATTTGGCTTACTTCAGTTTCGAGGCAAAAAGAGATGGTACGTTAAAAGAACCAACTGAAACAGCTAAAATCGCTAATATTGCAACGCAAGGCAAAACCATCCCGATGCTCGTTATTACAAATATTGAAAATGGAAATTTCAGTGCCGATCTGACATCGGTTATTTTACGCGATGCATCGATTCAAAACAAATTTATTACTAACATTTTACAAACAGCTGAGAAGTACGGTATGCGAGACATTCATTTTGATTTCGAGAGTATAGCACCTGAAGATCGCGAAGCGTATAATCGTTTTTTACGAAATGTAAAAACACGCTTACCTAACGGATACACATTGAGTACAACGCTTGTACCGAAAACAAGTTCAAATCAAAAGGGAAAATTTTTCGAAGCTCACGATTATAAAGCACAAGGGCAAATTGTTGATTTCGTCGTCATTATGACATATGACTGGGGTTGGCAAGGCGGGCCACCGATGGCTATTTCTCCTATCGGTCCTGTAAAAGAAGTACTTCAATATGCAAAATCTCAAATGCCTCCCCAAAAAATTATGATGGGGCAAAACTTATACGGATTCGATTGGAAACTTCCGTTCAAACAAGGCAATCCGCCTGCAAAAGCAATTAGCTCTGTCGCAGCTGTCGCACTAGCTCGTAAATACAATGTCCCCATCCGCTATGATTTCACAGCTCAAGCTCCTCATTTTAATTATTTTGATGAAAATGGTGTTCAACACGAAGTTTGGTTTGAAGATTCACGGTCTATTCAAAGCAAATTCAATTTAATGAAAGAACAAGGTATAGGCGGTATTAGTTACTGGAAGATTGGCTTACCATTCCCGCAAAATTGGCGTTTACTCGTTGAAAATTTTACGATTACGAAAAAGGGCTGACATAAGTCAGCCCTTTTTGATTATTAAAAATCCGTCACAAAAAGAAGAATGACAACATTCTCTCTTTTTTAACCGTTATCAACAATCGGTTGTTTGCCTGTTTGGTCTTGCATTTGCTTTCCTTTATTGCCACCAGCTTTTTTTGATTGTGTTCCAATATGATTCGGTGCAAAGTCTTTTGAATTCTTTTTCGGATTACCCATTACTATCGCCTCCTTAACACTAGTATCGTACTAGTGTTAAGAATTATTCAGCTTGCTTAAAAAGTTGCATTTCATAACGTTTTTCAATACGCTCTTCAATGCGATCGATTGCATCACGATCACTTAATAATTGTTGTTTATTTTCTTTCACAAGTTCGTCAAATGATTTACGGCGACTTCTTCTCATGCTGTTCACCCTCTCTCCTTCGCATTCTTACTATACATAGTATGAGCAAATGAAAAACTCTTTAATCAGATTTGTAAGAAAATTTTATGTTTTAGTACTCCTAAAAAAACTCCGTGCACAACTTCTTGTACACGGAGTTTTTTATACCATTATATTTAAATATTCTTTTAGCTTTTCATCTGCATTCATTTCACTTTGTTTATACTCACTTAGCGCTTGCAGTACGAAATCATACTGTCCTAAAATATAACTTTCTAATTTCAGGACATCCTCTAAGCTATTAAGCATAATTCTCGTATTACCAACTTCACTTTTTAACGCGGGTTCACAATTTAAACTCGTACATATTTCTTTCACATCATCTTCTAATATCTCTGTTAATACGTATTTCTTTCGCCCTTTTACTTTTACTCTCATAACTGGATAAAAAGCTTTTATATCTAAATAGCTTCCTACATTCATACAACGAATCCATTCGATATCACGTTTATTTCGTACAAGTATCTTTTTTACTGCTTCATATACTACTGTTTCATCAAGTACTTCTGTATTCGATTTCCTGTTTGTTTCTTCTTCAATAGATGCACATTTTTGATAAACAGCTGCACAAGTAATACAATCATCAAATGCATTATGAGAACTTAAACGAATGCCAAGCATTCGCTTTAACGTTTCAAGTTTATGATTAGGTGCGTGCTTCATATATTTCTTCGCTAAAAACACAGTATCAATCACTTTATTTTGAGGTTCAGGCAGCCCAAGCATATTTACATTACTTTTTAAAAAACGCATATCAAAAGATGCATTATGAGCGACAATAACATTTGTATGTAAAAATGCTAAAAATAAAGGTAATACTTCTTCAATCGTCGGTGCATCTGAAACACGATAATTTGTAATACCTGTTAAACTCGTTATTCGGTCCGGAATTGAACGCTCTGGATCCACATAGGAAACAAATTGATCTACTAGTTCATGATTACGATATTTCACTGCTGCTACTTGAATAATTTTATCATTATAAGGGTTAAATCCTGTTGTTTCAAAATCAATTACAACATAATCTAACGGTAAGGATATATTCCCCACTCCAAACACTCCTTTACCTCTAAACGTTTATATTTCTTTTATCATAACATGCTGCTATCACTACGTGAAAAAGAAAAGGCAGAAATGGTAACTTTCCACCTCTACCTTTTCACCATTATTTTAATTTAGCAATCCGTTTCTCCATCTCTTTTTGCGTCATCGGTCCAATAAACTTATCTTGAATGACACCTTTCGTATCTATAAAATACGAAGTTGGAATCGTAATTACTTTATACGCTGTTGTCACATCAATGTTCTTGTCCAATAAAATAGGAAAAGTAATTCCTTTTTCTTTTGCAAAATTGCTTACCTTTTCTACTCCCCCGCCCTTTTCTGAAGGCGTATAATTTATTGCTAAAATTTCTACATTTTCTTTATGTTCTTTATAGAAAGCCTCCATATCCGGCATTTCTTGCTGGCAAGGTCCACACCACGTTGCCCAAAAGTTTAAAATCACTTTCTTTCCTTTCAAATCTGATAACTTTACATTCGTTCCATCTAACTTCGTTAATTCAAAGTTTGGCGCACTCTTCCCTATTTCGATACCATTACTTGCAATCATCTCTTTCATAGCAGCTTCACTTTTTTCTTGCTCCCCTTGTACCGCCTGGTCTTTTTTACCAAACTGTTCATAAGCTGCATATCCCGCTAAACAAAGTAACACTACAATAATCGTAAGCTTCCGCCACATTTTATATCACCCTAACGTATTTATCTTCTTATTAACCTAATTACCCAAATACTATATACCTTATTTTAGCTTATACGGACAAGCTTGGAAATATTCACAGTCAAAATAATTAGAATATTCTTATTCAAAGTGAAGTTTTTTCCTTTTTATCATATAATTAGAAAAACAGATGAGGTGTTTTATCTTCTTATTGACCCACTTACCTATTTACTCTCGTAGTTAAATAACCTTCAACAAAAGGGGGATTGTTTATGAATTCATTCGAAAAAACAACATTATATATTCTTAGTTTTCTTTTATACCCAATCGGCATTATTACATGGATCATTTCACTCTTTAGTAAAGATCTTGAAAAAAAGAAAGTAGGGCGTATTTGTCTCTACGTCTCTCTAGTCTCATTCGTCCTTTTCTTAATTCTCGGAATTGCAACTTTCCTTATGACTGCTACTTTTAACGTTGATCTGAATCACTCCGAATCTATCGAGTATCAAATAAATGATGCTGAATAAAGATAAGAGCAGTTCTCTTATCTTTATTCATATCTCTGTAAAAACGAATGACTATTTATTAATTTTTCAGGACTTCCACATGCAACAATACTTCCTTCTCTCATTATAACAACACGATCTGCTAGTATCGCTTTCTCTACATCATGTGTTGCCACAATTCTCGTGACCCCTCTTCCTAATCCTTCTATCATATTCCAAACAGTTTCTTGATTGCCCGGATCTAATCCCGCAGTCGGTTCATCTAAAATAATAAGATTCGGATTTGAACCAATAGCGCGTAATAATGCAAGACGTTTTCTTTCCCCTCCAGAAAACTCTTCCCCGCTTTTATGTAGTACAGTTTCAATCCCCCTAGGTAAATCACTAATAATCGGTTTCACATTTACAAGTTCAATATTTTTTTCTAACTGATTTTCTAGATACTTTCCCCCGAAATACATATTCTCTTTTACTGTCGTCCGAAAGAAACGAGGTTCTTGCCACACTGTCGTCATACGAGCCTCATTACCATAATAAACAATGTTACCGTTAGATGGTTTATACAACCCTATCATTAATTTTAAAAGTGTCGTCTTTCCTGCACCACTTTCTCCTACAATCATAACGAGTTCACCAGGATTAATTTGCAAATCAATATTATGAATTCTGCATTTCTCTTCATTACTCTCCTGAAATGAAACATTTGTTACCGTCATCCCCATCGCTCTTTCTACCTTACTATTTGCCACTCGTTTATCTAAAAAGGAAAAAACTCTATTTGCCGAAGCAACTGCAACTTGTGTCATCATTAATAAATCGCCAACGTAGCGGACTGGAAAAAAGAGCATTTCAATTGTGGCTAACACGGCAACAATTGAACCAACTTCCATTTCCCCCTTCATTATTTTCTGCGCGCCTATAATGAGAACAACGATATATGCCCCTGTTTCAATCACGGTTCCAACTACTCCAATGCAATGTTGCATCATCGTCTTCTTTACTTCTGTTTTATAAGATTGTGCCGTTACTCCCTTAAATAAGCGAATGGCCCATTTTTCTTTTTGCAAACTACGTAAATCTTGTGCTCCTTTTACAAACTGTGACACCATCTCTACAACACTTGATTGATTTCTTTGAGCAATGCTGGCGATATTTCTTACCTTTTTCCCCATCAACATCGGAACCGTTGCACTTAAAAATAAAAACGGAGCTACCCATAATATGAACTTTATATCTATATGTTGTAGTGCTATGATTGCGCCAATAAATTGGGCAATAGCATGTATATATTCTATTAATATAGATCCATATAATCTGACCCAGTTCGGAATATCAGACACAACTAATGTCTCTAACTCTCCTCCCTTAATCTTCTCACTCTCTTCAAACGGTAATGAGAAGAAATGACGCAATACATCTATACGCTTCTCTCGTAATATTCGCTGACTCGCTTTTGAACTTACATAATCAAATGAAAGATTGTTCACCCACATCAACAAGCGGCTAGCTGCAAACAAAGTAATGTAAAGATACACCTCCTTTAACTCTCGTTGAATAAGGTTATCTACAATTAATCCCATGAATAGTGGACGAGATAAATTTAAAATAGCAGCAAAGCATCCACTACATACAGCTGCTATTACTAATAATTTTTCTTTCTGTAACGGTAACAATATTCTTTTATATTCTTTCATGATGTTCCCTCCATTTTTATAGTAAAAAGAAAGGGATGAAACCAAATGGTTTCATCCCTTTCCATAAAATAAGGAAGCTAACAGTTGTTAGCTTCCTTATCGTTCATTTCAATTATTTAGTTTGACACTTTAGACTCTTCAATTTTCTCACGAAGAACCATTTGCAGAATACCACCGTGACGGTAGTAGTCAATTTCTACTTCACTATCGAAACGAGCTACTACTTCAAATTGTTTTTCGTTGCCATCTGCATCAGTTGCAACTACTTTTACAAGATCGCGTGGTCTAACTGTTTTGTCAATTTGAATTTCAAATGACTCGTTACCAACAAGACCTAACGTTTCAGCGCTTTCGCCATCTTTAAATTGAAGTGGTAATACACCCATTAATACTAAGTTACTACGGTGAATACGTTCGAAGCTTTCTGCGATTACCGCTTTAATACCTAATAAGTTTGTACCTTTCGCAGCCCAGTCACGAGAACTTCCCATACCGTAATCTTTACCAGCAATAACTAGAAGGCCTGTGCCATCTTCTTTATATTTCATAGCAGCATCATAGATTGATGTTACTTCACCAGTTGGCCAATATGTTGTGTATCCGCCTTCTGTTCCTGGTGCGATTTGGTTTTTAATACGGATGTTCGCGAATGTACCACGCATCATAACTTCGTGGTTACCACGACGAGAACCGTAAGAGTTAAAGTCAACAGGTTGTACGCCGTTTTCTAATAAGTAGCGTCCTGCTGGTGTATGCTTACCAATTGAACCTGCTGGTGAAATATGGTCTGTCGTTACAGAGTCTCCAAATTTACCAACTATGCGTAAATCTGATAACGTTTCAACTTCACCTGGCTCTTTAGATAATCCTTCAAAGAACGGTGGGTTTTGAATATAAGTTGAATCATTATCCCAAGTATATAAAGCTTCATTTGAAGTTTGAATTTCATTCCAGCGCTCATTGCTGTTAAATACTTGTGCATATTCTTTCTTGAACAGTTCAGATGTAACAACGTTTTGAACTACATCTTCAATTTCTTTAGCTGATGGCCAAATGTCGTTGAAGTAAACAGCATTGCCATTTGCATCTTTACCGATTGCATCATTTTTCAGGTCAATATCAACAGTACCTGCAAGTGCATATGCCACAACAAGTGGTGGTGATGCTAAGTAGTTTGCTTTTACAAGTGGATGAATACGACCTTCAAAGTTACGGTTACCAGATAAAACAGATGTTACTAATAAATCGTTTGCTGCGATTGCTTCTTCTAATTCCTCTGCTAACGGACCAGAGTTACCGATACAAGTCGTACAACCGTAACCAACTGTTTGGAAACCTAATTGATCTAAATATGTTGTTAAACCTGATTTATCTAAGTATTCAGTAACAACTTTAGATCCTGGTGCTAATGATGTTTTTACGTACTCAGGTACTACAAGCCCTTTTTCAATTGCTTTCTTCGCAACTAGACCTGCCCCAATTAATACGTATGGGTTTGATGTATTTGTACAGCTTGTAATTGCAGCGATTGCAATTGCACCTGTTTTCATCGTTACTTCTTTATCTTCTAATGTAACCTTCACTTCTTTATCGAACTCTTGCTCATTAAATCCAAGTCCTTGTGTTCCAACTGGTGCTACAACAGCTTTATGGAACGCATCTTTCATATCTGAAAGTGGAATTAAATCTTGTGGGCGTTTCGGTCCAGAAAGGTTAGATTCGATTGTATTTAAATCAATTTCAACAAGATCAGTGTAAATTGGATCTTTGCTGTCTGCTGTATAGAATAAACCATTTGCTTTACAGTATTCTTCAACAATGCGAATTTGCTCTTCATCTCTACCTGTTAAACGTAAGTATTCTAATGAAATATCGTCAATTGGGAAGAATCCACAAGTTGCACCGTATTCTGGTGCCATGTTTGAAATTGTTGCACGGTCAGCTAAAGGCATGCTCTTTAGTCCATTACCGAAGAACTCAACGAATTTACCAACTACACCTTTTTGACGTAATACTTGTGTTACTTTTAATGCAACGTCAGTTGCTGTAGTACCACTTGGAAGTGTACCAGTTAATTTCACACCGATTACTTCAGGTACTGGGAAGTATGAAGGCTGTCCAAGCATTCCTGCTTCCGCTTCTATACCACCAACGCCCCATCCAAGAACGCCGATACCGTTAATCATTGTTGTATGTGAGTCTGTTCCAACTAATGAATCTGGGTATGCAACTAAGTCACCTTCAGCATTTTTCACAGCATGAACAACTGGTGCTAAATATTCAAGGTTTACTTGGTGTACAATACCTGTAGCTGGTGGCACTGCGCGATAGTTATCAAATGATTTTTGTGCCCAGCTTAAAAATTTATAACGTTCTTCATTACGTTTAAACTCTAAGTCCATGTTGAATGCAAGCGCGTCTGCCGTACCCGCTCTATCAACCTGTACAGAGTGGTCAATTACAAGGTCTACAGTAATTTCTGGATTAATTTTATCAGGATCCCCGCCCATATCTGCCATTGCTTTACGAAGCGAAGCCAAATCTACAACAGCTGGTACACCAGTGAAATCTTGTAAAATTACACGAGATGGTTTAAATGGAACATCGATATCTTGCACATCTTTCGTTCCCCATTTCGCTAAATTTGTAACATGCTCTTCTGTAATTACACGTCCGTCTACTTGACGAAGTACTGATTCAAGTAAAACTTTCACGGAATATGGTAATTGAGATACGTTGCCAACCCCTGCGTTTTCAAGCGCTTTCAAATCATAATAATGATACGTTTTTCCATCTAATTCAAAAGTTGCACGTGATTGAAATGGATTATGTTTGACCATTATGTTTCCCCCCTGTTAAACGTGACTAAGTTGTCTGAATATAAAATGTAGACAAACTTTTCAATACCTTACGATAATATCTTATTACAACTTTCTAAATAAGTAAATAATAAGAAACTTATAGATTATCATAAGTTTTCTTTATGTTTCTAAATTTGAATAGTGTTCACGCTCCTTATGAATACTATTACCATAAAGTAAAGTGCTCTATTAGTGCTTTACTTACAGTTCATACATACTATGAACTGCTCATCATTCAACATACAAAAAAAGTTATAGAGGTGAAATAAAATGGGTAAAAGAAAAGCAAATCATACTATTTCAGGAATGAATGCGGCATCTGCACAAGGACAAGGTGCTGGTTATAATGAAGAATTTGCAAACGAGCCTTTAACTCCAGCAGAGCGACAAAATAATAAAAAACGTAAAAAGAACCAGTAACGAAAAATCCCAAAAGGTCCATTTCCTTTTGGGATTTTTTCTAATGTTTATAACGTAGTAATTCTGAAACCGTTACAAATCGATATCCTTGTTTTTTCAGCTCAGGTAAAATTTTTGCTAATGCTGCTACTGTTTGACTACGATCATTTCCTCCATCATGTAACAATACGATATCTCCACTTTTAGCATTTTTTACTACATGATTTACAATGGATTCAACCCCTGGATTTGCCCAATCACGCGGGTCTTGATGCCACGACCATAGAACAGTTTGATAACCTGCTTCTTTCGCTGTTTTAAATACAGCATCGTTAATATATCCGCCAGGTGGACGGAATAGTAAAGGTTCTTTCACCCATTTTTCGAAAAATTTCTTTCCATCTAAAATATCATTTTCTAATTTTTCATCCGATGAATTACTCGCATATAAATGATTCATCGTATGATTTCCAATTTCATGTCCCTCTTTTAACACTTGTTTCACTAAATATGGATTACGCTGAACTCGAAATCCAATCATAAAAAATGTTGCTTCTGCTTTATATTGACGTAATAAATGTAAAACTTGCGGTGTATAAGTTGGATCTGGGCCATCATCAAATGTAATGGCAATAATCTTTTCATTATTAGGTACTTCCCACGTTACATAGCCAGTTGGTTCTAGCTCTTTTCTGAGCAACATTTTCGCTTCCACTTTTTCAACTTGAAATATATGTACTGCGCATAATAAACAAAAAACGAATAGAAAAATCTTCTGTTTTAGCATAACGTTCGTCAAAGTAATAAGGTTGTCGAATACACAACAATCTCATTTACTTTTCTAATTGATCTACATTTCGCATAATGTTTTGGAGATTATTTTCGTATTGCTCAAGTTGTGGGCGTTGTGTTTCTGAAGCTACCTCTAACGCATTTTGAATTTGTTCATACGCTTCCTGAACCTCTTGGCGTAACTCTTTTAAATCATGACCGTAGTTTGGATCATTTTTTACAATGTTATTAAATGCGTTTTCTGCTTGTGTAACTCCTTGCTGCGCTGCTTGAAAAGCTTGTTGTTTATCTTTATGATATGGCATTATATAATCCCCTTTCCATAATAGTTAGTCCCATTTATCTTTACCTTTTTTTCTAAAAACATTCTCGTATAAATTTGCAAACTTCTCTCATTCTAAAGAGAAAGAGGAGGTGTCACATACAATGGGAAAAAACAATCGTGAAGCGAAAGAAAAAAAGGGACAACCTGAACCATTAAGCGGATCTCATAAAGTAAAAAACCGTAACCATTCACGCCAAAAAAATCATGCACATCATGATATGTAAAACAAAAGGCTCACACTAGCTACCTTTGCCACATACAATGTTTATATTTTTCCATTTATTCTTCACCCCTACTTCATTCATGCATAACATAGTATGAATTGAGATTTTACGGAGGGTGTCTTACATGGGCAAGAAAAAGAAGGATTGTCTTTTTCATGTTGATGGTTTCGAAGAATGGATGGATCAATTTTGTTCTGATTCTTGTAGTAACTTTAGTTTCCCAAATCAAATTCATATTGACCTTTGTGAAACTGAACAAGAATACATTTTGGAAACAGATGTACCAAATGTATCCGAACAAAATGTAGTTATTAAAAAGATGGAGACAGGCCTAAATATTTGCATACTTCATAAAAATATTTCTTTGCAGCGGATCATCCCTTTACCCGCTACTATTATTTATAAAAAGATGCTAGCCTGCTTAGAGAATGGATATTTAGCCATTCATATTTCCAAAAATGAAGTTGCTAATAAACATGAAGAAAAAGTTCTTTTTCAAATTGAGAATTAAAATAAAGTAAAGCTTTAATCAATGGGTTCTTACTGCCCGCAAATAGCGGGATAAAGTGAAACTTTAATCAGTGGGGGCTTCATCCCCCACTGATTATTAGTTGAACCAATCGGGCTTTTACGGGTAGTTGATTCCCCCACCTAACTTCTTTGCTTTCGCTGAATTTTTAGGTGGGGGTTCTTACTTGCCCGTTAATGCGGGATAAATACAAAAATAAGCCCCAGTCATCTGCTGGGGCTTATTTTATTTCGCATCTAATTCTAAATTACAATTTCTATCATATCTTTTTTTCAATAAACCTTTTGTAACTACAAGTACAGGAAATGCTACAGTTGAAAATATAGCTAGTGCTGAAAATACTACAAACCCATTTTGATACCCGTAGTAATCGAGAAGCACTCCTCCAAACCATGGACCAATTACTGCTCCAATCCCTGAAAATCCCATTGCTCCAAAATATGTTCCTTTTAAATGTGAAACAGCTATATCATCAATAAATACATCCGTCATGGAAAACATTAAAACTTCTCCAACTGTAAAAATAATTGTACAAATAGCAGCACCTAGCATAGATTCTGCTATTCCAAATCCAAACAACCCTCCGCTCACAAATAAAGTTCCAACCATAATTGATGTTAACGGTGTATACTTTTTACATATTTGAATAACAGGGTATTGAATTACGACTACAACAATCGCATTTAAAGCTAACATATACGAAAACAATGTCACTCCATCCTGAAATATATGTGAATTCGCAAAATATTGAGATACTGTTGTCGTTAAGTGTGAAAAGCCACAATTACTCAAAATAATACCGACTAAAGCAACTAAAAATACGACATCCTTTCGCAATATACGAACTGCATTTAACATTGTGACAGGCTTTTCTGTATTTACTTTCTTTTTTTCAATTGGATACTTCTTAAATTGGAATGCTAATATAGCTGTATATAGAATATATACTCCAGCTGCTACTAAAAAAGGAATTGTAGATTTTGCACTTCCAATCTGTAATCCGACAAGTGGGCCAATCGCTACTCCAACATTTATTGCACCGTAACGCAAATTATATACGAGTAAACGATACTCTGGTTTCGTTAAATCTGATAATAATGCTCTTGACGTCGGCTCAAAAAAAGACCGACATAATCCATTCAAAGCATTTAATAAAAAGAAACTTAAAACATGATTTGCAAATGAAAAACCTATAAATACAAACACCCAAACGATCATGGACCATATTATAATCATGTTTCGGCCGAATCGATCCGATAAATTCCCTCCAATAAAACTAGCAAACACTCCAACAAGTGCACTCGTTCCGATAATAGCACCCGTCATTCCAGCTGATACACCTTTAACAGTCGTTAAATAAATTGCTAAAAAAGGAATACTCATTGACGTGGCGAACCTCGCAAATAAAGTCCCTATTATAATTGTCATTCCTAACGGATGAATATTTTGTAACTTCCCTTTCATCGTTAAACCTACTCTCCCTGTTCTTACAAAAAAAAAGAAAGCAAAGGATCT
Source organism: Bacillus sp. AR2-1 (assembly GCF_008368755.1). Classification (NCBI taxonomy): domain Bacteria; kingdom Bacillati; phylum Bacillota; class Bacilli; order Caryophanales; family Bacillaceae; genus Bacillus; species Bacillus sp. AR2-1. The sequence continues at coordinate 477,949 of NZ_QORY01000001.1, forward strand.
GCTTTCTTTTCCCTTTTTATACTTGAGCTGTTGATACCCGAGCTGTTCTCGTTATATCCATATCTATGCCATATGTAAACTGTAATTCTTTACAAACATCTTTAATTAAAATTGCAACATTATACTTCTCATTAAATTGTAAAACGATATTTTCTACTTCTTCATATGTATACTTATACTCCCCTGTAATGACACTTTTTAAATCAAAGCATTCATTTATACAAAGTTGCACAAGCAGCTGATCATATTTCTCTATTACATCTTCTTTCTTCCACAGTACCTCTTTTACATATAACCGATCAAACTTCACACTTTCTCGATTACAATCCGTTAAAATCCGGGTCATTTCATTTAATTCTCGATACAATTCAGAAATATTTTTGCTTAAACTAAGCAGTTTATCTACGCCGTTTTCATATAACATATTCATTCCACCCCCGCATTTTCTTCTTATTATAGCAAGAAAATTCTAAAAATAGTTTCTTTCTTCTGAAATATTAGGAAACTAATTTCGATTGCTTTACAATGAAACTAGTGAACACGAAAGGGGAAAGAAAATTGGAGCAAAAATTATATTACACTGACGCTTATAAAAAAGACTTTACTACGAAAGTCATAAAGCAAGATTATGATAAAGACGGTAACTTATACGTTGTTTTAAATGAAACAGCATTTTATCCGACAGGTGGCGGACAACCGCATGATACTGGCACATTAAATGATATCGATGTAATCAATGTAGAAGAGATACATGGAGAAATTCGTCACTTCATTGTAGAAAAATTACATACAGAAGAAGTAGAAGGTAAAATCAATTGGGAGCGCCGTTTTGATCATATGCAGCAACATGCGGCTCAACACATTTTATCTGCTGCTTTTTGGGACCATTTTAACATACCTACGATTGGATTCCACCTTGGTAAAGAAACGGTAACAATTGATTTAGAAACAGAAAATCTTCATGCAGAAATAGTTGAAAAGGCAATACAAATTGCAAACAAAATTGTTTTTGAAAACCATCCAATCCGTACCCTGTGGATGAATTTAGAAGAAGCGAAAACGTTACCTCTTCGTAAAGAACCGACTATAACAGAAAATATACGTGTTGTTATAATTGAGAACTTCGACTACAACGGCTGTGGCGGAACGCATCCGAAACGTACAGGTGAAGTAGGTCCTATTCAAGTACTAGGGTGGGAGCGCAATAAAGGTGGCATACGATTAACGTTTATCGCTGGTTGGCGCACACTAAATTTAATGGGCCAACAACTACAAATTATGAAAAATGTTTCTAAACAATTAAACAGTAGCGAGATTGATATCCCCGCAAAAGTAGCACAACTTCTTACTTCTCAAAAAGAAAATGAAAAAGCAATACAAACAATGAATGAAAAATTATTATTTGTAGAGGCAAATGAACTACTTCAACAGCCTACGGAAATACATGCTGGCATTCTTATTTCTAAAGTATTTACAAATCGCTCTATGAAAGAAATCGCAAAACTTTCTGCCATTATTACAGAACAACAAGAGCATGCCATTACATATTTCGTTATTGAAAATGAAGACAAATTACAATGTATCCTTGCTTGCGGAAAAACAGTCACGCTCGATATGAATGCTCTTTTAAAAGAGGCACTTCCTACAATTGAAGGAAAAGGTGGCGGAAATAAAAAGAGTGCTCGCGGCGGCGGAAAAGCGGTTATGACCGGAGACGAATTTTTAAATCAACTTGTTTCTTCTTTACAGTCAGAAGTGTAAAACATGTTTATGAAGGATAGCTAACTGCTATCCTTCAACTATATTTACAAGCCTATATTTTGTTTCAAGCCTTGATAACTCCCTGCACTTGCAAAACCTTCACTTATAAGAGTTATAAAAGTTTCCGAAAAACCATATTGACTTAAATCTTTAATCGGTACCATTTGCACATCTTGAATTGGATTATGATCAAACTCATTAGAAGGTAGCGTAATTTCACCTTCAATCCTTTCAAGCAGAAACGTAATATGTAATAAAGATGGACTAGCATCTGGTTTATCACAAACATAGAGTAGCTTCTTAATTTTAACTTCTAATCCTGTTTCTTCTCTCATTTCTCGAATCATCGCTTCTTCTAACGTTTCACCATTTTCTACCCTTCCCCCAGGTAAAGACCAATTGCGATTAGCAACTTTTTGCTTTACTAGCAATACTTGTTCATCTTCAATTAAAATTCCCGTAACACGAACTTGCATTACACTTTCCATATGTAATCTCCTCTTCCCGTTATATTTACAAATTAATCCTTTCACAAAAAGAACATACGTTTTATAATTAAAGAAAATTATGGAAGAAAGAAGTTGTTACATCTATGCGTCCACCTTTAACAAAGTCTATATCACTTGAAGATTTCCAAAACTTTTATTGGTTAAAAGCAGAACTCCAAACATTTTGTCGTGAGCATGGTTTGCCAGCTAGTGGCTCTAAGATTGAAATAACCGAGCGTATCTCACATTATTTACATACTGGTAAAATATTAAAAAACAACTCTCGTCAAAAGGTGAGTAAAGCTTCCCTCTCTTATAAAGAACTTTCTCTTCAAACGATTATTACTAACAATCACCGCTGCAGCGAAGAAGTTCGTGCTTTTTTCAAAGAAAAAATCGGAGCAAACTTCCGCTTTACAGTAGCTCTTCAAAAGTTTTTTAAAGAGAATGTCGGAAAAACATATGAAGACGCGCTAACGTTTTGGTATGAAGAAAACGAACGAAAAAAAGATCCTACATACAAAACAACTATTAGCGCGCAGTTTGAATACAATCGTTTCACTCGCGACTTTTTCGAAGATCCAAATAACAAAGGGAAATCAAAAGCTGATGCTATCGCTGCTTGGAATGAAATAAAAGCACAACCTGGTAGCAATGCTTATGTTCCTCAAAAAGTAGAAAACTAGTTCTTTTCTAGTCTTCTACTTTTTCAAATAATAGCGCTAACCCTATTCCACCACCAATTCCTAACGTCGCAATTCCATACTTCATATGCTCTCTTTTCGCTTGATAAAACAAACGTGTCACAAGCATAGCTCCAGATGCACCGTACGGATGACCGAGCGCAATTGCACCACCATTTACATTTAATTTTTCGAAAGGAATTTGTAACTCCTTTGCACAAGCAACAACCTTTGAAGCAAATGCTTCATTTATTTCAAAATAATCAATGTCCTCTACTTTCATATTCATTTCGTTTAATAATTTGTTCACCGCAAATATCGGACCAGTCCCCGGAAGATTTGGATCCACTCCAACTACAGCACTGCGGACGAAACGAAGAACAGGCTTGTATCCTAGTTTTCGGGCTTGCCCCTCTTCCATTACAAGAACAGCACATGCTCCGTCATTTACACCGCACGAATTACCTGCCGTTACTGTACCATTTTGTAAAAATGCGGGCTTAGTTCTTTTAATCATTCTTTCATAATTCATTTCTCGTTTTATAGCCTCATCTAAAGGTCCATTAAAAGAAAGTATTTCATCTTGTAAATATCCATTTTCTAATGCTTGCAGTGTCCGTTTATAACTAAGGCAAGCATACTCGTCTTGCATTTCTCTCGTTACATTATAACGCTCTGCAACATATTCAGCCGCCACTCCCATATTAGGATCACCAATTGTTTCTGGTGAAAATCGTGCTCTATTTTGAAAAGTTGATGTACTTGTACTCTCTACTCCTCCTGCAATATAACAATTACCTGCGCCGCCTTGAATGAAATGACATGCGGTGCGAATCGCTTCCAATCCGGCACCACATTGCCGATCAATCGTTACACCAGGAATATGATAACCAAGTCCTGCCGCTAAAGCAGATAATCTTGCAACATTCCCTCCCGGCCCCACAATATTCCCTAATATGACATCGTCTATTTCTCTCTCAATCCCTTTACTTAAAAACGTAAGAAGCGGCGTTACTAATTGCTGAACTTCATAATCTTTCAACATCCCATTTTTCTTACCAATAGGTGTCCTTTTCGCTTCTACAATAACCGCTCTATTCATATATCTTCTCCCGGTTTTCAATCATATTTTTTGCTGCAACACGAGCGATTTTCCCACTATCTGTATACGGTATTTCATCTACAAAATGCCATTCTTTCGGTATTTTAAACGAGGATAATCGTTGTAAGCAAAAACTTTTTAATTGTTGCCTCGTAGCACTTCCTTTTACAATGGCGACAGGTTTTTCACCCCAGTAACTATCTTTCACACCAATTACAACTATTTCATCAACAGCTGGGTGTTCATGTAATACACTTTCTATTTCTTCTGGAAAAATATTAATTCCTCCAAATAAAATCATGTTCTTCTCTCTACCCACTATGTATATAAAGCCTTCTTCATCTTCATAACCTACATCTCGCACTGTCATCCAGCCATCCGTAGTCAACTCTGGAACTAAAACCTTATCCAATATGTAGCCCATAAAAAACTGATCACTTTTCACATAAACAGTTCCTATCTCGCCTTTCTGTACTCCTTCTCCTGCTTCGTTACATATTCGAACTTGAACATTGCGACAAGGTTTTCCTACTGAATTTGGCCTTCTATCGCTCTCTTCATCAACAAGTGCTGTTACAAAACTTAGTTCCGATGCACCGTAAAATTCATATTTTTGCGCATAAGGAAATATACTCTTTATTTTTTCTTTCGCTTCAGCTTCCCATTTCGCTCCTGACGAAATAATTTTAACCCCATTTTCTATTACTCTATTTTCTTTATATAAAGATTCTAGCATTGTCGGAACTGTATACATGACCGAAATATTTTCTGTTTCTAACTTTTCCAGTACTTGATCTGGAATAAACTTTCTCATAATATGCACCGTTTGCCCTACATATAATGCACTTATTGCGCCGTATAAAAAAAGAGAATGAACGAGCGTCCCAGCTATTAAAATAGACTCTTCTTTTTTCATATGAAAGTCATGTATATTGCAATCAAAACTATGAACCCACGATTGTTGTGCACGTAAAAATGCTTTTGCCTTCCCAGTCGATCCTGATGTAAATCCCATATAAAACGGAGCATGTTGTACATCTTTTACAGGGGCATATGCAGGCAGAGAGTTCTCTATCATTCTTTTCCACTCATCAATTTCAATTACTCTTCCTTCTTCATCCGGTAAATCCTTTACCTTATATCGCTCTGTCACAATCATAGCCGGATTACTGATCGCAATTCTTTCTTTGAGCTCATCCTGTTTCCACTTTATATCTAACGGCACACAAACCCATCCGGCCATAGCAGCACCAGCAAATAGTTGTAAAAACTCCATACTATTTTCTAATAGAATTGCTATTGTTTTATTCTGCGATTCTTTTTCATTCAACCAGTTTGCTACTTTACATACTGACTCAAACCATTCTTTAAATGTTAATACTCGATCATTTTCCTTTATTGCTATTTTATTTGTTTGTAAAGAGGCATACTTTTTATATTCTTTTGTAATCCCCATTTGAGACGTCCTTTCTTTACAAAATAATAAAAAGAAACACGCAATGAACGTGTTTCTTCTCTTTCTTATCCCGCATTTGTATATTTCCCACTCTTGAGAGCAGGCGTAATAATATGTTTCAATGAACGATGTAATTTCGTTACAAGAATTGCTGCTATAATCGCTTTTATGCAATCACCTGGTAAAAATACGGCACTTACTTTCATCGTCTGCCATATAGAAACATCCATAAAGAAAGCTTGTACAATAATACCAAATACATAAACTACGAAAATACCACCAATTATATTAATACATAATACCTTTATTATAGAAACTTCACGTAAACGCTCAATTAAATAACCAATGACAAACGCTCCAACGATATAACCAAGTAAATATCCTGCACTTGGCCCAACAAATACGCCTGGACCACCGCGTCCACCAGCAAGTAATGGTGCTCCAACTCCAACTATAAGTAAGAAAATAAGCTGACTTAACGCACCAAGACGTGATCCTAACAATCCACCAGCAAGCATAACACCGAGTGATTGTAATGTAATCGGAACTGGTGTAATAGCAAGAGCAATTGGAGGTATTAACCCTAACACTCCCATAATAGAACTAAATAAAGCGACGAAAACTAAGTTTTTTGTATTCATATTTGCTTCTCCTATTTGTAAACTTAAAATGATTTTCAGGTAACATATTATAGGAGTTATATTATCTTTCTATTTAGTCTTTGTCAACTTGTTTTAAATATAGGTTTACAAATATTTTTTCAATTATTTCTCTTTATGCAAATGCTCAAGTTCTTTCCGAAGCGCCTGTTTTAAAAACTTCCCAACAGATGTTTTCGGTATTTCTTCCATAAATACAATATCATCTGGTAACCACCACTTCGCAAACTGTGGTTTTAAAAACTCATATATTTCTTCTTTTGTTACTGTACTATTTTTCTTTTGAACGACGCAGGCAATTGGTCGCTCTTGCCACTGCGGATGAGGAACGGCAACGACAGCTGCTTCAAATATAGCATCATGTGCCATTAATGCATTTTCAAGGTCAACTGAAGAAATCCACTCACCTCCGCTTTTAATAACATCTTTCGTACGGTCAACAATTTTCACGCAGCCTTCCTCGTCAACCGTAACGACATCTCCTGTATATAACCAACCATCACGAAAACCTTCGACAGTACGTTCATCGTTATAATAACTTTCAGCGATCCATGGTGCTCGTAAACATAGTTCTCCCATTTCCGTACCATCCCACTTCACTTCACCATTTGTACCGACTACTTTCATCTCTACACCAGGGACAAGATACCCTTGTTTTGAGCGGATTTCTAATTGCTCTTCATATGATAATTCTGTTTCATAACTTTTTAAACGTGCAAGTGTTACGAGTGGGCTTGTTTCAGTCATACCATATGCATGTACGAAAGGAACATTATATTTTTGCTCAAATGCTTTAATAACGCTTTTCGGTGCAGCAGCACCACCGCATAATATTCTCGTTATACTAGATAAATCGTAACTATTATTTTCTAACTCTTGTAATACACCGAGCCAAATTGTCGGCACACCTGCTGCTATCGTTACTTTTTCAGCTTGAATCATCTCTAATAAAATTTTTGGAGTAAACATTGGTCCTGGCAGTACTTGTTTAGTTCCAAACCAAGTAGCTGCAAAAGGAAGCCCCCAAGCGTTCACATGGAACATCGGTACAATTGCCATCGCCGCATCACTTTCCGATAAAGCAGCTGTATCCGCTAAACCGAGTGCCATACAATGCAATACAGTACTACGATGCGTATATACAACACCTTTTGGGTTTCCTGTAGTCGCTGACGTATAACACATACCAGCAGGTGTATTTTCATCAATATCTTTTACAAATTGGAAAGTTGGATTGCCTTCTTCTAATAGCTTTTCATAATGATATACAGGTTCTAGCGTAGTATTGGGAAGTTCATCTTTATCAGTCATAATAATGTAGGCTTGTACAGTTGATAATTGTGATTGAATATTTTCAACAAGTGGTACGAGATCTTCATCTATAAGTAGAATTCGATCTTCTGCGTGCTGAATAATGTATGAAATATGTTGAGGAGATAAACGAATATTAATTGTGTGTAAAACGGAAGCAATACCAGGAATAGCAAAATACGCTTCCACATGTCGATGATGATTCCACGCTAACGTTCCTATACGCTCGCCTTCTTTAATCCCAAGCTTTTGTAACGCACTAGAAAGCCTTCTCGTCCTTTCACCTAACTGCTTATACGTTAACGTCGTAACTGTATCATGTGTCCGTGAAACAATTTCTTTCTTTGAAAACAGTTTTTCTGCTCTTTCCATCATAGAACTAATTGTTAACGGTACATTCATCATCATATTGGTTATATCCCCCTTTAAAGCGTTTTCATTTCGTTCATTATAACAGACTTCTACAAGTGATTACGACATTTTTCTGTATTTTCTGAATTATTTCTTTGGAAATAATTCAGAACGATAAAAAACATGTTTTGAATACATTGATTCGAAACATGTTTTTTATTTTTTATAAACTATCTACCTTTTTTCTTACTTTCTTTTTCATTTTAAAAATAATACGATTGCTATATTCTTTATTCTCTACTAAAATTCGATATATCTCCCACACTCCTACAACACGAACAAAAAGATAGACTCCAATCGCAATAAGTACAACACAGTACGGATAATACTGCACTAATTCTCCTGAAGTGATATGCTTTTTCTCAAATAAAAATGGTATCGCTCCTGCTGCTATAAAACAAAATCCAACAATCATCACTGCAGCATACTTCTTCTTAATAATCGCATATCTTTTTGTCAATTCTTTTAGAAAGTTTTGATCAAATAGTAGTTCTTCTTTTTTCAATACATTGTATCGACTCTCTTCTATCGTTGCCGGTACCATCATTGCTCCAATTCCAAGGACAGCAATGATAATGACAAGAAATGTCGACATTGTTGCATTTTCTTTAAATAATAAATACGGTATTGTCGATAAAATGAGCAAACTAAATCCTAACGCAATATATTTAGAAATTTTTTGCCCATACACTATATACCCTTCTGCCATTTCCTGACTTACGTAATAGCCCTCCACATTTTCATTACTTTGCTCAGCAGTTTCTTTTAATAAATAGTCGAGTGATACTTCAAATACATTTCCAATCATTATTAACTTTTCAGTTTCAGGAAAACCTTGACCGTTTTCCCATTTACTAACCGCTTGCCTTGTTGTGTTTAATTTTTCAGCTAATGCTTCTTGAGAAAGGCCCTTTTCCTTTCTTAATTTAAAAAGCTTTTCACCAAATCCCATATGTGTGTCCCCCTTTGTTTTCTTAACTAAATTGTATGTAAACATTACCCTTATCTCTATCTTCCTGCAGTTGCACTTTGTAAACTTATGGTTGCGATTGTGTTATATAGCCGTTTTCTATACGATTTAGCTAGTTTTCTTCTATGATTATGGCGTTAATAAAATACCCTCTCCTAATAACCAATTATAACAATTAAAGGTAATTACTGTCACGAAAAAACAAAAACTCCCTTATTCATTTAAAGGAGTTTTCGATATGAAGTATTCCAATAAGGGTTAATTTGTCTTCCCCATATTGATTCACAATTTCTTCTATACATTTTTGTATGTCGTGCAACGATTAATAAGCATCCCACACAGTATATGTTGTCATCTCTTTATATAAGGACATACTCATATATATATATATGTAAAATATTACTCCTCTAACTTCCCTAATAAAAACACTTCTCCATAATCATAACGGCTTCTGCTTAAACTTTTCATAATGTCGTACTTTTAATAAAAGGATATTCCCACAATCTGTACAAATATAAGCATCTACTGGTGAAGATGTGAACATCGTCTCCTTTTTCCGTATTTGTGCATAACCGACAAACTCCCCTTCTCCTATGTTATGAGAACCACAATTAGAGCATGTCTGCACGTCTTCCTGTTTCATGAGAGCACCACCTTTAATCTGTTTCCACTTCCTTCGACAGTTCACTTCCATTTCCCTTCCAAAAAACCTCTTATTCTCTTACATTTCAACAGGAATCTCCGAACAAACATCGTATATGTACTATGAAATATATTTATTGACGGAGGAATATTATGAGTACAATTATGACACTCAATGCAGCTCAAGAAATTGAAAACGCAGAAATACATATGCTCTCTTCTAGACTACAAGCACTACAAGCGTTAGCTGAAAATCCAATGCAAATACAAATGAAAAAGTTCGGGAATGCCACTGCCTTTTCATCAAAAATAATTTTTGGTCCTGCTTTTAACACAGTAAAAGGCGTTACCTTTACAAATACAGATGAGATAGATGAAATCATCTCTTATTATCAATCGCTACAAATCCCTTGTCGTTTTGAAATTACACCCGCTCAAGGTACAGCTGAATTATTTCAATACTTATCTCAAAAAGGATTTTACCAATCCAGCTTCCATACCGCTTTATATAGTATACCGAGAGAAGATCCATCCCTACTTACTTCTAACATTTCAGTACGCCAACTAAAAGAAAATGAATTTCATATTTTTGCAGACATATATGTACGTGGATTTAACATGCCACCCTTTACAAAAGATGGCGTACGCCAAAATAACGAAATTCTCTACAATAAACCTGGCTGGCATTTTTTCATAGCCGAAGTTCAAAATACTCCTGCAGGCATTGGTGTCCTGTATATAAATAATGGGATTGCTTCATTAGCTGCTTCTGCTACTTTGCCAGAATTTCAGCGTAAAGGCTGTCATACTGCCTTAATTCAAAAACGAATAGAAAAAGCCCTAGCGAAAAACTGTCATTTAATAGTCGGACAAGCAAGGTTCGGTACCGGAAGTCAAAATAATATGGAACGTGCCCATATGAAAATTGCTTATACAAAATCAATATGGACTGCAAAAGACATGTAATTTACATGCTTTCTCTTCTCATTACAATTTTATACATTTCATGACAATTCCTTTTCTATCCTATTAATCATTTGAATATTCAAACTAGATTTGTTACGCTATTACTAGATACATCATTCAACTTGCAACATGAAAAGAGAATTCTAATCAAACTACAAGGAGGAGAAATGTATGACTAAGAATGATCATGGTTTAAAGGAAAAAGTAGAAGGTGCCATTGATAAAGTAAAAGGTGAAGTAAAAGAAGTTGTCGGGAAAGTAACTGACAATAAGAAATTACAAGCTGAAGGAAAATGGGATAAAGTGAAAGGCACTGCTAAAGATACGGTCGGTAATGTAAAAGAGAAAGTACATGAATATAAAGAGCATAAAGAGAATAAATAAAAAAGAACTAGGATATATGGTTGTGCAAGTAGGGAGTTACTAGATCCTAGAAAAAAGAATTTGTATTTTATATTTGCCCATAAAATCATTTTAAACCGACAAATAGATGCCTCAAGGCATCTATTTGTCTTTAAATAACTATTTTACTTCTACTGTATAATTACCTAATAGCTCAGGCTTTCTCTTACTAACATAGTGCATTTGCTAGAGTAAAAGATTACTTTGTGAAATTTGGTTTTAGGTCACCTGTATACGGTTCATGCTCAACAAAGATTTTTATATCTTTTCCATTCGCATCTTTCCCGATTCTTGTATACGTAAATTTCTCTTTATTTAGCTCAGTCAGTTCAAGGACCGCACCATATTTATTATTTCCTAACGAAACGTGAGCCCTTATTTTATTACCATGTACAACATCAAAGAAACCATAGTCTCCACGACTTTCTCCTGTATTCGCATTGAAAAACTCGTATTTATTTGTATTTTTATCGTATTTTGCTAGACTGATTAAGTTTGAGTTGTATTTTGTTACATCATTACCCTGTTCGTCTAATACCACCGTTCCATTCCATAGTGTACTAGATAAAATTTCATCTCCATTAACGTCTGTAACTATTTTCCCCGTCGAGCTTTCCAACTTTTTATCAGGTCGCGTGAAAGAAAGTTCTTTTCCATGGTAAGGAACATGTTCAACAAACACTTCTACATCGTTCCCTTTTGCATCTTTTCCCATTCTTTTATATGTAAATTTCTCCTTGTCTAATTGCGTTAATTCAACAACTGCTTGATAATTTTGCGTTTCAGAAATTAACACCCTTTTCTTTCCATCATTCGTTATAAAAAAGGTACCGCTATCATTACGACTCTCTCCTGTACTTGCATTAAAAAATTCATACCTTGCAGTTTTAGCATCATATTTTGCAAGCCCGATGAAATTTTGATTTTCTTTCGTTACATCATTATGATCTTTGTCATAGACTTTTGTCCCTTTCCAGTTTGTTTCACCAAGCATGCTAGCTAGTAGTTGCCCTTTCATTTGTTGAATTTGCTCGGTTTCTTGTATTGCATTGTATAAAAATTGTGCGTACTGTTCACGCGTCACATCCATACTTGGAGCAAATTTCCCTCCTCCTACTCCTTTTGCAATATTATTTGTTTGAACAGCACTAATTGCATTTCTTGCCCATGAGTTCGTTGCAACGTCATTAAAAGTATGATCACTCTTTGCCTTTAAATGAAAAGCATTTGTAAGAACCTGTGCCATTTCTGCGCGTGTTAAGGATGCCTTCGGTCTAAAGTTTCCATGCTCATCCCCCTTAAAAACACCCATTTCTGTTAAAGATAAAATTTCCTTTATATAGCTTGTTGAATCTTCACTTACGTCACCGTATGGGTTTTGATAATTTTTGTTTTCTTCCATATTAAAATAACGATACATTAAAGCTGCAACTTGTTCACGTGTTACGTTATCTCCAAAACCAAATCTTCCATCATCATAGCCAAAAATGATTTTCTCACCTGCTAATTGCTGAATCGCCTCATATGCCCAGTGCCCCTTTGGAACATCTTTGAATACACCAGTATGATTCGTGTTTGGTGTAACCTCTTCTGCTTTCACCTCTCCACTCGTTTCACTTAATAAACTTCCACCTAAAACTGCTGATATGATACATGTTTTTAAAATTGTTTTATTCATAGCTTCCCAATCCCTTCCTTCATTTAACAAAGAATTACACCACTTATCTTCCAAAAGAAGATTCTATGTGAGCAATTCATGTTTTAAATTTTGATTACAGCTAATTGGATACAAAGGGTTACACATCCAAATTTCTTCTTTGTAGTATCCATAGCTGCTATATATAGGAATTATAAATAGCAACTATAAATTGCCTATAAATAAATTATTAAAAAAAGATAAAATTAAGATAATATATTTTTAATCTCAATCTAAAAAACGTTATTCTTTCTCATCTAGCTTGTTAAGAAAGAATAACGTTTTTAGTTCTAGGGTTCTTTTTGACAAAAGAAATGAAACTTTATTTTATATGCCCAAAAACAACTTCACGGCCTTTTCCAAACAGAACATCGGAAAAAGCCGTGGCATAATACTTATTTTATAATTGACGGAATACGGCCAAAATGGCTCTTTTTACTTCCCTTCATTCTTCTCTAACACATACAAATCTTCTTCAATATTAGATAGTTTCTCTGTTACAAGCTTTCTAGCATCTCCAATTGCTTGATTGTATGCAAACGGTCCTACTAATTTAATCATTTCTTCTATTAATCGCTCTGCTTGGAAACGTCCAATTTCATCTAAATCTTCTTCAACGAAAAATTGCTGAATTTGTGCCACAAGCTCTTCTTTTTTATCATTAGGTATTTTTATATTCATCATCATTTGTTACTCCTCTATATTTAAGTTAGTCCGTTTCTTAACTCTACCATAGAAAAATGCTTTCCAGGACAACTTTTTGTAACGCCTTCTAGCTCCCTGTGACCAAGTATATTTTCTTTCTTTATAGCAAACTGCTTCATAAACATTTTACATAAAGAATATAATGCATTCATTTGTGCGGTAGTTGGATCATATTTATCAAAATTACCCGTCATACATATTCCAATTGTATCCCTATTATTATCTTTCGCATGTGCTCCAATATGTAAACCTCGCCCTTGGACTACAGTTCCATCTTCTTCAATAAAATAATTGTAACCGATCCCGCTCCACCCTCTTACTTTTTGATGAAATTCATGTGTTTTATACACATCCCATCCATCTTCGGATGTATGGTGGATAATCAGTTTATTAACTTTCTCTAAAGGAACTAATTCATCTTGAAATGTTAAATTAACACATTTAATTTCCATTTGAACATCCTCCCCTTAAAAATCAATGATCATAATTGTTTTATCATCTGGTCTTATTCTCTTTTCCCCTTCTAGCTCTTCAATAATTGCTACATATTCACTTATACTATTCTTTCTTATATATGCAACAGTTTGTTCAAGTGGCCAATCTGGGTGGAATAATCCGTCTGAACAAATAAAAATCCCACTCACTTCATCTATATGTAGTTCACCATGTTGTAAATAATGTATCGCTTCTTTCATTCCATTTGCAACAGAATACCCTTCCTGCATATTTGCAAGATAACGATTATATTTTAACTGTTCTCGCACATCTTGAAAAACATGTTCTTCTGGTACAGTTAACCCTTTATTACGGTCTTCTTCCCTCTTTTTTTTTGCTCGTTTACTAATTCCTTCAACCGTGTCTTGCGTTAATACTTGCATCGTTCCATTTTGAAGTATTGCGACAATCATACAGTCCCCTAACTGTGCGTATTCAATTTTCTCACCATCTATTTGAACTGCCGCAATACATGTACACCACAAATGCTCTTTCTTTCTCGTATCTACTTCATACTCTAACATTTTGCTTTGCAATGCTTCATTTGCTTTTGCAACGGCAACTTGCAAACTATGATTTTCACGTAATGAAGCAAAATAACTTGCAAATAAATGCGAAGCGATGTATGCTCCATTATGTCCCTTTTCATCACGAAACGGGACGAGCGGTGTTGCACCATCACATACACCATACATCTTTTTTTCTTCATTACAAAAATAAGAATCCTCACATTCTTGCTTCAACGGGCTTTTCTGTTGATACGTTTTTATCCTCATATCTGTATCCCCTTTCAAATGAGAAAATACTCGAATTCTTTTGATTAATCTAATTTTCCGAAATAAACTGTTTTTACCCAAAACTTTCAATATCATATATAATCTTGAAATAATATGAATTTTTTAGTGAAGGACGGGAAAGAAATGGTCAGATTTCTTGGTGTTATTATCGGTTCTATTATTATTGCGATTGCATTTAATCTTTTCCTTATCCCCCACAAAATTTTAAGTAGTGGAATTGGCGGAATTGCTATTATTTTAGGGATTGTAACTCCTGTAAACACGGGTATTATTAACTTTGTATTAAACTTACCTATCCTTATTTTAGGTTACATAGGTCTTGGAAAAAAAGTGATTTTTAACACTGTTATCTCTGTTATTGTATTATCTGTTGCATTATACTACGTTCCAGTAAAAGTCGTAGCAACAGACCCACTTTTATCATCTATCTTTGGTGGTGTCATTGCCGGAGCTGGTATCGGCCTTGTTTTTAACTGTAATGGATCAACTGGTGGATTTGATATTATCGGTATGCTATTGTCTCGAAAAAGAGACATTAAACTTGGTGGATTCCTTATTATTTTAAATGCAGTCGTTGTAATAATTGCAGGATTCTTCTTCACTTGGGATGTTGCTCTTACAAGCTTACTTTCAATTTATGTAACTGGTAAAGTGATCGATGCTATTCATACGAAACATCGAAAGGTTACACTTATGATTGTAACAAATGAAGCAGAAAAAATGAAAAAACAACTCCTTTCAACTGTTGTACGTGGAATTACATTACTTGATGGCGAAGGTGCTTATTCCAGCGAAAAAAAACGTGTACTTATGACCGTCGTTTCTCGTGAAGAATTAGCAAGTATGAAATTAACAATTTCCGAAATTGACCCTCATGCATTCGTTAACATTACCGAAACAGTTGAAGTATTAGGATTGTTTAGAAAAGGTTAAAAAACTAGGTGGATTTCCACCTAGTTTTTATTTTCCATAAATTCAATTCGATTTCCGAACGGATCTGACACATAAAATCTAATTACATCTGGCCGTGCATGATCATCTATTACTTCAATGCCTTGCTTTATTAACTCTTGTTTAAATTCATCAATTTTTAAAACATAAAAAGCTGGATGCGCCTTTTTAGCTGGGGTGAAGTTTTGCTCAACTCCGATATGAATCTCTTGATTTCCACACTTAAACCAGCACCCACCACGCTTCTTTAATTCCTCCGGCTTCGGTATTTCCTCCATACCTATTTTTCCACCATAAAACGCTCGTGCTTCTTCTTCACATCCTACAGGCGCAGCTACTTGTACATGATCGATACCTTGAATATAATGTCTCATTTTCTTTCCCCCTCTTCTACCCTAATGTTATAAAGAAAACCTACTTTTGTAACTTACAAAAGAGTTATAAAACAATATAAGCTCCCCTTATTACCAACTTGTACTCACTTTGCAAAAAATAAAGAAAACAAAATTTATTATATAACTTCCATTTTTTATAGAAATACACATTACATCTATATTATAGTTATGAATAGACAAATCTTTTTAGATGCTATTTGTACGGAGGAACTATTATGAGTCGTAAAAAATATTCATCAACTCAAAGAAAACGTCATCCGAACATTTCTAGACGTTTGCGAGACCATATACAAAATCGTTCATTAACAGAAATGTACGCATCTCTGTTCGAACACAATCCTGATAGTATTATTTCATTAAATTTAGAGGGAGTTATACTACATATAAATCCTTCTGCCGAAAAAATATTAGGTTACACTTCTTTAGAATTAGAACAGAAAAATATTACCTCTATTTTAGAAGCTCGTATTTCTGAGCAAGTATTACAAAATATAAAGAATACTGGAGCGGATAATCAACAAGAGTATATCTTATCAATTTATCATAAAAATGGATTCTTATTAGACGTCGTGACAAAACTAGTTCCTATTTTTGTCCAAAATCGTCTAACTGGCGTATATGCCATTATGAAGCCTCTTGAAAAATCAGAAAGAATTGAGAATATGCTAAAAGAAAGTGAGAAGAGGTTACGTACATTAGTGAACTCCATGCCTGCGTTTGTTATATTTAAGGATCATGAGGGACGCTGGCTTGAGGCAAATGACTACGCACTTTCTTGTTTCAATTTCCATCATGTACCTTACCACGGGAAAAAAGATAGTGAACTCATTCAATATAACGAAGCGTACCGAGAGGCTTTTTTACATTGTGAAGAAGTCGACGAACTAGCATGGCAACAAAGACAAATTCTTCATGGCGAGGAATTTATTATTCATAGAGATGATTTCGATCTAATCTTAAGTATATCGAAAGTTCCACTTTATCATTCTGACGGCTCCCGTAAAGGTCTTATCGTAATGGGAAGAGATGTTACCGAGCTAAAAGAAACGGAAAAGTTATTACGAAAATCAGAAAAGCTCGCAGTAGTCGGACAACTGACAGCTGGAATTGCACATGAAATTCGAAATCCACTCACTTCTCTAAAAGGTTTTCTAACATTGCTACTCCCTGAAATAAATGAGGAGCAGAAATGGTATATCGATGTTATGTTAAGTGAGATTTCACAGATGGAATCTATCACAAGTCAATTTATGGCGATGTCTAAACCACAAGTACTATCTATCCAAACTTGTAACATACAAGCTTTAATTGAAGAGGTAGTTACATTTATTTTACCAACTGCTATTATGCATAGTGTTCATATCATTATGGATCATTTTGATTACAAACATGATATTCAATGTGATGGTAACCAATTAAAACAAGTTTTTATAAATATATTAAAAAATGCGATAGAAGCAATGCCAAATGGCGGAAATATTTACATCCAGACAAAACCATTAGATGATACCTTCATTTTAATACGGATTATCGATGAAGGTTGCGGTATCCCAGAAGATCGTATCTCTCGTCTAGGTGAACCATTTTATAGTTTAAAAGAAAAGGGAACAGGACTAGGATTAATGATGTGTTACAAAATAATTGAAGAACATCATGGTAAATTACACATTTCAAGCGAATTAAATAAAGGTACGATCGTTGATATTCAGCTACCACTTTCTTCGTCTCATCTTGCAATTCAGCCGTAAATAAAAAAAGAAGCATCTACTAGTTGTTAGCAGATGCTTCTTTTTTAAAATGCTTTGTCATACCATTCTTTTGCTTTTTCTACTTCACTCATTGTTAATTGATGCCCTCTATTTTCCCAATGCATTGTAACAGTAGCGTTTGCATTTTCTAATAGTACCTTTAATTCCTCTGACTCTCCTGATGAACAAATCGGGTCATTTGTCCCAGCAGCGATAAACACGGATTCCCCTGCTAAATTAGGCAATTGTGTTCCTCTTCTAGGCACCATTGGGTGATGAAGCACAGCACCTTTTAATGCATTTTCGTAATGGAATAATAAGCTTGCAGCAATGTTTGCTCCATTTGAATAACCGATAGCTACAATGTTATTTCTATCAAATTCATATGTTTTTGCAGCTTCATCTAAAAATTCATTTAATTCCTTCGTACGGAAAATTAAATCCTCTTCATCAAAAATACCTTCTGCCAATCGGCGGAAGAAACGTGGCATGCCATTTTCTAATACATTCCCCCTAACACTTAATACAGATGCTTCCCGATCAATTATTTCTGCAAGTGGTAATAAATCTAATTCATTACCTCCTGTACCATGAAGTAATAACAACACTGGTTTTGACGTATCTTTTCCTTTTTGAAAAATATGTTTCATCATAATCCTTTTCCCCTTTCAATCACTTTTCGTCTAAATTTCTCACTTCAAATGGTAAAAGTGTTTGTTCAATTTGTTTTCTATGTGGTTCATATTGCTCCGGTAACTTTAATTCCTCACCCATCGTCTCTAACGATTCGTCATGAGCGAAACCAGGAGGGTCTGTTGCAATTTCGAATAAGATTTCCCCGTGTTCTCTAAAATAAATTGCGTTAAAATAATTTCGATCTTGTACAGGAGTTACGTGATATCCAAAACGAGACACATGCTCTTTCCAGTCTAGTTGATCATCATCGTTAGTCGCTCTCCAAGCAATATGGTGGACTGTACCAACACCCATTTGGCCACGCCCGATTGTCGATAGCCTCAAGTCGATAATATTCCCAATATCAGCAGAAGAACGGAATCGAACGAATTCACCTTCTTCTCCAATTTTCTCAAGACCCATAACATGCTCTAACAATTCAGCTGTTTTTTGAGGTTGTGCAGATAAAAGAACAGCACCGCCAAATCCTTTAATTGCTACTTCTGGCGTAACTTCTCCAAAAGTCCAATTATTTAATTCGCCTTCTTCTCTTTCTACTAATTCTATATGCAAACCATGTGGATCATCAAATTCTAAATACTGCTCTCCAAATCGAGTCATTTTTGTATACGAAATATCGAATTTTTCTAATCTATTTTCCCAAAACTCCATTGCGCCCTTTGGTACGACATAAGACGTAATGCCTACTTGACCGTCACCAATAATTCCTTGACGAGCACCTGCCCATGGGAAAAACGTAATAATTGTTCCAGGCTTTCCTCCTTCATTACCAAAATAAAGATGGTACGTGCCTGGATCATCAAAATTCACTGTTTGTTTCACTAAACGTAAACCTAACACACCAGCATAAAAATCTACATTTTCTTGTGGGTGTCCTACGATTGCTGTAATGTGATGAATTCCCATCATTTTCTTTTCCATTTTCTCCGCCCCTTTTTATTTCATTTTAAAAACTTGTATACATTAAAATTCATTATTCATTTTGTCCATACTGCAAAGTAAAATCCATCGTTATGATTTTATCTTTAATTCGAGATATAAGCTGTGAAATTACGCATTATCTTCTATATCATTGAATTCATCTCGAATTCGAGATAATTTCCAAAAAATATTTACTCCATCTGAAATCTTTATTCGGAAATAAATTATCTTGAACTTAAGATTTATTATAAGTTACTTACTTTTAGTTGTCAACAAGTTACTTATTTTCATTTTAAATCAAAAGAGAGTAAATGCTAGTTATCATTTACTCTCTTCGCTAATTATTTCGTTTCCTCTTCCAACACTGCTTCCATCTCATTAAATTCACGATGAATTGCTTTCACTGGTTCTTTCGTTAATAAACTTACAACAATAACAGCTAATAAGCTACAGAAGAATCCAGGTACCATTTCATACATAGTGGCTTTTAAACTTGGAATTTGTACCCAAGTAATAACAACTACTGCACCTACAATCATCCCAGCAAGAACGCCCCATTTGTTCGTTCTCTTCCAATATAAACTTAATAAAATAGCGGGTCCGAATGCTGAACCAAATCCTGCCCAAGCATAACCGACAAGTGTTAAAATTGTATCACTTGGATGATATGCTAAAACAACTGCAATCATAGCTACTACTAATACTGACAGTCTACCGATAAATACAAGTTCTTTATCACTAGCGTCCCGATGGAAAAATGTTTTATAGAAATCTTCCGTTACTGCACTTGAAATAACAAGTAATTGCGAGGAAATACTACTCATAATCGAAGCCAAAATAGCTGATAGTAAAAACCCAGTAATGTACGGATGGAATAAAATATTTGAGAATGTTACAAAGACCATTTCCGGGTCTTGTAATGTCTCATTATTTTTAGCGTAATAAGCAATACCAATTAGACCAGTAAGCATTGCACCTATAATTGAAATCGTCATCCAACCGATACCGATTCTACGAGAAGTTTTTAAATCTTTAATAGAAGTAATTGCCATAAAGCGAACAATAATATGCGGTTGCCCAAAATACCCAAGACCCCATGCTAAAAATGAAATAATACCAAGAATTGTAGTCCCTTTAAACATATCTAAACGCGATGCATCAACTTGCTTAATTGTATTGAATGTTTCTGTTACACCGCCCACATCTGTAAAAGCAACAATTGGTACTAATACAAGCGCAATAAACATAATACATCCTTGCACAAAGTCGGTCCAACTTACTGCTAAAAAGCCACCGAATAGTGTATAAGCAACTACGACACCGACAGTTACAAATAAACCAATTTTGTAATCAAGGTTGAAAGAGTTTTCAAACAAACGCCCACCTGATACTAAACCAGCCGACGCATAAAATGTGAAAAATACTAAAATGACGATAGCGGAGACAAAACGAAGTATTTTCGTACGATCTTTAAATCGATTCTCTAAAAAGTCTGGAATCGTAATTGAATCATTTGCCACTTCTGTATACGTTCGCAAACGCGGGGCAAGAATTAAATAGTTTGCATAAGCACCTATTAATAACCCTATCGCAATCCATACACTAGATAATCCTGTTGCATACATCGCACCAGGTAATCCCATTAGCATCCAACCACTCATGTCAGAAGCACCAGCTGATAAAGCTGTAACTGCTGGACCGAGTCCCCTTCCGCCTAACATATAATCTGATAAATCGGATGTCTTCTTATA
Organism: Bacillus sp. AR2-1; assembly: GCF_008368755.1. Classification (NCBI taxonomy): domain Bacteria; kingdom Bacillati; phylum Bacillota; class Bacilli; order Caryophanales; family Bacillaceae; genus Bacillus; species Bacillus sp. AR2-1. The sequence continues at coordinate 498,955 of NZ_QORY01000001.1, forward strand.
AGACCAATAACCGATATACAACATACCTGCCATATAAATAGCAAGCGAAACCATAATCTCAATCTTCACCGAATCTCTCCCTTAGTTACATAAGCCATTCAAAATTTCGAAAAATGACTTTTTCTATTTTCTTGTTTTCGCTTATGGTTCCCTACCTTAACAAACATTTTTTGTTCTTTCAAGTGAACAGGCCCTTTTCACTACATGTGAAAACCTTTATAAACGCCTTTATCCCAGTGGATTACCCCGGTTTTAAAATAAATTAAAGTAAAAATATTCAGAAAATATAATACCGTTTTTTCACACCTTATTTTCATTCACTTATCAGACAAATTTTAAAAGAAAAAAAGCCATACGAATGTATGACTTTTAATCTATTAAACATAGCTTATCTTCTATTTACTAGTAGGAAACAATTCTGAAAGAGGAACTATCCGCCCCACCTCATCTTTAAACACAATATGCTCTCTCGTTAAATGACGCGGGCTCTTTACTCCCGCTGCGGCCGCAAGTGAGAACAAACTATATCTCATGCTAACAACATAATTCATTACTCGCCATTTCTTCTCATACGGATCTAGCGCTTTTTGATAGTGCGGATTCGTCGTGGCAACTCCAGATGGACATTGTCCGGAATTACATTGAAGTGCCATTATGCAGCCACTTGCCATCATAAATCCACGTGCTGAATTTACAGCATCTGCACCAATAGCTAAAGCAATTGCCACTTTATCTGGTGTAATTAATTTCCCCGAGGCAAACACTTTGAATTTGTCCCGAACACCATAATGATTCGCTGTATCAATACATGTCAGTAACGCTGGAATAAGCGGCATCCCCATACTATCTGCCATCGATTTATACGTTGCACCTGATCCACCTTCTGAACCATCAACTGTAATGAAATCTGGATAAATGTTTAACTCTTTCATCGATTTGAATAAATCTTCCAACGGCTCCTGCTGTCCAATTACAATTTTCATACCGACTGGTTTACCGCCGTTTTCTTGCAAACGTTGAATAAAATAAAGTGTATCTACTGCATTCTTTAAAAATGGAAATCGATTCGGTGAATTAATCGTGTCTCCTTCTCGCACATTCCGAACAGAAGCAATTTTCTCATTTACTTTTTGTCCCTCTAGATGACCACCACGTATTTTCGCACCTTGCCCAAATTTCAATTCAAATGCTTTAATATTGCTTTCTTTTGCTTTCTCCATAAATTTCTCCATTGAAAAATTACCACCCTCATCACGGTACCCAAATAAACCCGGACCAATTTGCGCAACGATATTCGCACCTGTATGTAAATGTTCTGGAATAACGCCACCTTCGCCAGTATTAATCCACGATCCGCCAGCCATCTTCGCACCAAATCCGCTCGCTAAAATATAATTTTCGCCAATCGCACCGTAAGAAGTCGCAGATGCCCCAAACATGCCATGTAGTTTCCACGGATATTTGCGGTTTTCACCGACTATAATTGCATCGTCTTCTTCATATAACCAAAGATTCGTTGTATCCGCTGTCAATTTTTCTCTTCGTGAAAATAACCCTTCTTTATGAATCACATACTTTTTCCCTTCATGTTCTTGCGTTACATTCACACTTAATTCATCTGTTAATATCGGAAATAATGTATTAGCAATATAATATCCAGATGCATCAAAATCTCGTTTTGATCCAAAACCGAGTATTTCTGAACGGTATTTCGCTAGAAACATTACACTTTGAAAATCATAACGTGAAAAGGGCTTTCCATCCGTATCATGATCAAACCAATATTGCCTAAATTCCGGTCCTATCTTTTCAAGTAAATAACGCATCCTTCCTAAGTATGGATGCAGCTTTAATATAGAATGATGCGTCCGTTTTTTAATAAAAAATGTAATAATAAAAAAAATGATTAATAGTAACATCAATAAGAGCAATATACTAATAATAACGAGTAGCGTTTCACTCATCCCGCTTCCTCCTATGAAAATCCATAATAAAAGGAGAACACCTGATGTGTTCTCCTTTTATCTTTATTCAAATTAACGTAGCAAGATGCTCTTTCGCATCATATTCAACTAAACTTTCAGCATTTTTAATTCGATGAACAAAATCTGGATTAGCTATTAAAGGTCTTCCGAATGCCACTACATCAATTGTTCCTTCTTGCAACGCTTCTTCAGCCTCTTTCGGATTTAAATTCCCTACTCCTACAATCGTACCCTCCCAATATTTTCTTACTAATTGATGAAAATTCTTTCCGTCAGCAATAACTGCAGTATAATTCATCGTTGAAGGGTGAATCATCGTTAATCCAACTTCGTTGAACATATTTACAAACGTTTCAATTGCAAGCTTAGGGTTTTCCCACATATAAGTTGGATTATCACCTTTGAAAGCAGAGAAGCGAAGAAGTGTTTTATCAGCCCCAACAGCTTCTATTACAGCCTCCGTTACTTCTTTCATAAACGTTAGCCTTTGCTTTAAATCTCCGCCGTATTTATCAGTACGCTTATTTGCGAACTCATAAGTAAATTGATCGATTAAATATCCGTGTGCACCGTGTATTTCTACTCCATCAAATCCAGCTTCGATCGCGTTTTTCGCAGCTTGTGCGTATTGACCAATCACCTCTTGTATTTCTTCTAACGTCATTGCTTCTGGCGTGTCGAACGGTTTACGAAAACGCGGAACATTTCCCTCTGCAGCGATAGCAGACGGTGCTTGTGGCATTTGTCCACCAATTATCTCGTGATGACTCATACGGCCAACATGCCATATTTGAGCAATAATCGTTCCACCTTCTTTATGTACTGCCTCTGTAACAGGCTTCCACGAATCGATTTGCTCTTGTGTATAAATCCCTGGTACTCCTGGATTTCCTTTTGCTCTTGGGCTAATGACGATTCCCTCTGTAATAATTAAGCCAACTCCATCAGCTGCACGTTTTCTATAGTACTCGACTACATCAGTACCAACGATTCCTGTTTCATGATTCGCGAAACATCTCGTCATCGGTGCCATTGCTATGCGATTACGAAGAGACCAAGGTCCAATTTGAATCGAGTCAAATAACTTCGTTTCTTCAATCTTTTCAAAAGAACCCCAATCATTTATATTTGTTCCTTCATAAATACTTGCTGCTTTATTATTTGAACTTGTCATTTTTCTTCCCCCTAAAAAATTCTTACTATAATCGCATCATACTTACTTTTAGATAGTAACGTCAATTTATACGCTCTTATGTAGAAATATTCGCATAATAAAACTAACTGTTTTTTAACTTTAAGGGTTCTGGTATTCAAGACTCTACTGTCTATTTTTATGTTCAGTAAGTGGATGAGGAAAATACTTGTTAAGTGGATGTTTTCATTTCTTCTAGTTTTATTACTATAGAATATATTGGTAATTGTTTTTCAAACTATTTACTAAAAAAAACGATTTCCACTGTACTATATTCAAACTTACAGTAACGAGGCTTCAATCATTCATTTGTTTTTTATTGTACAAACAAAATTTTAGGAACGAATAAAAGACTCCTACATAGTTGAACGTATTTTTTCTTATTTAACTTTTAGTAAGAAGGATAACAATGAAAACAAAAGCTATCGTTTCTAAACCCGAAAAAGATTTTAATATGCAAGAAGTATACTTAGACAAGATTAAAGATGATGAAGTATTAGTAAAAATTATCGCTTCTGGTATATGTCATACAGATGCAACAGTTTTAGACGGGACAATGCCCACACCAAAACCAGTTGTTTTAGGACATGAAGGTTCTGGTATCGTGGAAAAAGTGGGAAGTAATGTAACATCCGTTACACCTGGTGACCATGTAGTACTCGGATTCTCTTACTGTGGTCATTGTGAAAGTTGCTTAGATGGTAATGCTGCTGCTTGCGAAAATATGATTGAGTTAAACTTCTCTGGAAAAAACAAACGCCATGTAACACCTATACACGATCTTAGCAATAATGATATTTCTCAATTCTTCGGCCAATCTTCATTCGCATACCATGCCGTAGTTGATGAAAATAATGTTGTAAAAGTAACAAAAGATGTTGATATACGTTTGTTAGGTCCACTTGGTTGCGGAATTATGACTGGTAGCGGTACAATCTTACATTCACTACAAGCAAAACCAGGTAGTAGCCTAGTTGTATTTGGAACTGGCGCTGTTGGTCTTAGTGGCTTAATGGCAGCTAAAATTGCTGGATGTACTACAATCATTGCCGTTGATATTCATGATAGTCGTTTAGAATTAGCAAAAGAATTAGGGGCTACACACACGATTAATAGCTTAATCGAAGATCCAGTTGCCAAAATTAAAGAAATTACAAACGGTGGAGCTCATTACTCATTTGAAACAACTGGCGTAAATACTGTTACACTTCAATCCATTCAATGTTTACGAGTAAAAGGGACTATGGCAACTGTTGCTGTCGGTAAAAAAGATTTAACTATAAACGTAACAAATGAAATTGTCGTAAAAGCTATTACAATTAAAGGAGTAGTTGAAGGTGATGCAGTACCACAACTATTCATTCCAAAATTAATTAATTTCTATCAAAAAGGATTATTCCCATTCGATACATTTGTACAATTCTATTCTTTTGAAGAAATCGCTCAAGCATTTGAAGATTCTAAAACAGGGAAAACGATTAAGCCGATTATCGTAATGGAGTAACATTTGTTTGCTTTCTCTTCATAACTAACATAAAAAAAGCCGTGCAAAAGCACGGTTTTTTCCCCATATACGTACATCAGCCTCGCCATTTATATTCTTTCGTGATTGATTTCTTAGTCCACATCGCCTAGTCTCCATCTCTGTCATTGCTCTAAAGAAGATAGGGAACAAATTCGTTTCCAACATGCAAACAACAAGCATTACGATAATAATTGCATATCTAACACGTTGTTTTTTCTATTTATCCGTTCATCCCCATGAAAAAAGGAGCTGTCACATAGTTTGACTATGTGACAGCTCCTTTTTAGTTGACCGTATATGGCTAAAAATTCATTTATGTCTTTAATATAAAATTGCATATCTAACACGTTGTTTTTTCTATTTATCCGTTCATCCCCATGAAAAAAGGAGCTGTCACATAGTCGAATTATTGACTATGTGACAGCTCCTTTTTAGTTGACCGTATATGGCTAAAAATTCATTTATGTCTTTAATATAAAGAATATAAACAATTATTATCTCTTCACATATAAAAAATTCCTTAGCAGTAGAAGTGAGAATGGTTCAGTATTCTTCTAAAAATAATAACTTATAAACCTAAAACAATGAAAGCCCTACCTCTCTTTCATCCTTACGGCTCCTCGTCCGTGCCAGTGTGAATCAGGATTGCAAAAATCAAGTAACTATTCTATCGAAGTGTTTAATTAAACTTCGAATATTCGTAAAGAATTTAAAAAATAAAAATGGATTTGATTGTAGTAATAACAAAAGAGGTTAATGCTCTAAAAGTGGTTTGAAAGAATTGAATGTCTTTGAAATGATTAATTCTCTATAATTATGTTCCCAAAAAATTCAAAACCTTTTTTGGGATCTAATACATTATTTGTAATGAATCTTAACAAAAGCTTTTTATTTGACTTTCTGTGATACCTTCAATTAATCCCAGTTCACTAATCAAAAATTCGTGTGCGTTATCTAACATTTTCTTTTCGCTTGCATTAAGTGCTTTTTCTTTCTGCATACGTAATAAATCACGTACAACTTCAGCACCTTCTTGTATTTTACCCGTCTTTATTTTATCAGTGTTCAATTTATACCTTTGTTTCCACGTAAGTAATCTATCAGATTCTCCATGTTGAAAAATATCCAATATGTGTGCTATTGCCGTTATATCCGTGACTGGTCGTATATTTGAGCTCAATATTCTCCCTGCCGGAATCATTACTTCCATATTACTACCCGACATTTTTATAACATAATATTGTTGTTTTTCTCCTGTGATTTCCTTCTCTTCTATGGCTTTAATTATACCTGCTCCCTGCATTGGATAAACAATGTTATCGCCAATTTGAAACAAATAATCCACCTCCATATATGGTAACCTTCTCAATCTTAACACACAATCAATTTTTTAGCAAAATTTTTATTTTATCATAAAATTATTTTTAATGTCAATCCTTTCGAACTAAGAAAATAATTTCGTAAAATATCATTAAAAACCCGCAATCTTATTAACTTTTCCGCACATATATACATTCTAATTGCACCTTCTCTTTTTACATAAAAACACATTACTACATATAAATAGTAATGTGTTTTTTATACGGAATCGTTAAACATTCCCTATTAATTTCACGCCTATACACTTACCTGCTTACGTACTGTCTCTCTCGCTAAAAGAAAACTCATAATCACTTGTGCAGCTACTCGACTCGTCATATCTCTGAAATCAAGGGTTGGATCAATTTCTACTATATCCATCCCTTGAATAAGCGGTTCTTTACCAAGAAATTCAATCGCATCAAGTAAAGTCGTACTATCCATACCGCCAGGACCAATTGCTGGACAACCTGGTGCAAATGCTTGATCTAGTACATCCATATCAAGAGAAATGTAAATAGAAGTCACGCCTTGCTTTCTTAATACTTCAATACTTTCTGTGATAATATCTTTGATTTGTCGCTCTCGTACATCTTTCATTGTATACACTGTCACGCCATGTTCTTTTGCATATTCATGGTACGCTCGTGCATTTGAAAAATTACGAATTCCGATTTGAACGAGTTGTTTTCCTGTAATGACATCATTTTCTAGTAAACTACGGAACGGTGTCCCATTTGATGGGCCACCATCATCTAAATTACGTAAATCATGATGGGCATCAAATTGAATAACGCCGACCTTCCCTTTACTATTTGCAAACCCTGTTATACTCGGAAAACTAATCGAATGGTCACCACCAAGAACGATTGGTATCATGTTCGGATTTACTTTCGTTACATGACCAACTGTTTTCGCAATTCGCTTATGACTTTCTTTTATATCCGTCACATGCATCGTAATATCGCCGCAATCATATAAGACACTTTCTTTCATATCATGTTCTTCTGTAATTGCGTACGTGCTATATGCATCTAACATTGCACGAATTGTTTTTGGTGCAAAACTTGCTCCTGAATGACTAATAGATGGTTTAGAAAGGGGTGCTCCAATTAAGGCAGCACCGAATATTTCCAAGCCTTCCTCCCAATCTTTAATCATCTCACTCCATTTCGTCACTTCACGATCGATAAACTTTGCATTTTTCTTTAAATAGTGGCCGTGCTCCACGATTGTTCACCTCTTGTATATGCGATATTACCATTCTTCCATACTGTATTTACATGACTTACGCCGTAATGATACGGTACGTAAGCATAATTGTAAGCATCCCATAGAACTAAATCTGCCTTGCGACCAACTCTAATTTTCCCAGCTACATCGCCACGATTAATTGCGTAAGAAGAGTTAACTGTTACTGCATTCCAAACTTCTTCTGGTGTCATTTTCAGCTTGAGCATTGCAATGCTCATAATAAGCTGAATGTTCTCAGTTGGACAACTACCTGGGTTAAAGTCTGTAGCCAAAGCAACTGCAACACCTTCATCAATCATTTTACGTCCACGAGCAAAGCTTTCTTTATTTAAATAGAAAGTTGTTCCTGGTAATAAAGTCGCTACTGTATTAGAGTTTGCAAGCATTTCAATTCCTTTATCAGAAGCGCCGACTAAATGGTCCGCTGATGCTGCACCAATTTCAGCCGCTGCTTCCGCGCCACCAAGAGGGTCAATTTCATCTGCATGAATTTTCACATCAAACCCAAGCTCTTTCGCTTTTAATAAAAACTCTTTTGACTCTTCAACAGAGAACACACCTGTTTCACAGAAAATATCAACGAATTCAGCTAATTGCTTCTCTTTCATTTCTGGTAGTAGGTCTAACATCCATTGTAAAAATTCTTTTGATCTACCTTTATACTCTTTCGGAACTGCATGAGCACCTAAAAATGTGGAAACTAAATCAATCGAGTGCTCTTTTTGTAATTGTGCAGTTGCCTCTAATTGTTTCCATTCCGTCTCATCATCTAATCCGTAACCACTCTTCGCTTCTACAGTTGTAACTCCGAAAGATAGCATACGGTCTAAATGGAATTTCGCTTTTTGAACAAGTTCTTCTTTCGACGCCTTTTTCGTTGCATTTACAGTTGAAAGAATACCTCCGCCTTTTTCTAAAATTTCTAAGTACGGAACTCCTTGTAATTTTAGTGCGATTTCATTTTCACGAGATCCACCAAATACAAGGTGAGTATGCGGATCAACAAGACCAGGAGAAACCATTTTCCCGCCGCAATCAATAACTTCTTTCGCTTGTAATCCTTTAGCTTCTTCCACTGTTCCAACGAAAGTAATTACGCCGTTTTCAATTCCAACCACACCATTTTCGATAACAGGAAGCGTGTTCATCGCTTCCCGTCTTAACAAGCCATCTTCTTGATCCATTGTTAGTAATTGACCGATATTTATTAGTAAAGTGTCCAGCATGTTTTCTCCTCCTTATTTCATCATCGGAATGTTAACGCCTTTTTCTTTCGCAGTTTCTACAGCTAAGTCATATCCTGCATCAACGTGACGAACAACACCCATACCAGGGTCAGAAGTTAATACGCGCTCAATACGTTTTGCTGCTGCTTCTGTTCCATCTGCAACGATAACCATTCCAGCGTGAAGTGAATAACCCATACCAACGCCACCACCGTGGTGAACAGATACCCAACTCGCACCGTTTACACTATTAATTAATGCATTTAAAATTGGCCAGTCTGCTACTGCATCACTACCGTCTTTCATCGCTTCTGTTTCACGGTTTGGAGATGCTACTGATCCGCAATCTAAATGGTCACGACCGATAACGATTGGTGCTGATAATTCACCATTTGCCACCATTTCATTAATAATGCGACCAAATTTCGCGCGCTCACCGTAACCTAACCAACAAATACGAGATGGAAGACCTTGGAACTCAACTTGCTGACGAGCCATACGAATCCAGTTACATAAATGCTCATTATCCGCAAACTCACGTAATATTACTTCGTCTGTTTTATAAATATCTTCTGGATCACCAGAAAGTGCTACCCAGCGGAATGGTCCTTTTCCTTCGCAGAATAATGGACGAATAAATGCTGGAACGAATCCTGGGAAATCGAATGCATTTTTCAAACCTTCATCGAAAGCAACTTGGCGAATGTTATTTCCGTAATCAAATGTAATTGCGCCTTTTTCTTGCATAGCAAGCATTGCTTCTACATGTTTTGTCATGCTTTCTTTTGATAATTGTACGTAACGTTCTGGATCTTCTTCACGAAGTTTCGCTGCTTCTTCTAATGTGAAACCTACTGGAATATAACCGTTTAATGGATCATGAGCAGATGTTTGATCCGTAACTAAATCTGGCGTAATATTGCGCTTCACTAGTTCTGGTAAAATCTCTGCCGCATTTCCTAATAAACCAATTGAAATTGGTTCTTTCTTCTCTTTATACTCGTTCGCAACCGTTAATGCTTCTTCTAATGATTCTGTATACATATCACAATATCTCTTTTCAATACGACGATCGATGCTGCGCTTATCAACATCAATAGCAATGACAACACCGCCGTTCATCGTTACAGCAAGAGGTTGTGCACCACCCATACCACCTAAGCCAGCAGTAAGTGTTAATGTACCTTTTAATGAACCATCGAAATGTTGACGTGCCGCTTCGCCAAACGTTTCATATGTTCCTTGTAAAATACCTTGTGTTCCAATGTAAATCCAGCTACCTGCTGTCATTTGTCCGTACATCATAAGACCTTTCTTCTCTAGTTCACGGAAGTGATCCCAGTTCGCCCATTTTGGTACTAAGTTTGAATTCGCTAAAAGAACGCGAGGTGCATCTTCATGCGATTTAAAGATTGCAACTGGTTTTCCTGATTGAACAAGTAATGTTTCATCGCTTTCTAACGTTTTTAATGAATCTACAATCGCATGGTAGCTTTCCCAGTTACGAGCTGCACGGCCAATTCCGCCATATACAACTAATTCTTCTGGTTTTTCAGCAACTTCAGGATCTAAATTGTTCATTAACATACGAAGTGCAGCTTCTTGAACCCACCCTTTCGTTTGTAATTCAGTACCTCTTGGCGCGCGAATTGTTTGTTTAACTTTTTCCATTTCAATCTCTCCCTTTTCTCATTTTATAGTGCCGCGTTTACATCTAATCTTTCTTTTATCGAATAATTCGTTTTTAACCAGTGCGTAATATTTTCAATATCCGTTGAGAATATGCGATCATTTGTAATAGAAGGTACTTGTTGACGGCCTTGATGGTAGAAGCTCTTCGTCACTGTACTCATGTTTTCAATACCGCGATATTCTGCTGCTTGCATCGCACAAATCATCTCAATTGAAAGAACACGTCTTACATTTTGAATAATTTGATGTGCATGGCGTGAAGCGATTGTTCCCATACTGACGTGATCTTCTTGGTTAGCTGATGACGGGATTGAATCAACACTCGCTGGATGTGCTAACGTTTTATTTTCAGAAACAAGTGACGCTGCAGCGTATTGCATAATCATTGCACCAGACTGAAGTCCTGGTTCTGGACTTAAAAATGGAGGTAAATCATTTAATTGCGGATTTACTAAACGCTCGATACGACGCTCTGAAATATTTGCAAGTTCCGCCATTCCTACTTTTAAGAAGTCCATCGCAAACGCAATCGGTTGACCATGGAAATTCCCACCCGAAATTACTTTTTCTCCGCCATCAAAGATTAGCGGATTATCTGTTGCTGCATTCATTTCAATTTCTAATTTTTCTTTCACATAATTTAAAACTTGCCAAGAAGCACCGTGTACTTGCGGGATACAACGAAGTGAATATGCATCCTGTACTCGTAGTTCTCCTTGTTTTGTTGTTAATTTACTATCATGAAGGATGTCACGAATTCTGCTCGCTACTTCCACTTGCTCTTTATAACCACGTGCTTTATGAACATTTTCATCAAATGCATCAATAATGCCTTGTAATCCTTCAATTGTCATCGAAGCAATGAATTCAGCTTGATACGCCATTGCTTCTGCTTCTATATAAGAAAGAACTCCTTGCGCTGTCATCGCCTGCGTACCATTGATTAATGCAAGCCCTTCTTTCGCTTCAAGTTCAATCGGTTCAAGCCCTTCTTCTGTAAGAGCAACCATCGCATGAACGCGTTTCCCCTTATAGAACACTTCACCTTCGCCTAATAATACAAGCGCAAGATGAGATAAAGGTGCTAAATCGCCACTCGCACCAAGTGACCCTTGTTGCGGAACGACTGGGTGAATTTTACGATTTACAAACTCAAGAAGCATATTTACAACAAGTGGTCTAACACCAGATACTCCTTTAAGCATCGTGTTCGCTCGTAAAATTAACATACCGCGTGATACTTCTTCAGGGAATGGATCACCTATACCGCATGCATGTGACTGAATTAAATTGTGTTGAAGTGCCTTTACATCATCTTTTTGAATAAGCACATCACTGAATTTTCCAAATCCAGTTGTAATACCGTAAACGACTTTTCCGTCCTCTACAATTTTCTCAACAACTTCGCGGCACTCCGCCACCTTTTGCATACTATTTGGACAAGCTGTTACACCTTCCCCTTCAAGTAACAACCTCTTCATTTCTTCAATTGTCAATGTGTGTCCTGTTAACGTAATCATTCTTTTTCCTCCTTAAAAAGGCAAAAGGGGACCTTATCTTTTTAAGACAGACTTCTGTCCTAAAAAAGTAAGGCCCCCTTCTAACTAATAGACTATGGGCAAATCATATGTGATTAATTCCTAAACCAATCGCCTCATGCTCAGATCCTTTTACAGGTGCACCAATCGTTCCATATAATGCAACAGCAACCCATTCGCCTTCTTTTTTTCCGTCGTATGGTCTACCGCGCACAATCGCAAAGCGAAGTCCTACTGTACGAAGAACGTCTGCTAACTGAATTTGACCTCTCGTCACTCCGTACAAAGCTTCCATAATTGCATGATAAAGTGCATGTGTTTCTCTGTAAACATCTGTTTCAATAACTTGGGTGCTCTTAGCCGCTGTTTCCATTGCTGCTACAACTTTTTGCGAATTCATCGAACCCACTTTCCCCGTACAATACTTCCAACCTTTTGGAATAGATAATACAGGGCTTTCATTCTCATCCGCAAGTGCCAACAACATGGCCATACGACCAATTCGATGTGTTCCTTGAAGAAGCATGTGACTCTCTCATTTCTTTTAATTATTTGAATATTTCTTAATTTAAGAATATATGAAAACGGTTAAATCGTCAATAGTTTAAACTCACATTCGAACAATTTTTTCATCCCCTCCATTTGTGTACACAAATTATTTACACGAATTTTTCAGGCGTGCTATAGTCTCACTAACAGATGCAAAGGGGCGATATTTCAATGACGAAGCGAAAAGATATTCATTTTCGAATTGAAGAAAAACTACTTGAAAGGTTTGAATCTGCACTCCATTACGAAGGTTTAAAGAAAACCGACGTATTAACACACGCGATTCAGCAATTTTGCACGAAGGTGGAATGTGAAAAAATGAATGATGTAAAACGCCAATATAACGTAAGCAACCATTTACAAACACGTATCGATACGCATAAACATTACGAAGAAAAACAAGTAAATTTAGATGAACTCGTCATGGAACATTTACAACTTCAAGGAGAAGAAAAAATATTAGAGGTTGGCTGTGCTAATGGAAATTTTCTTTCCCTTTTACAAACTAACGGTCATAAAGGCCAACTAACCGGTTTTGATCAATCAAAAACGATGCTTTCTGAAGCTGCAATAAAGAATAGCATTATTGAATGGAAACTAGGTGATGCTGGTAAACTTCCTTTTGAAGCTAATTGCTATGACTGGGTCATCGCAAGACATATGTTATATCACATGAAAGATGTCGAAAAAACAGTTCAAGGATTCCATAAAGTAATTCGTCCCGGAGGCTCACTTTTAGCTACAACAAATTCTGACGTTACATTACCTCATATAGTTGAAATGTGTAACCGCATGTTAGACGCATTTGATTTACCGAAAACAACATCATCAGTCACTCCATTTTGTTTAGAAAATGGTAAAGAGATATTACAGTCTGTTTTTTCAACTGTTGAAGAAACAGTTATTCATAATGCTCTCGTTTTTCATCATGCTACTCCGATTGTAAGCTATATTTCTAGCATGTTTCCATCGCTAAATATACCTGATAGTACATATCTTCACGCCGAAATGAAGGAATGGCTAAAAAAAGAAGTAGAAAATGAATTGTCACTTCATAACGGTATATGGCGCGACCCGAAAACGTTAGCCATTTATCGATGTCAAAAAGAAAAAAGCTAGCAAAAATGCTAGCTTTTATACATTCTCATGTAAAAGTTTGTCCATCATCATATTGCCCTTTCCGCCATAAAAATTTATATTATGTTCGTTCGCTACTCCAAAATAAGAAGCAACTGCTATTCCGAATGGTACGAAAGCATGTCCTTGTGCAGTAATAATATTTGAGTATTGTACAACTTCTTTATATACAAAATTTTCTACTGGAAAACAATCTAACTTTTGATAATCTATAGTCGCTGTATAAGAAATCCCTTTAAATAAACCTGCTCTTGCTAACGCATACGGTCCAGCACAAATCGCAGCTACTAATTTTTCTTTTTCAGAAAATTGGCGAATGACTGAAAAGAGAATATCTGCGTCTTTCATATGTACTGCGTCTCCCCCTGGAATGATAATCCCCTCATATTCATCTACACGCACTTCACTTAATTCTATATGCGGTTGTACTTGCAAGCCTGTTTCACTTATAATCAACCCTTTTGTTAAGCCCGCAGTAATGATTTCATATTTCTTTTTCAGCAATGCTGTTGCTACTGTAATTTCAAACTCCGCAAATGTTGGGTATACGAATAATAATATTTTTTTCATAGTCCTTTCTCCTTTAACCAGCCCATAAAATATGCTTCTAACTCATCCACTGTTAATGTATTCGTGTCCACATAAGTTACAGGAAATTGTTTATACCATTCTTTTTCAGTTTCTACTAATTTAAATTGTTCTTCGAATGTACTTCGATTTCTTGCCCCGTCATTATTTTTTCTATCATATAAATTTTCTTTCGAAACATCTAAATAAAAAATTGCATCCGAACAGCATTCTCTTAATTTATACAATTCATCTTTTAATTCTGTTTCTATATCCCACTCTTTCCCTATCACTTTCGGATAAAAGAGTGTATAAAATTCAATATCTTCTGGTCCGCGATCAAAAATCACGACTGAATCTTTCACATTTTGAAACTCCTTTATTTTTGCTTCAATAAACATTTTTTGATTTATAATAAATCCTTCTTTTGAATTCATATCCAAATTTAATTGTTTTCGCTTTTCTACAATTGGATATGGATTTTCATATATAACTGAAAGCCCACTTCTCTCTAACCTTTTAGTCAATGTTGTTTTTCCGCTTGCCATCGATCCTTGGAGTGAAATTACATATGCCATTCCTCTCATTCCCTTGCATTTTAGTATATCTATAATATACAGAATTTTAAAAATCATCAACAGAATATATATCATCTTGTTTCTTATTCTTATCTAACTTATAATAAAAAATAGAGATTATGACGGACGCATCAATAATGTAAGCTTGGAAATCCAAGCTTACATTATTTTTTGCTTTCCCTTTTCTAATAAAAAGAGTATACTAGTTTAGAACGTATGTTCTTAATGATTACATACAGTAAGGAGATAGAACAATGGTATACGACACAAAAGCAATTTCTTGGAATGAGTCTTTAAAACAACTTCAACGCCGCTATACAAACAAACAAGTTGATCGAAAAGAATTTGAAGATATTGAACTGATGGAATTCTTCCGCGATAACGACTACATTTCTTTACCTACACATATAAGCGGCCTATCAACAGTACGTTTTACTTCTTACTCTATTTTCACAACTGAAGATAAAGATCGTAAAGTTGGCACATTAATCATTGAATATGTAGAAGATGATAATAATAATTTATGTGTTGAACAACTATACTTTGTTTAAATGATAACGCTTGGTCAAAATGACCAAGCGTTCTTGCTTTCTATGAATCTCACTGTTTATAATATGAATAAAAGAAAACCGCAATCATTAAGGGGGGATAAACTTGCTCGAAGGATGGTTCAGTTGGTTCATAGTGCTATGGACTGTTATTTTATTAGGACTTATGTCTATCGGTGGATACTTTATGTTCAGAAAATTTCTAAAACGATTACCTAAAGAAGATGGTATGTCCATTTTAGATTGGGAAGAGCACTATATTAATAAAACTAGACATTTATGGGATGAAGAACAAAAACAATTGTTAGAAGAGCTCGTAAGTCCTGTTCCAGAACTATTTCGCGATGTCGCTAAATCAAAAATTGCTGGCAAAATTGGAGAACTGGCATTACAAGAAAAAGCCTCTCAAATTACACAAGATTTAATTATTAAAGGATATATTATTGCTACACCAAAACGCGACCATAAATTTTTAGTTAAAAAACTACAAGAAAAAGAGATTGATTATTCTCATTATGAATCTTTACTGACAAAATCCTCCTCATAAAAAAAGATTGCTAGATTATAGCAATCTTTTTTTAACTTACAGTTACTGATTTTACGGCTGTTAATCTAGCTTCTGCCAAGTCTATTTGTAATCCGACCACACTCGTATAAATCGTATCGCCTGTGCCTGTAATGTTGACTTGTGTGGATATCGTATTTGGTGCAATAGAACCTGTTGCATTTACATTTGTAATATCAAACTCAGCTCTCGCATTTGCATTTGTAGTTGTTCCAGAAAAATTACGATCTGCAAAACTACCAATTGTATTTAAATTTCCATTAATATCATTTACTTGCCCTCTAAAAAAGTTTCCTATTGGATTATTTGGTCCTGTTAATGTCACAGAGTTCAATTGAAAATTATCACCTGTAAAGTTCGGATCACCATTTACCGCCATTACAAAAGCTCTTGCTGTCACTGTCCCTGCAGCTGGTGTGAAAAATCCAGAAAGGGTTTGTGGTGTACCTGATAATAAAAAACCTGGAAATAAACTCACATTTCTCATCGGGTATGAAGAATCACGATATACAACAATCAACGACCATCCAGCACCATAACCGACTGGCTGACGTGTATGTAATCTTGTTACGCTATACCTTCCTGCTGCTCGATTTGGTAATCCTTGTAGTAAAGATGTTACGTCTGCTGCTCGATTATAAACATTGGCTATGAAAGGTAAATTCATCCCTCCTGATGACCCTGCTGAATTTATTGTCACTTGTGTACTCGTTCCATCAGGCGTAACTAAATTTGGTGGATTCGCATCAACAACAG
Organism: Bacillus sp. AR2-1; assembly: GCF_008368755.1. Taxonomy (NCBI): domain Bacteria; kingdom Bacillati; phylum Bacillota; class Bacilli; order Caryophanales; family Bacillaceae; genus Bacillus; species Bacillus sp. AR2-1. The sequence goes on from NZ_QORY01000001.1 coordinate 515,426, forward strand.
CCGTTGTAACAGCCGTATCCAACCCACCTGTCACAACAACGACAACAACACCACCAATTACGATAGAAGTAAACCCTAATGTGCCAAACACATTCATTAAGACCGCAAATGTAAATAGTGTGGAGCTCGGTGACTTCATCACATATACACTTACCTTTACTAACAATGGCGCTATCCCTGCAAATAATGTACTCATTACCGATCCACTACCTCCCGAAGTTACTTTCTATCCAAATTCAGTAACAGTAAACGGCGTTTCACGTCCTGGAAGTAATCCAACTATTGGTATTCTTATTGAAACTGTTAATCCAGGTGAATCCGTTGTTTTCCGTTTTATCGTTCAAGTAACAGCAGAGCCACGAAACGGTCTCATTCGAAATACCGCCCGCGTTCGCTATACACTTAGACCTGATCCTACTAAACCACCGATTCCTGTTGATGAGACTACAGAACCAAATATTATTCCGTTTATCGGTCCGTTTGTGTCACCAAATTTAAATTGTTTCTTTAATGGGGAACGCTTTATACGACGCGGTTGGGACAGAAGATGTTAACAATATAAAATGAAAAGACAGCGTCAAAAAACGCTGTCTTTTCATTTTATACATATACAGTTTTTAAGTTAATTTCATATCTTTTTCATTATAAAAACCATCTTCTTTTTCCATTTCCTTCTGTAATTTCGTAAAGGAACGATACATAGCAATTCTCCATGACACAATCATCGCGAACGCCAGTAAGAAGAACATGCCACTAAGTTGTCCTAAATCAAGAGATTGACTTAAGTATGTTTTAAATACAATCCGCACGACAAGTAATCCAATTAATATAAAAACAAATGCTTTTGAACGCTTCAAATAAATCTCTTGTCCTCTAATTTCAAATTTAGATGTTTTAATAAGAAAAATAGAGAAAAACAAACCGACGCCAATTGCTTCTAACATTTCTGCTGGAGTTAATCGAAATTCAGGAAAAACAAACATCAACGCTCCCGTGCTCATAAAAAATGGTGGAAGTATAATTTTTTTCAATGTTGCCGGTTTCTTAGCTGCTTTTAAACGAATAAACATCGCACCAACAGCCATACAAACAGCAACGATACTGGATAAAACAACTATGTTCATATTTTCTCATCCTTTTTTGTGGCTATATGCAAAATATACTTTCATTATATGCTTTTCCGTTAGTATTTCCAACATTTTCACAGAATAATACTAAAAACCGGTAAAACCACCAAATAAACTTGAGAAATATACGATAATTTTCGTCATCCAGTTAAAATATAGGAAGATACCCATGACAATCATAACGTATCCCCCGATTTTCATGAATTTCATACTATTTCTTTTAATCCAAGACATTTTCGTAATAAAGAAAGATAGCACGAAAAATGGGATAGCAAACCCAAGTATGTATGCTATCATATAAATCATTGCTGATTCTGGATTTGTTGCAGCTAATCCAATGACAGACACTAAAATAGGTCCAGTACAAGGCGTCCATCCTGCAGCAAAAGCCAATCCAATTAGAACGGATCCAAAATAGCCACTCGGACGATTTTTAAACGTAAATTTACGGTCTTGCATTAAAAACTTTGGCTTAAACACACCGACAATAATAAGACCGAACACGATGATAAATATACCACCTAACTGTCTAATTAAATCTTTATAATTTGTAAAGATGCCTCCAATAAAACTTGTACCAAACCCAATTGCAATAAATATAATTGAAAATCCAAGTAAGAAAAACGCTGTATGTATCATACTTCTTTTGCGAAGCATTGCATTTTCTTCTTTCAACTCAGAAACCGACATACCTGTTATGTACGATAAAAATGCCGGATAAAGCGGTAAGCAACATGGGGAAATAAATGATAAAAATCCAGCGCCAAACGCTAAAAAAATACTAATATCTTGCATGATTCCACTCCTCTCCTTACATATTGTAGCAAAAACACATAAAAATACTATGAACAATTCGTGAACTCACTTTAACAACGTGATAATAAGAAAAACTCCCCTTACAAACAGTTTCTAATAAAACGCTTTCATTTCCTTCTATTATATAGAACAATCTCAATTGGACTAAGAAACTTCTTTAATTGTTATTAACATAACAAAGGTAACATAGTTTCTCAAATGATTAGCACACTATAATGGACTACCCTTCTATATCCCTAAAAAATATTTTTTTCAAATGCTGTCTTTATACAATACGAAGCTGATTTTACAATACTTTTATTATTACTAATTTCAAGATTATGCATAAATATCATACTTTTATTATTATTCTATAAAATGTCACACTTTTCTTTTATTTGACCCTTTATTTTTAATTTTGTATACTTCCCTCTAGTTATATATGTCCGTTAGGAACAATTTCATATAGATGGGAGGAATTTTTCATGCTTCGTTATTCTCTATTAGTTTTATTAGGAGCGTGTAGTTATGGAATTTTAGCTATTTTCGTTAAACTTGCCTATGCAGAAGGATTTTCACTTGGAGAGGTAATTGGCAGCCAATATTTGTTCGGTTGGATTATTTTGTTTGCTATTACTCTTCTATTTTCTAGACATCGTGTTCCATTAAAACAAGCGTTAATTTTATTCGTTGCAGGTACATCTGCAAGTTTTACTGGAATTTTTTATTATGCTTCATTAAAAACTGTACCAGCATCTATTGCAATTATACTTTTATTCCAATTCGTTTGGGTCGGAATTATTATTGAAGCAGTCGCAACAAAAACATTACCTTCAAGAGAAAAGGTTATTTCCGTTATTTTCTTACTTGCAGGTACATTTTTATCAAGTGGTTTACTAGAAAAATCAGCAGGTAATTTCGATATGACTGGAATCATACTAGGTTTATTATCTGCTGTTACATTCGCAACATACATTTTCGTGAGCGGAAAAGTTGCTGTTGAAGTACCTTCATTACCGCGCGGTGTTCTCTTAATGACTGGCGCTTTAACTTTAGTAATGATCGTATTCCCGCCAACATTTATTTTTAGCGGTGCTATTTCTGAAGGACTTTGGAAATACGGTTTAGGATTAGGAACATTTAGTATCGTTATTCCTTCTATCGCCTTTACAATCGGTATTCCAAAGATCGGTTCTGGCTTAGCGACTATTCTTGGTGCAGCAGAACTACCAGTTACAACAATTATGTCTGTATTCGTTTTAAAAGAAGCGGTGCTATCTTCACAATGGATCGGTGTATCACTTATTTTAATCGGTATTGCAATCCCGCAAATTGCCTATGCAATGCGTGGACGTTATCATAAACATCATACACACAAAAAATTGGCAGCATAAGAAAAGAGAGGATTTTCATTTGAGAATCCTCTCTTTTCTTATTGTATAATTAATGTAAATACATTAATTAAGAAAGAAGGCATTATACGTGGCAGCAAATCTAGAGCAATTAACTGAGATGCTAATTTCTATTCGTCGAAATTTACATGAGCATCCAGAATTATCATACGAAGAATTTGAAACGACGAAGACTATAAAAAATTGGTTAGAAGAGAAAAACATTACGATTATAAATTCTAGTTTAGAAACAGGCGTTATTGCTGAAATTTCAGGGAATAATAGCGGACCAATTATAGCAATCCGTGCTGATATTGATGCCCTTCCTATTCAAGAAGAAACAAATTTACCGTACGCTTCAAAAATTCCCGGTAAAATGCATGCTTGTGGGCATGATTTTCATACAGCTGCTATTATAGGTGCCGCTTATTTATTAAAAGAAAAAGAATCTTCTCTTAGCGGAACTGTACGCTTTATATTCCAACCAGCTGAAGAAAGTAGCAATGGTGCTCGCAAAGTAATTGAAGCTGGGCATTTACATGGCGTGCAAGCTATTTTCGGTATGCATAATAAACCTGATTTACCAGTAGGTACAATCGGTATTAAAGATGGTCCACTGATGGCCGGGGTCGATCGATTTGAAATTGAAATTCACGGAGTTGGTACACATGCAGCTGTACCAGATGCTGGGGTAGACACTATTGTCGCGTCCTCTCAAATCGTGATGGCACTCCAAACAATTGTAAGCCGAAATATAAGCTCTTCACATAATGCCGTCGTCAGTGTCACAAACATCCATTCAGGAAATACGTGGAACGTAATTCCTGAAAAAGCAACGCTGGAAGGAACTGTACGTACATTCCAAACTGAAACACGTGAAAAGATTCCTGCACTAATGAAACGTATTATTCAAGGGATTTCTGATGCATTAGGTGTAAAAACAGAATTTCGTTTTTATGCAGGTCCTCCTGCTGTTCATAACGATACATCTTTAACAAACTTATCCTCTCAAGTTGCTGAAAAAATGAATTTAAATATCATCTCTCCTACCCCGTCAATGGCCGGAGAAGATTTTTCTTTTTATCAACAAGAAATACCTGGTTCATTCGTTTTTATGGGAACGAGTGGTACACATGAATGGCATCATCCAGCTTTTACAGTAGATGAGCAAGCATTACCTATAAGTGCAGAATACTTCGCTTTGTTAGCTGAAAAAGCACTTAAACAATTTGCATAAAAAAGGAGCCGTTAAGAAATACTTAACGGCTCCTTTTTTTAAGTTAAATCGCGTTTTAAAAATACTGTATAGGAAATGCTTAAAAATACAAATAAATATAGTAATAACATACATGAAGCAAACGGGAATGTTACTCCATCAATAAAACTTCCATTCTTTGAAATACTGTATAAATCTGTGTTTGCTGGCAATAAATATTTCGCCCAATCATATCTAGTTGCTGCTAGTAATGCAATATTTCCTGATAAAGCAAGAAATAGTGAAATACCAATCGCGCCCCCACTAGATCTTGTTAATACAGAAATCATAAATGCAAACGCTGCGTACACAATGGTCGGCAACCACGATAAAATATAATACTTACTAGCTTCCACAAAAATATTTTGTTTTATAATATTTCCATCTTGGAAAATAAGCTCGCTCCATGCAGGCTGTTGGAATTTATAAATAACAAGTCCACATAAAGTGGAGAAAATCATATTAAATATAAACAATAACGCTGCAAATATCACAATTGCTAAAAATTTAGCTGTCAAAATTTTAAATCGACTCGCTGGTCGTATCGTTAAAAATTTATATGTTCCCCAGCTATATTCATTCGCAAAAATTGTACTTGCATACACGAGAATAAATGGGAGCAATATTGGAAATACGATAAAACCTGTATCTCTCATGAAAGAAAGCGGAGAACTGCTTGCCGGTGCTGTATCTGTATCTAAATGCTTCATCTTAAGCTGATATTCCTTTACAAGCTCGTCCCCAGATCGTTCTGCTAATATAGATTCTTTTTTCATACCTAGCTTTTTCTCTATTTCTACAGTTCGTTCTGTATAATCGGCTTTCCATCCTTTTGTTTCCGGTTCTAAATACTTTACCGTGACCCACCCTAATCCAATTATTAATACTGCAATAACTGCAAAGGGAATAATCGTTCGCTTTCGCTTAAATATTTTATACAGTTCGTTATACACTAAATTAAACAATATCTTTTCCCCCTGTTAATTCTAAAAATTGCTCTTCTAACGTTTTTCTTTCTTCATATACACGATACACTTGAATATTTTTCTCAAGCAATATACGAATAACATTTGGGATTTCTTCATCTTTCACATGAATAAGTAGATCATTACCTTTTATTAAAACATCTTGGTCTAACATTTCTGCTGCTTTATTCGCATCATCTACACGTATACGGATTGTCTCCATCTCTTCTCTTTGATTATGCTGAATATTTTGCGTCGCCACATATTCTCCATGCTGAATAATGATAACTCTATCACACATTAATTCAACTTCTGAAAGTAAGTGACTAGATACAAGTACCGCTTTTCCTTGTTCATGTGCAATTTTCTTTATGTACATTCTCATTTCATGTATTCCACTAGGATCTAATCCATTCGTTGGTTCATCTAATATTAATACATCTGGATCGTGAATAAGCGCTTGGGCAATTCCTAAACGTTGTCTCATGCCGAGTGAATATGCTTTTACTTTTCGGTCAATTACTTGTTCCATCCCTAATAATTTCACTACTTCATCGATACGTTCTTCCGTCACGTTACCATTCATTCGTCCGAAATATGTTAAATTTTCATAGCCGCTCAAAAAAGGATAAAATTCTGGTGTCTCAATTACTGCTCCAATTTTCGCAGCAGTACTTTCAAATTGCTGTTTTACAGATTGACCGTCAATCCAAACTTCACCCTCTGTCATACGAATCATGCCGACCATCATTCTCATTAAAGTCGTTTTTCCAGCACCATTTGGTCCGAGTAAGCCAACTACTTCACCCTTTTTAACTTCGAAACTAATATTTTCTACAAGTGTCTTTGAACCGATTCGCTTCGTTAACCGCTCAACCTTTACAATTGATTGTTCATTTGTCATACTATACAACCTTTCCTTTCCATTCTTTGTCAGGTCTTTACACTGTAACATGATTATTTTTATGTGTAAAATAAGAAAAGACATGATTTCTCATGCCTTTTCCTTGAATTAAAACGAATTTTCATCTTGTAAACTTTGAACAAATCGAAAACATTGCATCATCGATAATAGGACGATCACAATCATAATTATACTAACAACTACTATTGCATATATTGTAATCGGTGCACTATTTATCCCTTGTATTCCTGCTATTTTCATAAAGATAATCGTAAATAATTTCAAAAATAACATCCCATTCACTAATCCAAAAACAAACGCTGCTCCATAAATAAATAATTGCTCCTGACATAATAAACATAGTACGTCATTTCTCTTCCTACTCTCTGCTACATAAGATTTAATTTCCTCTTTCCTCACTTGCAGAAGAGAAAACGTTATTTTATATGTAGTAAAAATACAAATAAAAATGAATACAATAAAAAGCATGTAAAAGCTCATTTGAAATAAAAGTGTAGTCTCTAATTTCCCAATAGCTCCTTCATTAAATTGGAGCGATATCATAAAAAATAAAATCATAGTACTCATAGCAACCCACATGAATTGCTTCATCCTTTTGGCAGCAAATGTTCTTATATTTTTTCTCACTAACTGACATAAAGACATATGTTCTTCCCCTACCTTACTTCATACCATACTCATTCTATACTACTAGTGTATAAAAATATGACATTTTAAACATCGCACTACAATCTGAATTTTTTCTAAGTCTTTAGTCCTAGAAAATAAAATAGGAAATAATTCATATTCAGAATATAATTGTAAAAAGGAGGGGGTTGCATGCGCATAAAATTACTATCAATCTTATTTTTATTATTTCTCACAAGTTGTAGCTCACTTAAAAACAATGAGATCGCCATTGTTGAGCCATACAAATTAACAGAAGAGCAATCTTCTATTTTACAAATGACTCCTTTTCAAGAAGGAGACAGCATGTTTTATAACGTTACCCTAAAAAATGAAAAAGATGAAATACATGCTACAATTGATTATTATCAAAATGGTAAAAAAACAAACGTAATTGCGAATATAGCTACCTCCCATTTTCAAAAAAAGAAAGTAAAGCTTTCTTTTTTACCACCTCAATCCCAGCTCGATAAAGATGTACAAGTGCAAAAACATTGGTATGTTAATATTGAAGGTAGTTCCATGCTCGCTCCTGAAGAAGCACCTCCAATCATAAATAGCTCTACCTCTACTACTCTTCAATCTGCTATAAACTTAACATACAATCAAAAGACGACTTTAGCGGCTATAATAAAAACGAATAAAGAAACCGTAAGAATTCCAATGCTTGAGGAAAAAACTGCTATTGACCAACTATTACAAGAAAACGAACATGTTTATCTCTTTAGTATAGAACTAAAAAAAGAACACTAAAGCGGAAATGCAATTATATTGCATTTCCGCTTTAGTGTTTAACGAGGTGTACTTTTTAACAAATTAATTAATCTCATCCTCAACTTCTATTCTTTTCTTCTCTCTTGCAATTTTCAAAAACTCTAAAAGTTCTGGATTAGTATTCATTTTTTTGTACGCTACTGACATTTCTGCAACAAAATTAGAATCACATAACTCTTTATATACGACTTCTGTTTTATACAATTTATTCGCTGATACAGGTATTACCGTAATTCCGATTCCTGCTGCTACAAGTCCCATAACTGTTTGATATTCCGTTGCTTCTTGTACAATGTGTGGACTAAATCCTACGTCGCGGCAAAGTGATAAAATTGTATCGTATAACGCTGGCCATACCGGTCTCGTAATAAATACGAACGGTTCGTCTCTTAAATCTTCAATATGTATTTCATCCTTTTCAGCAAGTGGATGTGCCTTCGGTAAACATAACGTACAAGAAAGCTTTTGAATTGGTTCTAACTCTAGTAATTGCGTTGGAATTGGCGGACGCAAAAAGCCAATATCAATACGGTTATCGTGAAGTGCATGCACCTGATCCGGTGTTGACAGTTCATGTAATGCAACAGACACTCTCGGAAATTTCTTTCTATACTCCCTTACGATAGATGGTAGAATATCATATATCGCCGCACCTACAAAACCAATTGAAAGTGATCCCACTTCTCCCCTTTGGGCACTTTGTGCAACTTCTACTGCTTTATCAATTTGTTCGAACGCTTTTTTTACTTCTTTTAAAAACATTTCTCCAGCTTCTGTTAATTCAACTTTTCTCTTCGTTCTTGAAAATAACATAACTCCCATTTCTTTTTCTAATTGCTGAATTTGTTGACTAAGCGGTGGTTGTGTCATTTGTAAACGAGCAGCTGCTCGTCCAAAGTGTAACTCCTCTGCCACTACAACAAAATATTGCAAATGCCGTAATTCCATTTTGGACACCCTTTTCACTTTCAATTAATACATCTAATATATTAATAACATATAATTTATATATTAGACAAATTTTTCGAATGAACGTATAGTAGAAATTGTTAATTCTTTTTTACAATTTTTATGTAAAAAAAGAAAGAGGTGGGTACTGTATGAAATGGTGGAAATTAAGCGGACAAATTTTATTATTATTTTGTTTCGCTTGGACAGGTGAATGGATTGCAAAACAGGCACACCTCCCAGTTCCAGGAAGTATACTCGGTATTTTTTTATTGTTAATTTCATTAAAATTTAACCTAGTGAAGAAAGAGTGGGTACAGGACGGAGCAGACTTTTTATTAAAAGAACTTATTTTATTTTTCATTCCTTCTGCAGTCGCTGTCATACGCTACAAAGATACACTATCACAATATGGAATCGATCTCATTTTAATTATTATGATTAGTACACTTTGTGTCACTCTCGCTACAGGACTCCTAACAGAATTGCTACTAAAGCGGAAAGGATCAACACAATGATCGGCTTTCTTTGTTTACTATTAACACTATTCACATATTGGATATCGAAGAAAATGTATCAACGCTGGAATTGGAGCTTACTTTCTCCTCTTCTCGTCTGCCCTATTATTTTAATTGCTTTATTACTCGGACTAGACACACCTTATGAAACATATGAAACAGGTGGTCAATGGTTAACAGAATTATTAAAGCCTGCAACAGTTGCTTTCGCATGGCCAATCTATAAATACTTTGATTTACTCAAGAAACATGGAATAGCTATTTTACTTAATGTCATTGTCGGCTCATTTTTATCAGTTATTACTTCAGCACTACTAGCTAATTATTTTCAAATTGATTCATCGTTAGAACATAGTTTAGCGCCTCATATTGTAACGACACCAATTGCAATGGCCATTTCAGAAATGATCGGTGGTATGTCACAATTAACAGCTGTATTTGTTGTTTTAACTGCGTTAACAGGAGCATTGCTCGGACCTGCTCTCATACGTATATGCCGTATTAAAACAGCGCTCGCAAAAGGCATTATGTTAGGCACTAGCGCAAATGGAACCGGTACATCAAAAGCATTCGAAATCGGCCCTGTAGAAGGAACCATTGCAAGTTTATCTATGCTTTTAACAGCAGGAGCTAGTTTAGTTATCGTTCCGCTTTTCTTGTCGTGGATACATTGAAAAAGCAAGTGTTTAAACACTTGCTTTTTTATTTATATATTTATTTAAAACCTCATAATCCTCCGGGAAAGATAGCGTTAATTCCTTCATTTCATCTATCCTCTTCCAAGCAATTTCATGTATTAACTCATCAGGATCTTGGATTTTCATACTACCGCCTATTTTTTTAACGACATAATAATGAACGTATACAGGAACCCCGTATGTAATACCCTCTTTTTCGTATATTTTATTTACAACTTCCACATTGTAACCTGTTTCTTCCCAAACTTCTCGAATACAACATTCTTCTAGTGTCTCTCCCTTTTCAAGCCCTCCACTTGGAACAGACCACCTTTTTTCTTCACCCTTTTGCCCTTGCAACACCATTAAAACTTCATTTTTTTCATTTATACATACTGCTGCACAACCTATCCATCTTTCCATATACATCCCTCCCCTACAAAAATTCACCTTCTTTATCATTTTCTCCTTGAAAAAAGAGGAAAAAAGTAAACTAATGACGAAAAATCACATTAACTTCATAGACAATCCCTTCTTAGAAATTAAAAACGGAAGGATGAAAATATGATTTCTAAATATGTTGTGGAATGTGTCTTTTGTGAAGAAAATCGAAAACCACGCCAAGCTATCGTAACAGTTCCCGCCACTACTCAGCTACTAGCCATTGAAAAAGTGCGTGCGGAATGTAAACGTCGTTTCGGAAAAGCTTTATTATTGCAAACAGAAATTAAAGAAGAAATAACTTTTGAACAAAAAGAAAGCCGACCATAAATTGGTCAGCTTTCTTATCCGATCATATTTTCACATGAAGATTAGGGGCATCCTCTTTAAGGATCGGGATTTTCCCATTATGTACGTTCCATAATGGTCATCGAACAATATATTTCTATGCAATTAATTATTGAATAGAATAGGGCAAAACTTGTTCGCATTTTTAGAAAAGGGATAGGGATATAATTCAAGTAGTACTTCGAATACTCGAACTTTACACTCATTATATTAAAGCAAATCCTTTTATATGGGAAATATGAATTACTTACATAATTCATTCGTAAAACATATTAGTTTGCTATATTATTTTTATTCCATCAATAACATACATCCAGCTACAACTGGTGTCATAATCATTGAAAGCTGCAAAAGCATACGTGGTGCATAATTTGTAAACTTCGCCCCGATATACGCTCCTAACATCGTGCCAATTAATACTTGCAATAACAGTATATAATCTAGGTAGCCTTCTGAACTATATCCTAGCCCACCTCCAATCGCAATCGGCAATATGACAAGCATTGTTGTTCCTACAGATTGCTGGATTGTTAATCCTAATAGAACCATTAATCCAAGTTGAATAAATGGTGCAGAACCAATCCCAAATGAACCAGCCATCATTCCAGTGACTAATCCGAGACATATACATTTCATTATATTGTCTTTCGAAAAATCTTTAATTTCTGCTAAAAGTAGTTCTTTCCTATTTTGAAACTTAATTAATTTAACAAACATAAAAATTGCAGATAAAAATAACATCCCAGCTGTAAACCAATGAAGAAGATGCGGTGGTATAAGTGAACCAAGCTTTGCACCAATATAAGAACCAAGTGCTCCACATCCACCAACAATCCCTCCTATAGTAACTACAACATTTCCTTCACGATAATGACTTATAACCCCAGATAATGTCGTAAATGCCATTGCAGTTAAAGACGTTGCAAGCGCAACATGAATAGGAATGTGGAATACTAAAGTGAGTATTGCGATAATAAAACCAGCTCCCCCTGCTCCAACAAATCCTAATAAAACTCCCATTACTAACATCGTTATAATAATTGCCACAGACTTTCCCTCCAGTAAAGCAATTATCCATCATATTCTTCCTTGTATACAAATAAAAAGCATCCTAGATGGATGCTTTTTATTTCAATAATATGTACTTAATCTTGATTAATCAAAATAACTGCCGGACCAGCAACTACTACTCCAGCTACTTCTATCTTTTCAAATTCCTTTACTGTAATAGATATAACTCCTTCTCTTTCCATTAATTCTTTACTCAGGACATCAGTCGGGATTGCTTTCACCGTCTTACCTCCTTTTCATTTATACAATATGATAAAGTGAAACTTTGAAGTGGGAGTCTTATTGCCCGCAAATAGCGAGATAAAAACAACCCAATGCATCCATATATATGCATCACCTCCGCTTTCATTCCTTATTCCACTCAAAATCCTTCTCTCCCTTCCGTAACATATTGAAAAATAAAAAAGAAGCTATAACATATAGCTTCTCTCTAAATTTATTTAATCTCTTAGTATCTCACATTTTATAACTCTACCATTTCTATCAAATTGTAAAACAAGCTGTTCACTATCTATTGAAATGAAGCCACGTTCATTTCCAAGATAGTACGAAGTGGTAATCCCTTCTTCTCCATTTCTCGTTTTAGTAGGTGCTCCTAATAATTTTGTAATTTCTTCATTTGATTTCCCTGTTAATTTATATTTTTGCATTAGATCATCTACCATATGTACCCGTTTCTCTTCAGCATGTAACCACCGATTTTGATTAAACTTAGAAGTGTATATATTCATACTTAATTGCGCAGTGCACACTATTAACGGAATGAGTGCTACTATTAATACTCCCGACATTTGCTTCTTTTCTTCATTACGATTTTTAGAAACATATAAGATAGATTTTTGAATCATGATTAATAAAGCAAATGGCATGATTACTACAAAAATACTCTTTACACTTAATGACGTATGAGTTATATCGATAATGTAAATAAACGCAAGATACATTAGTATATACAAACATACATAAGCATACAAAATACCCCTTAATATAGCACGCAGAAAGCCCACCTCTTTTTAATTCATTTTATAATTCATCCGATTAATGATTTCTCGAAGTTTTTCTAACTCTTGATCTGTATATATTACTTTCCCTGTTAAGATCTCATTTCTAAAGAACATTACAATTTGCTCTCTATCTTTTAATCTCGGCGTTTTTTCTTCAGACAGATCTAGCACTTCTTTCCCACTCTCATTATAAAAATATACAATCGGTTTTACGTTTTCCTTTACAATATCAACTTGTATTTCTTTCAAATAATTGTATAGAATATGGGATAGTTTCTTCGCTCTATATACTGGATTCCCTTCATTTTTCACTTGTATCGTTAATGAATCTTCACCTGTAATACATTCAAACGTCTCTTCTTTCTCTACTTCTTGTTGATACTTGCCAATTTCATCAATCATAAATGAATATATACTAGCATTTTCTTTCGTTAAGCCATGAATTAATTTCCCTGTCCATTCTTTCGTCTCAAGTAGATACATACCCGTTTTACTTAAGACAAGATGATGAATGCGAAAATCATTTCCTCCGTGCTGACTTTTAATAAAAACATTCGGCATAATATGAAATTCATTGTCTAGTATTATGCCTTGTTCTACGAATCCACGCTTCATATAATGTAATGTTTCGTGTGTATTCACTTCAGCTCCATTTTTCGTATACTCTCGCAAATTTGCAATTAACTTTTGAAACATGTGTATTTCGTTACTATGTTTTTCTTGTATTTCACTTCGTTCTTTACTATGTTGCATAGCTAATTGATTTTTCATCATACGCATATTTTCAAGTTCTCTAGCTGCACTTATTTGTAAATCATTGTATTTCTTCTGTTCCATATTTTTTAATGTATTTTGTTGTTCTTTATGCTCTGTAACCGTAGCTGCAATTTCAGTTTCATACGTTTCAATTGCTTGTTTCTTTTCAAATTCTACTTGCTGACTCTCTGATTCTAGCTGTTTATTTTTATAGAACAGCACGAATACTACAGCTAATAATAATAAAATCACACCTATTAGCACATAATCCATATCTTTACTCCTTTATTCCATTTTCATTTATTTTTATAAACATCCATTATATTATACTATGCTTTCAATATACACTTTGTAAGAATTACATATTTTTAATGAAGAGAGACTTTAATAAGCGATTTTTCTCATTTCCCACTGATTGTTTCAGGTTGCCCGCAAATAGCAGAATAAAAGGAATCTCAGGCGAGATACCTTTTACGTGCATTTTATTGTACACCATACTGAATATAACTTGGATCATAGTATATCCAGCCATTTCCACCTAACCCAAGCCAGCCATCTTGCTTACACCATACTCTATAAGCCTCACCGTGATGTAACTGTCTTATAACATTTCCATTTAATGATGGAGCATCCCGCAGATTCACATTATCACCAGTAATAGTCGCCACATAATGTTTATACTGAATGTAACTTGGATCATAGTATATCCATTCGTTTCTACCTAAAGCAAGCCAACCATCTTGTTCATTCAAAACTTCATACGATTCTCCTCTATTTAGCTGGCGAATTACACTAGATTGTAAAGATGGTCCACTCCGTAAATTTACATTATCGCCTTTAATTACAGCAACGCCGTAGACTGCAGTAGCAGTACTAGGTGGAGAAACATTTCCACCACCATTTGTTCCATTTCCTTGCAAAGCTTCTAATGAAACCGCTGCTGATACGTCACAATTTCCTACTACACCTGAAATTTGACCAGAATCTGTGTATTGCCATGCTGTTCACTCTGTCCATCCACCAGCATCAGCAGGCGGCGTACTAGAGTATTTAGAAATCCAAAGTGGAATATCACTTAATCCGTTAATTCCAAACTCATTAATATACCAAACTCCTGTATATAACATGACATCTTTTCCAGTAGCCTGTTTCACATAATTTATGAAACTTCTTGCCCAATTAGATATAGCAGTACCAGTTAAATTACTATTACTCGGATCTATCGGTGATTCTAAATCTAAAACTGGTATTAAGTCTGTCTGATTGCTTTGTAATATGTTCACAAAATGTTTCGCTTCTGAAATTGCATCATTTAGTTCTGGATGTGCAAAATGGTATGCACCGATTAATACATTCGCATTTCGCGCTGCTTGTACATTTTGAACCAAAGTAGGATCAAGATTATTCACACCTTCTGTCGCTTTTGCATACGCCGCTGAAATACCCGATCCCTTCACTGCATTCCAATCAATGTTCCCTTCCCAATGAGACACATCGATAAACGTAATATTTGAACTAGATCTATCTTGCATATAAAAGCTCCTATCAATTTTTTTCATTTCGTATACATACAATATGTACAACTTTAATAAAGGGTCACGACGTTTATACTATAGATATTGAGAGCAAACATATTTTATAAACAAAGTAAAAAGGCCTTGTAATTACAAGGCCTTTTGTAAAATCCCTTTATTTTGTAGTAAATACATATTATAATACAACCCTTGCTCACTCAGTAATTCTTGATGTGTTCCTCTTTCTACTATTTCTCCATCATGCATAACAAAAATTTGATCTGCATCTTGAATTGTAGATAATCTGTGTGCAATTGCTATAGTCGTTCTCCCTTTTCGCATTTGCTGTAATGCTGTTTGAATCGCATCTTCTGTTTCTGTATCAATATTAGCTGTTGCTTCATCTAATACTAATACTTTCGGATTCGTTGCTATCGTTCTAGCAAAAGCAATTAATTGGCGTTGACCACTAGAAAATGCAGCTCCTCTTTCTACTACTTCTGTTTCATACTGCTCTGGTAATTTTTCAATAAACGTATTCGCTTGCACAAATTGTGCCGCTTCTTTTACTTCTTCATCCGTAATTTCTTCATTGTACATACGAATATTTTGTTTTACATTTCCCGCAAATAAAAATGCATCTTGCAATACGAGTCCTATTTTCTTTCTAATTTCTCGTTCTTCAAATTTCTCTAAATCCACACCATCTATTACAATATTTCCGGACTTAATATTATAAAATCGCATTAACAAATTCATAATGGTACTTTTTCCGCTACCAGTGTGCCCAACGAAAGCAACCGTTTGCCCTTGTTTCACGTGAAAAGATACATTTTTTAAAACATCACGTTTTCCATCATACGAAAAAGTAACATTTTTAAATTCAATTTCTCCATTAACAACTTGAGGATTTCCATCCCCTTTTTGAACTGGAGCTAAATCTTTCTCATCCATTAAATGAAATACACGTGATGATGAAACAAGTGCCTGTTGGAAAAATGATAATTTCATCATCATCTCATTTACAGGCTGGAAGAAACGATGTATATAGTTAACAAACGCATATAAGACACCTACTTCAACAGGACTCTTCAGCGCATCAATTCCAAATAAACCAAGTACTAACGCAATTGCTATAATATGAACTAAATCCGTTGCTGGGCGTAAAAGTAACGCGTCTAACTTTAACGTCCGTCGCCCTGCACTATAATGTTTATTATTCACTTCTTCAAACTCTTTTCTCATACGCTTTTCTTGTCTGAACACTTGAACAATATTCATTCCTTGAATGGACTCATTCAACTTTGCATTTAACACGCTTAATTGATTACGTACTTCTAAATAAAAGGCTGCACTCTTCCGGCGATATAGCACCATAATTGCAAACATTATCGGAATTAATACGAGAGAAAATAGCGCTAGTTTTACATTTAATAAAAACATTGCTACTAAAATACCTATTAAAAAGACTACATTTTTGACAAATGTGGATAATACACTGACATAAAAATCTTTAATTGCTTCCGTATCATTCGTTATGCGCGATACAAGCGTACCAATCGGCGTACGATCAAAGAAACTTAATGACAACTTTTGAACATGATTATACACTTCAACACGCATATCTTGAACAATTTTAAAAGCGATATTTTGAAAATACAATAAGTCTAAATAAGTAAATAATACTTTTAATAAGTGAGCAATAAGATACACTACAAATAGAGTAACAAGTGCTGATTGATCAAAGTTACGTGGTACTAAATGTTCATCAAGAAATTGTTTAATTAAAAAAGGACCCATCATTTCAGTTACAGTTGCACCAACTAAAAAGATAAATGCTAAAGATAGTAACCTTTTATATGGCTTCATATAAGAAAGTAATCTACTTAAATCACTCCGCTTCTTCCCGGTCATCATACGCCTCCTTTCTCGACTAATGCTTCTAACTGCTGGCTCTCGTACATTTCTTTATACCAACCGTTTTCTTTCATTAATTGTTCATGTGTACCTCGTTGCACAATTCTGCCTTCATCCACAACAAGTATAAGATTGGCATGTTGAATTGCACTTAAACGATGAGCAGTAATAATCGTTGTTTTTCCTGCTCTTTCCCTCTTTAATGCATTTAAAATCGTTTCTTCTGTTTTTGCATCTACCGCTGATAAACAATCATCTAAAATTAAAATTTCCGCATTCGTTAATAAAGCACGTGCAATAGAGATTCTCTGTTTTTGGCCTCCAGATAACGAAACGCCTCTTTCTCCTACTACCGTTTCATACCCTTCTGAAAATTGGAGGATGTCATTATGAATACAAGCAATCTCTGCAGCGCGGGTTATTTCATTATATGTAGCATCCGCCTTTCCAAAAGCAATATTCTCCCCAATACTCGCTGAAAATAAAAAATGATCTTGCGGCACGTATGAAATGGCAGAACGGACACCGTAAAGTGTTACATCGCGAATATCCCGCTCCCCAACTTTTAATTCACCACTAAAATGATCATACTCACGGATTAAACATTTTAATAAAGTCGTTTTCCCTGCTCCTGTACGTCCGACAACGCCTAGTGTCTCACCCTTCTTCAAATCAAAGTGAACATCTATTAGCTGTAACAGTTCATTTTTCTTATATGAAAATGAATCGACCGCAAATGTAACATCACCGCTTGCTACTTTATGTACAGCATCTTCTCTATTTACTACATCTGATTTTTGCGAGAGAATTTTTTCTACACGGTCATACGAAGCACGCCCACGTTCCATAATGTTGAACAACCATCCAAAGGCTAACATTGGCCAAACGAGGGTACCTAAATACGTTGTAAATGTAACGAGATCACCTACAGTTAATTCACCCCTCACAACTAATACTGACCCGTAACACACTGCAATTAAAAAAGAAAATCCAACGATAAGAGAGATTGTTGGATCAAACAACGAATCAATACGTGCGACTAACATATTTTTATGTACAACATCTTCTGATTTTTTTCGAAATGCTTGTAAATCTTCTTTCTCTTGTCCAAGTGATCGAATTACCTTCATCCCACTCATACTCTCTTGCACTTTATCATTGATTTCTGAAAACGATTGCTGCGCTTTATGAAACCTTTTATGTAATAACGTTCCGTAATAATTTGTCGAAATCGCTACAATCGGCATTGGAATTAAGCTTAACAATGTTAACTTCCAACTAATTGTAAAACCCATCGCTACGAGTACACATCCCCCAACCGCTAATGAGTCAACAAGTGTTAAAACGCCCGATCCAGCAGTTTGTTGAATCGCCTGAATATCATTAGTCGCATGCGCCATCAAATCACCCGTACGACGTGATTGATAGAAAGATGGGCTCATCCTTGTAAAATGTTCATATAAATTCTTTCGTAATTGACGGGCTAGTTTTAACGAAGATCCAAAAATCATAATACGCCATAAATAACGTAATATGTACATAGTAATCCCTACAACTACTAACAGAATAACCCACTTCAACAATTTTTCAGATGTTAATGTTCCATTATTAATTTCATCTACTACAATACCTAGTACTTTCGGAGCTACAAGTTCAAGAAGCGCGACACCAAATAACATAATAATTCCGATTATATACGCTCGTTTTTCTTGTTTAAAAAACCACGCTAAATTAATAAATACCTTCATTTTTATCCTCCTCCCTTAAAATGAGCGATGTTTTCAGTTTACCAAAAATACAGAATTTTTAAAAGTTTTAAACTGCATAACTAACAAAAAGAAAAGACACTCTTAGCGAGTGTCTTTTAGCGCTTATTTCGTTTGTTGCTTATTCATCGCGCTCATCATTTGATTGATTTTCTTTTGGGAAGGTTTTTGTCCCATTTGCATCATCATCATTTTTAACATTTGTTCATTAATTGGTGGATTTTTTTCTAAGTAGTTCATCATGTATTTGCGGGCAATGAAAAATCCTAACGCCACGCCTGCTACTAGTGCTACTACGCCCACTAGAATACCTAACCAAATTGGCATATATTTTCCTCCTTCATGTTGTCTACCTTACAGTGTACTAAAACCTTTTCAATAAGACAAGATACAATTCGACATTTTTTACACATATGTTCGTACTTGTTTTAGAGGATTCAGCCATCCGTACTTTGTATTTTCATAATCCATAGCTAAAAATGTTAATTCACACTTTCTTAACACCTCAAAGAAAGTCGTTTCCATAGAAACGTTTCCAGAGGTATTCATGCGAATATAGTGCGGTTTCACCATTATTTCGCCGTATTCCGCTCCTGTATAAAGTGTATGTGTATGATGTGTTCGATCATATTTACCAAGAACGCGCAAAGCTTGTTCTAATTTATGGTGAATTTTCATTACTTGTAATGGCATCGTTATATACATCATTTGTTTATATAACACTTTTTTCTCCGAAAGGGACCCAGATTCTGAAAATCTAGCAAATAAATCAAAAAACAAATATTCACGACCAAAGTAAGCTTTCGCAATATCCTCTTGAATTAAATACAATTCATACGTTTTCATCTTTCGCCTCCCAATCTGGACAACCTTTTCCCTTCATTATATAGAAGAAATTTTGCAATGATTGTCTGACTGCGGAGAGATAAAAAACTTTTTCTGTCGAAAAAACTCATTTACATAGAAAAATCTCTCCATGCCGGAGAGATTTTTCTAAAATCATTAAAGCATTTCTTTTACTTTACGAACAACGTTCTCTACAGTAAATCCATACTCTTCCATAATCTTCTCACCAGGAGCAGAAGCACCGAATGTATCGATACCTAGCACATCTCCGTCAAGACCTACGTAACGGTGCCATCCGAATGTAGCACCCATTTCGATTGCGAAACGTTTTGTTACTGCTTTTGGTAATACAGATTCTTTGTACTCAGCTGTTTGAGCTTCAAAGCGATCCATAGATGGCATGCTGACAACAGCTGCGTCAACGCCGTCTACTGCTAACGCTTTTTGCGCTTCAACAGCTAGACTTACTTCAGATCCAGATGCAAGTAAGATTACATCAGCTGTTTCTTTCTTGCTTGCAGAAACTACATATGCGCCTTTTGCTA
The DNA here is from genome assembly GCF_008368755.1 of Bacillus sp. AR2-1. Lineage (NCBI taxonomy): Bacteria > Bacillati > Bacillota > Bacilli > Caryophanales > Bacillaceae > Bacillus > Bacillus sp. AR2-1. The sequence continues at coordinate 535,675 of NZ_QORY01000001.1, forward strand.
CTTTTTCATACGTATCTTCTTTTGCACCTTCTAATGTTGGAAGGTCTTGACGAGTTAATACTAAAGCAGTCGGTTTGTTTGTAGATTCTAGAGCTAGTCTCCAAGCTGCAACAGATTCGTTACCATCAGCTGGACGAATAACAGATACATTTGGCATTGCACGTAGCGCTGCTAATTGCTCGATTGGTTCATGTGTTGGACCATCTTCACCAACAGCGATACTGTCGTGTGTGAATACATACGTTACTGGCAATTGCATTAATGCTGCAAGACGAATTGCTGGACGTAAGTAGTCAGAGAATACGAAGAACGTACCACCGTAAGTTTTTAAACCGCCATGCAGTGCAATACCGTTCATTGCTGCACCCATTGCGAACTCACGTACACCGTACCAAATGTTTTTTCCGCTGTAATCATCTCTTGTAAAGTCTTTTTCGTTATTCATGTATGTTTTGTTAGAACCAGCAAGGTCAGCAGATCCACCGAAGAATGATGGTACAGACTCTGCAATTGCATTAATTACAGCACCTGAAGAATTACGAGTTGCTGCTTTTGATCCTAATTCATAAGTTGGTAAGTTTTGCTCCCAACCTTCTGGAAGAAGACCATTCATTGCCGCTTGTAATTCGTTTGCTAATTCTGGGTATGCTTGTGCATATTCACCTAGCATAGTGTTCCACGCTGCTTGCGCAGTTTCACCAACATCTTGTACAGTTTTACGGAAGTTGTCATATACTTCTTCTGCTACATGGAAGTCTTGCTCAGCAGTCCAAGCATATGCTTCTTTCGTTAATTTTGTTTCGTCTACACCAAGTGGAGAACCATGTGAAGCTGATTTTCCTGATTTGTTTGGAGAACCGAAACCAATTGTCGTTCTTACTTCAATTAGCGTTGGGCGTTTTTCGTCAGCTTTCGCTTCTTCGATTGCTTTCGCGATAGCTTCAATATCGTTTCCATCCTCAACACGGATTACTTGCCATCCGTATGCTTTGTAACGATCTTCTACACTTTCAGAGAATGAACGATTTAAATCGCCATCTAATGAAATATCGTTTGAATCATAAAGCACAACAAGACGACCTAATTGTAAATGAGCAGCTAATGAAGATGCTTCAGCAGAAACGCCTTCCATTAAATCTCCATCACCACAAATAGCGTATGTATGATGATCTACTACATTATACGCATCACGGTTATATTTAGCCGCTAAATGTCTTTCAGCCATTGCCATACCTACAGCAGTTGCAATACCTTGTCCAAGTGGACCAGTAGTTGCGTCTACACCTGCTGTATGACCGTACTCAGGATGTCCTGGAGTTTTGCTTCCCCATTGACGGAAGTTCTTTAAGTCATCCATTGTTACATCATAACCAGATAGGTGAAGTAGGCTGTATAGTAACATTGAACCATGACCTGCAGATAATACGAAACGATCACGGTTAAACCACGTTGGGTTATTTGGATTGTGTTTCATAAATTGAGTCCATAATGTATAAGCCATTGGTGCTGCACCCATTGGCATTCCTGGGTGACCAGAGTTTGCTTTTTCAATCGCATCGATGGATAATGTGCGAATCGTGTTGATAGAAAGTTGTTCGATTGAATGTGACATGCTATTCTTCCCTTCGCTTATATTAGTAAACGTTTTATACATTTATATGATAGCTTCCCACGCAAGATTATACAACATGTATCGACAAATATGTTGATATTTTTTTGGTTTTTCATAAAAAAATCAATGATTTCGGGAATGTATGGGTATTCAATATGACATACTTTTTCATTGTTTTTATTTTAAAAAGAAAGGGAATTATCTGTATATTTATTCATCATTTTCAAATTCCATAATGCAAAATATATCCTTCCCCATTTTTCACTCTGCAAAGCAAACGAATAAAAGAATTTAAATCTTGGCATAATTTATCTCGATCAAATACGTATCTTTCATATTCTCCATCAGTATTATTATCATTTTCCCATTGAAACTGTCCTGTCAGTTCGATTGTTTCTGGCGCTAGAGAAAACATGTTAACTACCGAACAAAATAACTGTTCTGCTATCACTGCCCCTTGCTGTTCTATTTTCGTAATACCATAATAGTGAATTCCAAATCCTTCTGCTCTTTTCGCTGGATAATAGGTCGGAATCCAATGGGTAAAATCTAATAGATATACGATTAGCTCATCACTTAATACAACACACTCATCTATCGTTGCCTCTTCTTTATATAGAAAACAAAGTTCAATCCAATCTATACCTATAAAATCCAACCCTTTTTTTCATTCGAAACAAATACAAACTCGTGCTGTAAAGCCAAATTATCCCCCCTATTGCTCACATTTATTATTCTTATTATATAAAAAAGCACCTTTTATAGGTGCTTAAAATAAATTATACAATTTTCTTCCGTATCGAACTTGAAATAAAATCAATGATAATTACCATTAAAATAATACCCAATAAAATAATCCCCACACGAGACCAGTTGCGTGAACTCAGTGCAAAAATTAGAGGCGTACCAATCCCACCTGCTCCAATAACACCTAAAATAGCAGCGGATCGTACATTAATTTCGAACCTGTATAACGTATACGATAGAAAATCCGGTAATACTTGTGGCAATACTGCATACCAAAGTATTTGAAAGCGATTCGCACCTGTAGCTATTAACGCTTCCGTCGGTCCTTTATCTATATTTTCAATTCCTTCTGAATATAATTTCCCTAACATTCCGATAGAGTGTAATCCTAAAGCTAGAACTCCGGCAAAGGAGCCTGGTCCAACAGCTTTTATAAATAAAAGAGCCATAACTAATTCAGGAAATGTACGAACAAAACTAAGTACAAATTTCCCAGTTCCTGCCGTTAATTTTCCACTGCTCATATTCGTTGCCGCCCAAAAAGCTAATGGAACAGATAAAAAGGCAGAAATAAATGTACCTAATATCGCAATTGCCAACGTATCAATTAAGCCATGTAATAAATCTTCACCATCTGGCAAAGATACATACGACCAATCTGGATTCAATACACCTGTCATAATTGCTTTTGTAATTTCTCCTGCCGTATCCTTTATTCCCTCTAGCGGGACTCCTGAAAAAGCCCATACATAAACAAATGCAAGTGCTATAAAAATAAACCAGCGATACACACTCGGTTTCTTCGGTTTTGGTACAATTATCGTCGTTTTACTCATTATAATTTCTCCCGCAACAATGTACTTACATAATCAATTAACAATACAACAACAAGAGTATAAATAATAATAGATGCAGTTTGTTGATATTGTAAAAATCCAAGTGTACGGTCATAATACAACCCAATACCACCCGCTCCTACTAAACCTAAAACAGCTGCTGCACGTACGTTCACCTCAAATGTATAAAGAACATAGGAGACAAAATGTGCTTTCACTTGCGGAATTACCCCATACACAATCCATTGCACTTTATTTGCTCCTACTGCTGTCATCGCCTCTAATGGACCTGGATCAATCGATTCCATTGACTCATACAACAATTTCGCCACGAGCCCAATTGAGAAAAAAGTAAGAGCTAAAATACCTGGAAGTGGTCCTATTCCAAAAATAGCTACGAAAATTGCCGCTAATAATAAATCTGGTATCGTTCGGATAAAATTTAAAACCAATCGAGCTGGACCGTACAAAAATGTACTAGTAAACACATTACTTGCCGCAAATAGTGCCAGTGGAATAGCTAAAATCGCTCCTAAAGTCGTCCCAATAATCGCCATACGTATTGTATCTAACATCGCTGTTGTAATAACTTGAAAATAACTCCAATCAGGCGGCACCATCTCTTTTAACAAATCAATCATATTAGGAAAACCAACTACTAGTTTTGAAAATGATGCGTCGACCTGTACACTACTTCCCCACAACAGTAAAATGACTAGAATAGCCGTTAACATATGTTTCAACTTACTCGGCGGCTTCGGTATCGATTTCGAATATATCGTCGCGTCATTCATTTAACTGCCACCTCTAATAATTCACTTTTCTGCGCTACGTCTCCATAAATTTCAGCAAATTTTTCATCCGTTGCCTCTTCTACTGAACCATCAAAAACAATTTCGCCTGCATGTAATCCAATAATGCGTGTCGCATATTGCCTAGCTAAATCAATAGAATGTAAGTTTACAATTGTTGTAATCCCAAAATCTTCATTAATTTTTTTCAAATCATCTAATACTTGCTTTGTTGTTAGCGGATCTAACGACGCAACAGGTTCATCTGCCAATATGATTTTTGCTTCTTGCGCCAACGCTCTAGCAATCGATACACGTTGCTGTTGTCCTCCTGATAATTCATCAGCTCGCGCATATGCTTTTTCTAAAATATTCACCCTTTTTAACGATTGAAAGGCAAGCTCCAAATCTTCTTTTGGAAATAGACCTAACGTTGTACGAAAAGTCGAATGGTATCCAACACGCCCAGCTAATACATTCTTCAAAACCGTTGATCGTTTTACAAGGTTAAAACTTTGAAAAATCATACCAATATCCCGGCGCATGCGGCGTAATTCTTTTCCTTTCGCAGCAGTAATAGACTCACCTTCAATCAAGATTTCTCCTTCTGTAATCTCATGAAGGCGATTTACCGATCTAAGAAGTGTAGACTTTCCAGCCCCCGACAGCCCTACCATTACAACAAACTCACCTTTTTGAATGTTCAAGTTTATATTATTCAATCCTTTTGTACCATTCGGATACATTTTGGAAACATTTCGAAATTCTATCACACATCTTACCTACCTTCTATGTATTCAAAATGGCAAACTAACTGGAAACATATCCCTTCCAGTTAGCTGCCATTTCCATATGTATTATTGCGTTTTTACTTTCTTTCCATATTCACGAACGATATCAAATTTACTATCATCAGATTTAACATATCCTTCATGTGAATATACTTCTTTAATGATTTTGTGACCTTCCTCATTCTTTCCTATTTCAATGAAAGCGTCCTGTAATTTCTTACTCCACTCTGCATCTAAATCAGAACGTACCGAAATCGTATCGTTTGGAATTTTTTCCGTAAATTTCACTATTTTCGTTTGATCGAATATATTCGGATAATCTTTTTTCACAATATTACGAGCATCTTGGAATACAACAGATGCATCTACATCACCATTTAAAAGAGCAATCAGCGACTGATCGTGACCTTTTAATGTAACAGGTTTCACATCCTTTAGCGGATCAATTCCCTCTTTTAACAATACAGCCGCAGGCCATACATACCCCGCTGATGACGTTACATCTTGATAACCAATTTTTTTACCTTTTAAATCTTTTACACTGTTAATATTTGAATCTTTCTTAACTACAAACTCAGATTTATAAAAGTCTACTAAATCCTTTGTAGGAGCTCCCGTTTCATCATCTACTCCAAAACGTTGTGCTTGTAAAATTACGTTTGCAGCCTTTTTCTCATGCGCTAGCACATACGCTGTTGGAGGTAAAAACCCTACATCTACTTGCTTAGACGCCATCGCTTCTACAATTGTATTGTAATTCGTTGAAATACTAACTTTTACCGGAATATTTAATTTATCACTTAATAACTTTTCCAATGGTTTTGCCTTTGCCTCTAACGTATCTGCATTTTGAGAAGGAACAAATTGAACATTTAAAGTCTTCGGTACATAACCTTTTTTCGTATCTTCAGTTTTACTTGCACTTGATTCTTTCGTTCCACAACCACTTAATAATCCCGCCGCTAGTACAACTGTCGTACTCATTGCAAAAACTTTTTTCAACATATTAATGCCTCCAATTTTGTTGTTATGAAATTGCCTTCCGTAAACATGAAGAAATATATCACACATTTTCACGTACAATTGCTTATTTACAGAATCTTTACACATTCTATACATTCTCATTAAAATTCTCTTCATATATTTGATATGCTTAATTAGTAGATAACAATAGAAAAGGTGAATGATATTAAATCCAAATCAAATTGTAACTTTAAACATTTTATTAACAAGTGATATACATGGCACTGTTTATCCAATTCACTACCAAGATAACTCCCAAGCTGAAATTGGTTTAGCCAAAATTTCTACTCTTATAAAAAAAGAACGTTCCCAAAATAGAAACGTTCTTTTAATTGATAACGGTGACTTCATACAAGGAACACCCTTCACTTATCATTACGCTACATATGAAGAAGATAAGAAAAATCCAATGTCTTTATTAGCGAACTATTTACGTTATGATGCTGCAGTTATTGGGAATCATGAATTTAATTATGGAATGGACATATTAAATAATGCTATTTCTACTGCAAACTTTCCGTATCTATCAGCAAATATTTTAGATAAAAACAGAAAAGAACCTTATTTCGGGAAACCATATATAATAAAACATATTGAATCAAATATAAAAATTGCTATTTTAGGGATGACAACGCATTACATTCCCAATTGGGAACACCCCCATCACATTCAAGATTTACAATTTGAAGATGCATTAGAAACAACAAAAAGATGGGTTTCTTACATTCGCGAACACGAGAAACCCGATTTATTAGTCGTAGCCTACCATGGGGGATTTGAACGCGATTTACAAACTGGGGTACCGACTGAAGTTTTAACAGGTGAAAACCAAGGATATGCAATGTGCCATGAAATTGAAGGCATAGACATTTTACTAACAGGCCACCAACACCGGGAAATCGCTCACAACGTAATGAATGGTGTAACAATTTTACAGACTGGATGCAATGGACACTCCGTTGGAAAAGTAACAGTAACATTCGAAAAAACAGAAAAAAAATGGGTAAAAAAAGAGAGTTATTCACAATTATTGCCCGTACAAGGAATTGAGGCTGACCAAGATATTCTTTCCTTGGTTGCCGATTATGAAGAAAAAACACAAAATTGGCTCGATCAACCTATTGGAGTAATCTATGGGAACATGCAAATTTCAGATGCTATGCAAACTCGTTTGCAAGACCATCCTTTTATTGAATTCATAAATAAAATACAGATGGATATAGCTAATGTTTCCATTTCTTGTACAAGCTTATTCCATAATACATCTCCAGGTTTCCCGAAATATGTAACAATGCGTGACATCGTTTCTAATTATATTTATCCAAATACATTAAAAGTAATTAGAATAACTGGAGCGGATATAAAAGATGCCCTTGAACTCTCTGCTTCTTATTTCATATTAAAAGCAGATGGAACTATCATCGTAAACCCTACCTACATAGAACCAAAGCCGCAACACTATAATTACGATATGTGGGAAGGAATTTCGTACGTATTAAACATTTCCAAACCAATTGGCGAGAGAGTAGAATCCTTACAGTATAAAGGCGCTCCACTTCATATGAATGAAGAATATAACGTCGTTATGAATAATTATCGCGCAAGTGGCGGAGGGAACTTCTTTATGTTTCAAAATAAGCCCGTAATAAAAGACATACCAACAGATATGTCTGAACTTATCGCTAACTATATATTGAAGCACAAAAAGATAGAAGCAACATTCAATAACAACTGGAAAGTTATTAAATAACGGATATAATAAATAAAAAAGATGGGCTTCGCCCATCTTTTAGTTTAATTTTGCATTATCTTGCTTTTTTAAAGCTTTTAATTTCGCCGGTGTAACATCAGTACCTTCTTCGTTAACAACTTTAATTCCTTTAAGTTCGTTTAACATATTTTGACGAAATCCTTTTAAATATTGTTCACGTAGCGATTGGCGCTCACGTTGTTCTTCTTCAGTTAAACCTTCAGCTTTTGCTTTTTTCGCTAAGAAGTTAATGCGTTCAATGAGTTCGTGACTTTGCATCTCGAATCCCCCTTTTACTCAAAACTGATTATTATCATACAATAGTTAGTCCTCTTTATCAAGCAATTGCTTTGTATATTCTACATATCTTCGATGTACAGTTGCTTTTGAAACATCATGACCAAAACCACGAAGTGTTGCTGCAATTTCTTCAAAAGTTAATTCATTCCGGCGTAAACGTACAATTTCCTCAATTGGCACTTCTTTTTTCTCACGTCCTATACTTAAATGACGATTTTTCAAATTATTCTCTGGACGAAATCCTTTCTCTACCGCTCTTTGCATGCCACGTTTAATTTTTAAATTGTGGATCTTCCTTTGATACTCTTCAACAATCCCAATTATATCTAGTACCATCGAATCAGAGTCAGAGAGTTCTAATTCTCCATTATGCGTATGCGTATATACTTTTATTCCCTCTTTATGTAAACAGTGCATTAATGCAATCTTTGCATTCCCTCTACCAAGGCGCGTTTCATCTTGTATGAGAAGTACATCAACTTGTTCATCGCGAATTGTATCTAGCACTTCTAATATGCCATCACGTTCAATTGTATAACCACTAGCCTGCTCCTCAATCACCTTTACAACATTCATTTGATAGCGCTCAGCTAAATGCAATAATTCATCTTTTTGACGCAATAATGATGTTTCCTGTTCTTCTTTTGTTGTGCTCACACGTGCATAAATAATTGCATTCATATTGAACCCTTCTTTCTCACTATATTTTCCTTATAGTGTATCATAAATTCGTCTTTCGTTCGAACTTATGTTTGTAGAATGTTTTTTCGCATGTTATACTTATTAATAAGAAAAATGAAAGAAAACGAGGTGTTAGAAAACATGGAAAAGTTAACGAAACGCCAGCAAGACATTCTCGACTTTATTAAGCTAAAAGTACAAGAAAAAGGATATCCACCTTCCGTACGTGAAATCGGTCAAGCAGTCGGCCTCGCTTCTAGTTCTACAGTGCACGGACATTTATCACGACTAGAAGAAAAAGGATATATTCGACGCGATCCAACAAAACCACGAGCAATTGAAATTTTAGGTGACAACCGAATGGATACAGAGACACAATCTGTTATTCAAGTTCCAATTGTCGGAAAAGTTACTGCTGGATTACCTATTACAGCAGTTGAAAGTGTAGAAGATCATTTCCCACTTCCAGCTAGCATTGTTGCTGGAGCAGACCAAGTATTTATGTTACGTATTTCCGGAGATAGTATGATTGAAGCTGGTATTTTCGATGGGGATTTAGTTGTTGTTCGCCAACAACAGTCTGCATACAACGGTGAAATTGTAGTCGCTTTAACAGAAGATAACGAAGCAACTGTTAAACGTTTCTATAAAGAAAAAGACCATTTCCGTCTACAACCGGAAAACTCTTCATTAGAACCTATCATTTTAAAACAAGTGTCAGTTATTGGAAAAGTAATTGGCGTATATCGTGATTTACATTAAGAATAATAAAAGAAGATAATTACCTTATTTATATACGGTAATTATCTTCTTTTTTGTATTTTGATAGATTTTCATACATTTTATTTCTTATGAACGAGTTTCAATCGTCACATCGCCAGCAGCTGTTTTACCACTAATCTTTTTACTACCATTGCCAATTGTTATATTTTTATTTTCTTCATTAAAAATCATTACTTCGCCAGCAGCACTTTGCCCAGTTATAACTGCATCTTGTGGTTTTTCTAATAAAGTAATATCTACATCCCCAGCGGTTGAACTTGCCTCTACATCATATTTAGGATCATGATCCATAATATGCACTTCCCCGCTAGCCGACTTCGCAGTTACTTTTCCTATTACCTTCTTAAAGCTCACCTCACCAGCTTTTGAAGATCCTTCCACACTTTTTGCTGTGACATTTTTCAAATCTACTTCTCCAGCGAGTGTCCCAACACTTACACAATCACTTTTCACATCACTTATTTCTATTTGTCCAGCTGATGAATTTATTTTTATCTCTTGGTATGAACGTTCAGGCACAAGGAGAGTTATTGTAGACCTTTGAAATCTAAAATCGTAAAAAGAAAAATCAAATGAAGCACCTTTTTCTCTTTCCCCAATAATTTTTAATGTGTCACCATCTTCGGCAATACGAACCTCGTGTTTACGTACATCTCCTGATTGCTTTACATAAAAAGAAGAGTCGGGAGATTTTTGGACAACAATATCCCCAGCATCTAACTTAACTTCTATATTTTTTAGTGTTTCGTTTTTAATTACGTCTTCTTTATTTCCTTCTTCTGCAGTTTGCACTGCTTTTTCATATGTTTGTGAAATCCCTATTACTCCAATAATGATACAAGCGATAGCTACTAACAATATTTTCTTCATCATCTACTCCCCTTTTATCATTTTGAAGTTCCATATTACATAACGTACGCATAACTTTTTAAACCACTTCGTACTATAATAAGCGATAATACATAACAACAAACCTACTCCAACAAACGTTATACTAACGAATAAATCCAACCATATAAAAGTACCCATAAATACTTTTCCAATAACGAAAAATGGTCTCACTACACTAGCAATTCCACCGAGCCAGAAGGAAAATATAAAAGCAATAATTGCAACTAACGGGCCTAACACAATAATAAAATTAAACAAACTAAGTCCAATCGCTGCCATAACAGCCCTTGTTATATTGGTAGTTGATGGGTCCTTTTTCATTTCGTCAAAGCGATACAAAGCAAGTAAGTCTTTTGCAATTACTTTCGGAGAGCCAAGGCCCTTTATTATTTCCGATTCAGTTTTTCCTTCTTCTATTCCAAACTGAAAATGCTCTTCATAATCAAATAAAATATCTTTCCTCTCTTCTTCCGGTAACTTTCTAAGATGACTTGATAATTCTTTAAGAAACTGTTCTTTACTCATCCCATTCCACCCCTTCAATAATTTCTTGTACGCCTTTTGCAAAATCACGCCACTCCGTTACTAACAAATTCAGTTGCGTTTCCCCTTGCTCAGTTAGTTGATAATATTTACGAGGCGGTCCCTCTGTAGATTCTTTTAAATACGTTTGAAAATATCCTTCTTTCGTTAAACGACGTAATAAAGGATACACTGACCCTTCCGATATTAAAAATTTATTTGAGATTTGCTGAACAAGTTCATAGCCGTAACAATCTTTACGTTTCACAAGTGCTAAAACACACAGTTCTAACACGCCTTTTTTAAACTGAACGTTCAAGGTCAATCCCCCTTTCTCATTTCAGTACTATTCAATACACGGTACCCGTTATATCCATAATATACCACTTAGTATTATTCATTGCAAGGTACTATATTTTTCAATACTTAATTTTCGAATTAAATACATCCACACCATATTTCAACTTCCACATTTTCATTCATAGCTAGCACGCATTTTAAATAATCCACATGACTTTTTTCGAGCACTTTGCGGGCACCCATCTAATTCATTTCACAAGCCTTTATATTTGCCCACAAATAAAAAAAGCCCTGATACCGTAGTATCAAGGCTTTTTTCTCTCTTAGTATAGAGACATATATTGATCGCGTTCCCATTGGTGAACTTGTGTGCGGAAGATGTCCCACTCAATCTCTTTTGCTTCGATGAAGTGCTCAAGTAAATGTTCTCCTAGTGCACCGCATACTACTTCATTAGATTGTAATGTAACTAATGCTTGCGCTAATGTTGCTGGTAAGTCAACGATACCTGCTTCTTCGCGCTCTTCTTTTGTCATTACATAGATGTTACGGTCTACTGCAGCTGGTGGAGTTAATTTGTTTTTAATTCCATCAAGACCTGCTGCTAATAATGTAGCCATTACTAAATATGGGTTTGCAGCTGGGTCAACACTACGTACTTCTACGCGTGTACTAATACCACGAGATGCAGGGATACGTACTAATGGGCTACGGTTTTGTGCAGACCATGCTACGTAACAAGGAGCTTCGTATCCAGGTACTAAACGCTTGTAAGAGTTTACAGTTGGATTTGCTACCGCTGTAAATGCTGGTGCGTGTTTTAAAATACCTGCGATGAAGTGACGAGCATCATCACTTAATTGTAAGTCACCGTTTTGATCGAAGAATACGTTCTCACCATTTTTGAATAGTGATAAGTTACAGTGCATACCTGAACCGTTCACACCATATAATGGTTTTGGCATAAATGTTGCGTGTAAACCGTGTTTACGAGCAATTGTTTTTACAACAAGTTTGAATGTTTGAATGTCATCACATGAGCGAATTGCATTTGCATATTTAAAGTCAATTTCATGTTGCCCTGGAGCAACCTCATGGTGAGACGCTTCAATTTCAAAGCCCATTTCTTCAAGTTCAAGCACGATATCACGACGACAGTTTTCCCCTAGATCCATCGGCGCAAGGTCGAAGTATCCACCGTTATCGTTTAATTCTAATGTTGGATTTCCTTTTTCATCTACTTTAAATAGGAAGAATTCTGGCTCTGGTCCAAGATTGAAATCTGAGAATCCCAATGCTTCCATTTCTTTTAATACACGCTTTAAGTTGTTACGTGGATCGCCATCAAATGGAGTGCCATCTGCATTGTAAATATCACAGATTAATCGAGCTACTTTTCCTTTTTCAGCTGTCCAAGGGAAAATTACCCAAGTATCTAAATCTGGATATAAGTACATATCAGATTCTTCAATACGTACGAAACCTTCAATAGAAGATCCATCAAACATCATTTTGTTATCAAGAGCTTTTGTTAATTGGCTCACTGGAATTTCTACGTTTTTAATTACTCCTAAAAGGTCCGTAAATTGTAAGCGGATATACTTTACATTCTCTTCTTTCGCCAAACGGAAAATATCTTCTCTTGTGTACCTAGCCATTATAAATTCCTCCTTAGTCCCTCTAAACACCTTCAGAATCAGTTATCTTTAGTGAAAAAACCTTGAAATGTCACCTTGTCGCAATGAAGTCCGATTAAATCTACCTGTATGTTGTAGTTCATCTCGAAGTATTTTGCGAAGCTCAGTTTTTGAAATTTCTTTCGTTTCTTCTTTTACTTTCACTGTTTCTGTTTGATTTACTTTCATTAGTAACACTTGTTTAATACCAGCCATATTCAAGCCTTGATCTAATAAATCTTTAATCTCTAACAACTTATCTACATCGTTAAATGAAAATAATCTACGATTCCCCTTTGTACGGGTTGGAGAAACAAGATTATGCTCTTCATAGTAGCGAATTTGACGTGCAGATAATTGTGTTAAATCCATAACAATACCAATAGGAAACAGCGGGGCAGAACGTCTATCTTCTTTCATTGTTTCAGTTCCTCCTTCGCCTTAACTGCTTCTCATTTTATACCATGTTATGTTTAGTGTCAATAGATGTTAGCTTTTCTTACATGATTTTTTTATAAATTTTTTCATTCTTTTTTCTAATGAGATTAATCATTACTTTCACACGAAAAAAGCTGTCGAAATCGACAGCTTCCCCTTAAGAAATTGTTAATAATTCTTTTTCAATTAACGCATCAATTGCAGAACAAATCGCAATCTTCACATGTGAATAAGTTAACCCACCTTGCACGTAAGCAACATAAGGCGGACGAATTGGACCATCAGCTGACAATTCAATACTTGCACCTTGAATAAACGTTCCCGCAGCCATAATTACATCATCTTCATAACCCGGCATATAGTTGGCATATGGAGTGAAGTGAGAATTAATTGGAGATGCATATTGAATCGCTTGGCAGAATGCAATCATACGATCTTTATCATCAAATTGAACAGACTGAATTAAATCTGTTCTTGGTGCATTCCATGCTGGTGATGTATTCATTCCTAACTTCTCTAAAAATGCAGCTGTAAAAATCGCACCTTTTAGCGCTTGCCCCGCTACATGCGGCGCTAAGAAGAAACCTTGATACATTTCTTGCAGACTGTATAAAGATGCCCCTGCTTCCGCACCGATTCCCGGAGATGTTAAACGATATGCACACGCTTCAACATACTGTTCTTTACCAACAATGTAACCACCAGTTTTAACAATTCCACCACCAGGGTTTTTAATAAGCGAACCTGCCATTAAATCTGCACCTACATGACATGGTTCTTGCTCTTCAATAAACTCACCATAACAGTTATCTACAAACACAACAACATCAGGTTTAATTTCTTTAACGAATGCTATCATCTCTTTAATTTGAGAAATAGTAAACGATGGACGAGTAGCATAACCTTTTGAGCGCTGAATCCCAATCATCTTCGTATTACTATGAATTGCAGTCGCAACAGCTCCAAAATCAACAAGCCCCTCTTCAGTAAGCGGAACTGCATTATAACCAATATTATATTCTTTAAATGAACCTACACCTTTTCCGCGTACACCAACGATTTCTTCTAATGTATCATACGGTTTGCCAGTGATGTACAATAACTCATCTCCCGGACGTAAAACACCGAATAACGCTGTAGAAATAGCATGAGTACCTGAAATAATTTGCGGACGAACAAGACCAGCTTCCGCTCCAAATACATCCGCATACACTTTTTCTAACGTATCACGGCCAATATCATCATAACCGTAACCTGTCGTCGGAATAAAATGCGAGTCACTAATTTTATGTTTACGGAAACTTTCTAACACTCGAAACTGATTGCTTTCAATTACTTCATCCGCGCGTTTATGTACTTCTGTAATCTGGCTCTCTACTTCTTTTACGATTGGAGCAATTTTTTCTCCATTTTTCAAACGATCAAACATTTTTATTTTCTCCTTCTTCCACTAAAAATCTCTTTAATTGCACATTAAGCGATGAATGAGCAAAAATATACCCCACGCAATTATATACAAATTTATCTTCCAGAAACTCCATCTTTGTTAATAGCGTCTCCGTCTTTAATAGCGTTAACAACTTACCTTCACTCGGTGGAATTTCCACTTGATAACGATTCATTTCTTCCTTCATTTTCGTTTCTATCGCTTCTTTTATATGCAATAAATCACTTTGTTCAAAGGCACTAGTCATTAAGAAGTCACTTTTCGGAAACGGAATAAAGTTTTGATGTAATTCATCTTTTTTATTATATAACGTAATAATAGGAATATGATTAATTTCAAGTTCTGACAATAATTGTTTTACTGTTTTCTCATGCCCTACATAATTAGGATCCGCTGAATCAACTACATGTAAAATAACATCCGCTTCACCAGCTTCTTCTAATGTCGAACGAAAAGCAGCAATTAATGACGTAGGTAAATCTTGTATAAAGCCCACCGTATCAGTTAGTAATACTGTATAACCTGAAGGTAACGGCATCTTCCTTGTCGTCGGGTCTAGCGTTGCAAACAACAAGTTTTCTTCAAACGTATCTGCTTCCGTCAATCTATTAAACAGTGTAGATTTTCCCGCATTCGTATACCCTATTAATGAAACTTGAAATACTTTATTATCTTTTCTTCTCTCACGATATCTTTTTCGATGCTCCACAACAACTGCAAGTTGTTTCTTTATTTCATCAACGCGTGATCGAATATGACGACGATCCGTCTCAAGTTTCGTCTCACCCGGCCCTCTCGTTCCAATACCACCACCAAGACGTGATAAAGACAATCCTTGCCCCATAAGACGTGGCATTGTATATTGCAACTGAGCTAATTCTACTTGAAGCTTACCTTCCCTCGACTTCGCACGTTGCGCAAAAATATCTAATATTAGTTGCGTTCGATCAATCACCCTCGCATCTAATACTGAGGATAAATTCCGAATTTGACTCGGCGTTAATTCGTTATTAAATACGATAACATCCGGTTCTAATTCTTCCGTTAACATTGTAAGCTCTTCTAATTTACCTTTACCTATATAGGTCGCCGGATGAAACTTCGGTCGTTTTTGCGTTGTAGACACTAACAATTCTGCTCGTGCAGTCTTCGCTAGCGATGCAAGCTCTTTCATGGAATGCATAAACTTTTCATCATCATCTTGTGGCAATTGACAGCCTACTAATATGACTTTTTCTTTTTCTTCCATCAAATATGTTCACTCATCCTTTTCGAAATTTAAACCTTCTAATATAATAGCAGAGGAAGCACATTTCATCTAGTTAGCGGGGGAGAAAATTCATGGCATGGGAGATTTTTAGCATCATAGGCACAATCGCTTTCGCACTAAGCGGAGCCATTGTTGCAATGGAAGAGGATTATGATATTTTCGGGGTGTATATTTTAGGAATGGCAACCGCATTTGGGGGAGGTGCCCTTCGTAATTTATTAATCGGTTATCCGATTGTCGCGTTTTGGCAACAAGACATGTTATTCCAAATCGCACTACTATCAATGACGATTATTTTTCTTTTTCCTAATAAATTAATTAGACATTGGAAAAAGTGGGAAAATATCACTGATGCTATCGGCTTATCAGCATTCGCCGTACAAGGAGCATTATATGCTCAAAAATTAAATTTACCAATTAGCGCTACAATCGTAGCAGCTGTTTTAACTGGTATTGGCGGTGGTATCATCCGCGATCTTTTAGCCCGCAGAAAACCTCTCGTCCTTCGAGCTGAAGTATATGCCTTTTGGACGATTCTAGCAGGTTTCTTAATCGGCGCTCAAATTATTGTTAGCGATTGGGCTCTATATACCTTATTCATTTTAATTGTTTGCTTCCGCATGGTTTCTATTCATTACAAATGGCATTTACCGCATAGACGTATCGATACAAAAGAACGTTCAATGCATAAATAGCAATCTAACCTCTTTACATATCGTAAAGAGGTTTTTCTTTTCTAATGAGTTTTTCTTTACATAATGTTTATACTAATCCTCAAAGCGAGGTGAATACAAATGACAAACCATGTTAATAAAGGCGCTCAAAAAAGCTCAGTAGGTCAAATTGGACACGATCCTAATTCTGCACACGAAAAAAGCGCTAAAATGGAACACTTCCATAAATCTTATCAAGAAAAAGCAAAAAAAGAGTAAAAGCACTTATACAAAAAACAGACGCACAGTTTACGTACTGTGCGTCTCCTCTTCAAGCATCAAATCACAACTTGATATCCCAATTAAATCATATTTATCATACGTATCCTCTTGCAACAACCGCATAGCCTGTGTACGAATCGATTTTTCAACAATATTCCGTACATATCTTCCATTACTAAACGATGTAATTTGCGATGAGTACTTTACGGCATGTAAATGATCTCTAAATTTCCATTCAGCCTCTTTCGATAACTGGTATTCACGTTCTTCATACATCCTCTTCCCTATTTCTAACAGCTGATTTACTGAGTAATCCGCAAATTCAATTATAAACGGAAAACGTGATTGCAGACCTGGATTTAATGAAAGAAAGTGATTCATTTCTCTTGAATATCCGGCTAATATCAATACAAAACCGTGTTGTTTATCTTCCATATGCTTTACGAGTGTATCAATTGCTTCTTTCCCAAAATCTTTTTCTCCCCCTCGGGCTAATGAATACGCCTCATCAATAAACAAAATACCTCCCATTGCTTTTTTTATTAAATCTCTTGTTTTTTGAGCTGTATGACCGATGTACTCTCCTACAAGATCCGCACGTTCAGCTTCAACTAAGTGCCCTTTTGATAGAATATTCATCTCAAACAACAATTTCCCTATCATCCTAGCAACAGTTGTCTTCCCTGTACCTGGATTCCCTTTAAACAACATATGGAGTACTTGCTTCTCAGACTTTAACCCTATTTCTTGTCTTTTTTTATTTACATAAATCCAAGCATATATTTCTTTTATTATCTTTTTTATATCATCCATCCCAATAAGCTTTCCCATTTCTTCTTCAATTCTTTGCAGCATCTCATGTTTCGTAGTAGTTTCATTTGAAATTACTGTTTTATTTTCTGCGGCTGGTAAAGAAATTTTCTTTCGATGATTTAACACAATATTAATTTGATTATTATTTTTCTTTCGCATCGATTGTTCCATACAATCACCTCATTTTATCCCGCTATTTGCGAGCAGTAAGACTCCCACCTCAAAATTCAGCAAATATTAGGAAGTTAGGCGGCAGATAATTGCCCGTAAATGCCCGATTGGTGCAGGCTAATGATCAGCGATGGATTAACAAAATCCCACTGATTAAAATTTCGCTTTATCCACTCACCAAATATTATTATTCCTGTCTCCCTTGCAAATGACTATTTTCAGAAAAGTTTGCTATAATATAAGAAATAATGAAGGTGGTGGGACTATGGAGACAACGGAATTCCATGATACAATACAAGCCTTTTCTATTTTTTTATTGAATAAAGGCCGAAAACCTTCAACCATTAAACGTTATGTTTATGACATTGAAGATTTCGGACATTGGTTAAAAAAAAACAAAAAGCTCCCTTCCAGTAATATATGGGCTACACTTTGTACAAAAGACTATGAAGATTATTTTTTCGACTTAAAAAAGAATCGACATTACTCAGAGAAAACGATGCACCGTGTATTTATTGTATTAAATAGAATGCATCACTTTCTAAACATCCCTAATCCATTAAAGAATATGGAAATTTCTATCCAACCAGACCGCAGGCTTCGCGATGAAGATTTCATTTCATCTGATGAGGAAAAAAGATTAAAACATATAGTCTCTTCATTGGAAGGACTTTCAGAAAAACAACGTCCTGTGCGCCCTTTATTGATAGACCGTAATATCGTTATTTTAAACTTATTAATCGACTATGGATTATCCTTACAGGAACTTACAGCATTAACTCTGCATCACGTCCACTTTGAAACTAACACATTATCTATCCCAGCAACCGCAGGGGTAGAAAGAACAATTACATTAACTAACGAAGACAAAAAACAACTATATGCTTATTACAAAAGCATCCCGGAACCCGTTCGTCCAAAATATCATAGCCATGACCCATTATTTATCGCATTTGATTTTAATCGTGGAACATACAGATGGGTATACGAAAATGATGCACCGAAGGGATTAACAGAAATCGCTATCCAAAAAATGATTCGCCTTGAAGTATCTAGAGCTAATTTACGCAAAGGAATCTCAGGACAACACTTTCGTAACACCTATATTTTAAACTTAATAAAAAAAGAAACTCCGGAGTCAGAAATTATAAAACTAGCTGGATTCAAATCAAAAGTTTCACTAAAACGATATTATCAATACGCAGAAAATAGAAAAAACGCCTTATGATAAGGCGTTTTTTCTATTTTTTCTTTAAACAAACGATTTTACTATGACCATTTAACTAATTTTTGCATCTACTATGATGAGTTTCGTTCATATCCTCATGAGAAAGGAGAGATTTAATGTCTCATTTTAACGACAGTCAGAACAAGTTCTCCAAACCATGCTTTCCAAGTAGCGCCGGACGAATCCCAAATACCCCATCAATCCCAGTTACTAAGGTACAACTTAGAACATTCCGTGCAATCATTATTGATTTAACAAAAATAATCCCAAAACTTTTCGCAAATCCATCTCCTCAAAACATTGAAGATCTAATCGATACATTGAACCTACTAAGTAAATTTATTTGTTCACTAGACGCTACTTCCTCCCTGAAAGCACAAGGGTTAGCTATTATTAAAAACTTAATAACTATATTAAAAAATCCAACCTTCGTAGCAAGCGCTGTATTTATCGAGCTTCAAAATCTAATTAATTATTTACTATACATTACAAAACTATTCCGAATCGACCCTTGCACACTTCAAGAGCTTCTTAAATTAATAGCAGCATTACAAACCGCTCTAGTTAATTCTGCTTCATTCATTAAAGGACCTACCGGGCCTACTGGGCCAGCAGGCGCTACTGGCGCTACCGGACCTCGAGGTAACACGGGCGCCACTGGTGCTACCGGACCTCGAGGTAACACGGGCGC